>CAYTZJ010000010.1:0-20449 GCA_964442475.1 uncultured Candidatus Saccharibacteria bacterium | reverse complement strand
AAATTTCTCCAAAATTCTAAAAGTGAACCATGTATATTCATTGTTAATTTAAGTCGGGGGTATTTTTTAAGCAAATTAATAATTAACCGATAACTTTCATTGGTAACCTTGTCTACGGTGTTTTTGGTTTGAGTTGGTGGCTGATATATGTGAAGAAAATTAATCCATTTCATATTATTCAGTAGTCATTTTATTATTTTTCTTTTTGAGTTTTATAGTTGTGTAATAAAGATCAATATATTTTTCTGCTGGAATTTTCCAAGAATTTGCTTCTCTGAGCCCCTCGATAATTAGTTTTCGCCATACAGTTTTGTGTTTGAATGTTTCCAGTGCTCGAACGAGTGCAATGAGAAGTTGGCGAGAATTATAACCACGAAACGTAAAACCGTTACCCATTTTTTTTATAGGATCAAAATCCTCAATAGTGTCTGCAAGGCCACCGATATGGTGTACGACTGGAATACAGCCGTATCGTAAAGCGATCATTTGATTGATTCCACATGGTTCGAAACGTGATGGTAGAAGAAAAATATCTGCACCTGCATAAAGTGATGTTTCTTTGTCTCTCTCAAACGGCGCAATGATGCATTTTTGTGGGTGTTCTTTTGCGATCTTTTCAAGTCCTGAAATAATTTTTTTGTCACCATCGCCCATAATTATGAATTGAACATTCAATTTTAATATTGAAGGTAAAATCAAACTAAGCAGTTTTATGCCTTTTTGCTCAACGATTCTTGACGTCATGCATACAATTGGTATTTCTGGATCAACCTTAAGTCTGTAATGTTTCTGTAACCATTTTTTATTTGCTTTTCGTCGTGCAACAGATTTATCGCTGTAATGTCTTGCCAAACCGGGGTCGGTGAGTGGATTATAGTCGTCATAATTGATGCCATTTACAATACCAAAAACAATTTTCTCTCGATTTTTAAGAACACGATGAAGCTCTTGTCCGAAGTCTTTGGTTAAAATTTCCTCTCGATATGTTTCAGAAACAGCGTTTATTGCGTCTGCGTGAAGAATCGCCCGCTTGGCAAAATTAATCCTTTCCATCCAAGGATCATTAAATGGTGTAAGTTGAGTGCGTCCATCATCTCGTTCCTCAGGTGGTATATCCCACCAGTTATGACCGAGTTGATACGTCAGATTGTGAATTGTAAAAAGAGTTGCAGTATTTTCAAAAAATGGATCCTTACGATATCGTCCCTTTAAGAAATAGGGAATGAGGCCAGTATGCCAATCGTGGCAATTGATGATATCAGGTCGAACATTTATTTTTTTAAGAAGATGAAGTGCTCCAACATCAAAAACCATAAATCGTGCGTTCTCATTTTTTGCACCATACAGTGTTTCTCTGCCCGCAAAAAATTTTTTGCTAGCTACAAAATATATGTCGAGTCCGTTGCGATTTGTTTTGTAATAGCTAACTTCTTCCCATGTGTCTTTGGTTAGCTCGATTAGTTCATTTTCTCCTATTGTTTCAAGTTGTGAATCACCGAGATTCATAATTCCTTCGTAAAAAGGAGAAATGACTATTACATTGTGGCCAAGTTCTTTGTGAGCTACTGGCAGAGAGCCAAGCACATTAGCGAGACCGCCACTTTTTGTGAACGGCTCAACCTCTGAAGCTATATGAACAATTGTAAGAGGTTTGGACATAGAGTATTCACCCTCCCGCACCTTAAGAGACTATATGGTATCTTATTTTTACTCCTTTGTCGAAGCGATTATCGGGCAATTTCATCTATTTTTGCGGCCATAATGAAATCATTTTCAGAAAGACCACCAATAGAATGTGTAGAAAGAACGAACTTAACTTTATTCCAATTAAAAAGTGAAATATCCGGATGGTGATTTTCTTGTTCAGCAACATCACCAACTTTGTTTATAAAAGCAAGCGCGCTTGCAAAATCTTTAAACTGCAGAGTTTTTTCAATATGTTTGTCCTCAACAATTTTCCAACGATCAAGTTCTTCGACAAGATGTTTTGCTTCGGTTGTTTCTAGTTTGCCAGTTTTTTCTTCACATGGCGTACATTTTTTCTTGGCGAGTTCAGGCATTTAATACTCGTTTCTTTCAGGTGCATTTATAATAAGATCAAGAATTTTTTCTTCATTATATTATATGGAGAAAAGAGATAAATCAGAATCATCGATCATGTTTCGACTTAGAATGTTTTCGAACAAAAACTTTTCAAAGGGTTTCCAGTATTCCGAACAAACAAGAATGATCGGAATCGAACGAATTTTTCGAGTTTGAACGAGGGTTAAAATTTCAAATAATTCGTCGAGCGTTCCATAACCACCAGGGAAAAAAATGAAAACTTCAGCTGAGAACGAAAGACAAACCTTTCGAGCAAAGAAGTATTGAAGAGCAATTTTATCTGTAAGGTACGGATTGGTTGTTTGTTCGCGTGGTAGTTTGATTGTTATACCGAGAGAAATACCTTCTGCTTCGTATGCACCTCGATTTGCGGCTTCCATGATGCCGGGACCCCCACCGGTTACCACAGCACATTTCAATTCGCTTGAAATCCTTGAGGCAAGAGATTGAGCTTTTTTATAAAATTCATCATTTTCATTTACCAAAGATGAACCAAAAAAGGTAACAGATTTCGGATAATTTTCTAAGAATTCAAAGCCGTCCTTAAACTCTGTATTAATTCGATCAATTCTTTCAAGCGCTCTTGCACGCATGTCAGCTCTACTCATTGGTCTGGTAATTTCACTTTGAGTATTACTTTCTTGTTCTCTCATTTCATGATCTTTTTCCATTTTGTAATTCTATGTGGCGTGACTTTACTTCGCAAGCCCCTTACTTTAGGTTATTGGACTAATTTAAAAATTGTTATTAAAAATTGGTTTGACTTTGCTTGGCATAATAAAGGTTATATACTATTTTCATACAAATTATTAAATAAAAATGAAAGCATTAACTCGAAATCAATGGATCGCAGTAGCAGTGGCGTTAGTTGTAGTTGGTGTGTCGTATGTTACTGGTCAATCTCTGATGTCGATGTTTGGAGGAAATAACAAAGAAAAGACAAGTATGACCAACGAAAATATGAGTGCAAATGTAAATGATGCTGTATCTCAAGTAACTCAACTTGAAGTAACCGATCTTGTTGCTGGAACTGGCAGTGAGTCAAAGATAGGTAGTACCGTTACTGTTAACTACACAGGTGCATTTGTTGATGGAAAAATATTTGATAGTTCGGAAGGACGTGGTCCAGCTACATTTACTTTGGCAGAGGGAAATGTCATTTCAGGTTGGGTTAAAGGTGTTGCTGGTATGAAGGTTGGTGGTAAGCGGCATCTTGTTATTCCTGGTGATCTTGGTTATGGACCAGCGGGTTATCCCGGCGTAATTCCTCCAAATGCGACTCTTATTTTTGATGTTGAGCTTTTGGGTGTTAAGTAATCTTGAAATTCAAAATTAAAAAAGAATTAGGTGGCACTCTTGCACGAACAGGTGAACTCACCACAGAGCATGGCGTTATCCAAACGCCTGCTTTTGTGCCTGTAGCAACAAAGGCGACGATTAAAGCCCTTACTCCCGAACAAGTAAAAGATCTTGGAGCACAAGTTGTGCTGGCAAATACCTACCATTTGTTCCTTCAACCAGGCGATGAACTGGTCCGTGATGCGGGTGGTTTGGGAAAATTTATGAATTGGTCTGGTCCAACAATGACAGACTCGGGTGGCTTTCAGGTTTTTTCACTTGGTGCCGCGTATGGAAAAGGACTTAGCAAAATAAATAAAGAAAAAGGGGAATTGCTTTTGACCGAAGCTGACGAAGATAGGGAAGAAATACCAAAAATTGCTTCGATTGACCCGAACGGTGTGACGTTTCGTTCACATCTTAATGGCGACGCGCATTACTTTACTCCAGAAAAATCTATTGAAATCCAGCACAACCTCGGTGCAGATATTATTTTTGCCTTTGATGAATGTACTTCGCCGCAAGAAACTAATCATTACCAAAGAGAAGCATTGGACCGCACCCATCGTTGGGCAAAACGTTCGCTTGAGCATCATGGGAAACTTGGTGGAAACCAGGCTCTCTTCGGTATTGTGCAAGGTGGCCGGTCAGAAATCTTACGAAAAGAAAGTGCAGAATATATTGGTAGTCTCGATTTTGATGGCTTCGGTATCGGTGGCTCTTTTGCAAAAGAAGATATGACTACTGCTGTGCAGTGGGTAAATTCTGTTTTACCAAAAGAAAAACCACGGCATCTTTTGGGTATCGGTGAACCCGAAGACCTTTTTATGGGTGTAGAAAACGGTGTGGACCTTTTTGATTGTGTGGCGCCAACTCGAATTGCTCGAAATGGTGGACTCTATACTTCAGTTGGCAAGATTCATTTAATGAATACAAGGTTTATAAAAGATTTTTCTAAGCCCGACGAAAGCTGCGAGTGTTACACCTGTAAAAATTACACCAAGGCATACCTAGCACATTTGTTTAGAGCCAATGAAATGCTCGCCGCGACATTGGCTTCGATTCATAACTTATATTTCCTGATTCATTTGGTAGACAATATGCGAAAGGCGATAGAGCAGGGGAATTTTATGGAATACAAAGAGAAGTTTTTGAAGAAGTATTTGGGAAAATAAAAAAGCCGAGGGATGGATATCCCTCGGCCTCTACTGAAAAACAGTCGACTTAACTTGACGGCACTTTTGTGGACTGAAGTCTGAAGTTATGTTTTAGAACCTGTCCTGAACCTGAATCAGGCCTTGGAACCCCGATCCCGCGAGTTGCTCGCAGTACCGTTGCCGGCGCCGACGAGTTCGCCCTCGGAGTGCTCATCACCTTCACCGGTCTCGTCCGCCGCCTCGGGCTCGCTCTTCGAGCTGCCCTTTCGCTGCTTGTTCTCGGCCTCCATCTCCGGCGGCGTGATGTCATCGACCTTCACGGTCTTGAAGCTGCCGAAGGGGCCCTTGCACGAGGGTCGGAATGAACCGAGACCCTGGAACCGGCCAGCGACTTCGAAGAGCTTCTCGACCTTGTCCTGGCCGATCTCGTTGTCATCGAAGTCGAGAGTGACGGTGAACCCCCACTTCTCAAACTTCGGCCGACGCAGACAGACCGCGACGCCGCTGTCGAGACGACCGCGACGCTTGTCGACGATCCACTCGGGCTCCTTGTCCTTCTCGGCGCCCGGGATGACCAGGTACTCATCGAGGATGTCCACGAAAGCCGGAAGCTTGGTCGTGTCCGCCGTCGAGATGTTGGTCTTGCCCTTGTAGGACACCGACCGACCCGCACCGACGAGAGCCGCGAAGAGCATCGTGCTCGGCAGGGCCACCCGGCCTTTGCTGTCACGATAGATCTTCTTGGCGCACACCTCGCTGTCCGGAGTGTCCTTCTTGATCTCGGCCCGGACGCCCGTTGCGAGGCCCGTGAGGGTCTCGTCGGTCATCGGGTCCATCATCAAGGGCTTGTGGCCCACGACCTGAATTCGCAAACGACGCATTGGGATGCTCCTGAAGTGTGGCTTTGTTAAGCCGTTTCCAAAGACCTCTCTTTATGCAAATAGCACATTGCCATTGCGTCAGAGTCTGGGTAAGAAACTAACATATCATTGCTTTATTGTCAACTAGATGTTAATATTTGAGCAGAAAGAGTTTTTTGACAGGAATTTCACCAAAAAGGCTGGACTACGGCATTGTTCACTACTGTCGTCTAAGGTTTAGTCAGCTCTAGCACAGGTCAGTGTCTTCAAAAGGAGCCACTGACATTTGGTCTGTTCTTGAGTCAGTTAGAGTGCAGTGGAGTTCATTACTGATCACTTGGCTACCGATCAGCCCCTCCGAAAGGTGTGGCTGATAATTAAAACGACATAGTACAGCATAGCGCTGTACGGTGTTGTGTACTCGGGTGAGTTACAGTGCTCTGACGGTCAGCACGCATGAAAATGCTTGCTGACAATTTAAGTTACGCGTCGCCGAGTGTTGTCGGGTCGACTGACGTGGTCCTCGGTGCTCCTGCGGTACCAGTCAGCTTCTCTGAAAGGAGCAGCTGACAATTATTAGTAGGGTATCGTGCGCTGTAGTTGCGCGGAGTGGACCGTAGTTGTCTCCACTTTAGTTTAGGTCAGTACCCATGAAAGTGGTTGCTGACATTTCTCGCTACGTGTCGTAGCGTATCGCGCGGTCCACTTACGTGGCCAACTGCGCCCTAAAGTGCCCGTCAGTTCCTCTGAAAAGAGTAACTGACGTTTCCGACTAGAATAATTTGCTGTATCGTGCGGTTGGGTTGAGAGTGTTTCTGGTCGGTAGAGAAGAAATTTTCTATTGACGTTTATTGTCCTGTTCGGCTCGGTGTCGTCACGTGTTCTGTTGCAGACTTCTGTTCACTACACGCCAGGGTAACCAATCCCTGGCTTTTTCTTTACAAACATAGTTAGATGTGTTAATTTATGTCGGGATGTTCTTGAACAAATTTCGTTGCGTCCGGTCCAGTCCGGCTGAGTGGAGTTGAGTAATCCACGGTGTTCTTGACTTTAGATTAGCCCGAGCGAAAGCACGGGCTAATATTTTCGACTGGGGTATAGCTCGCTCGAGTTATGTTCAGTATCGTCAGTTAGAGTACACTGCTGGTCAGTGTCGTTGAAAAATGATGCTGACAATTCAACTGGAGTTCCGAAGCGTATTGTCTCGTGGGCTCTAGTACTGTTCGGTGCAGTATCGGTCAGTCCTGCAGAAATGCAAGGCTGACAATTTCAGGTAACATCGTTCAGTTACGCGTTGTTATGTTATGTTCAGTACTCTAATGGTCAATTTGGTCGAAAGATTAAGCTGACATTTGATCTTTTGTTCGGTGTTGTTGAGTGGGGTAGTCTGCAGCGCAGTGCGCTCCCGGTCAATTAGGTTGAAAAATCTGACTGACATTTCTTGTACTGTGCCGCACTGTTAACTGAACTGCGTTTCAGTCGAGTCCGCTTAGGGTCAGTTCCTCTGAAAAGAGTAACTGACGTTTCCGAATAGAATAATGTGCTGTATCGTGCGGTCAGATTGTGCATACTACACAAAGAAGTTGATAATTGCTGTTAGGTGATCTTCGGTCAATTTCATTTCAGTGTAGTGCAGTTCTCGTCAGTTCTTTCGAAAGAGAGGACTGACAATTGTTGTCGTGTGCAGCTACGTGCAGTCCATTAATGTTCGCTTGTGTATACTACACGCCAAGGTAACCAACCCTTGGCTTTTTTTATACAAAATCACTTTTTCTGAGTACTTTACAAGTATATTTTTATGTGCTATCGTTCCGCGTTAGAGAGAAAATAAGCCGTTTTTTGAAAAATAAACGCACTCGTCGTGCGTTTTAATAAATAGAAGATAAATAGAAAAAAGTATCGTGTAACATCGTACCATCTGCAACATCGTTTTCAAAAGGAGGCCCATAATGGGCGGACGTACCATCAGCTTGCCAGTGCTCATGAAGCACTTCCCAAGCACCGCAGTGTATCGAGAACCAAGGACGGTTCAAATTGACATGCTTACCCACGTGGCTAAGCACGGTTCGGCGCTTATCGAAGCGCCGACCGGTTCAGGCAAGACGGCGGTGGAATACGCCGTCGGCATGGCCATGCGGTCAGAGACCGATGGGACTGTATTCCTCATCACGCCGAACAAGACGATCTTGGATCAGATTCGTTTGGAGTTTAAGGATCTCTCTGTCGCGCTTGGTCGTAACGAGCATCCGTGCTTGTACTACCAGACCGACAAGAATCCTGACTCTGCTGACCTCGAAGAACTTCGAATGGACAGCGAGAACCCGCGAGCGGATCAGATTCCATGCTCGTTCTTGCAGGATTGTCCGCATCGGGTCGACCAGGACACTGGCGCGACCCACACTGTTGGTGTGACGGCTTGTCCGTACCTTCAGCAGAAGTACAACGCCAAGAAGAGCCGCATCGTTCTCTCGACCATGGCGTTCTACCTCTTCACCCATCTCTTTGGGAAAGAGTTCGACACCAAAGGTCTCGTGATCGACGAAGCGCACCAGCTGGCCAACGTGGTCCGCAATGCGCTTTCGTACGACATCACCGACCTGCACATCAAGCGGTCGGAGGAAATCTTGAAGCCGATTGCGCCCAAGGTTGTCAAAGTCCTCCGGCGTTTCCGGCGGAGCATGACTTTTATCGCTCGCAAGAGCGGTATCAATGAGTCCATGCTGTTGAAGCCGGACCAGATCCTCAAACTCATCGACATCCTCAAAGACATCGATGTGAAGGAGCTGGCCCGGTCGATCAAGGATGCGGTACGAGATGGCTTGATTGATCCGCGCGAGGATCGAGTGACTTTGAAGAAGCTCGAAACCCTCGTGCGGGACCTGCGTCGCTATGTTTCAACTCTCGAGTACTCCATACCTACGGAGGAAAGAAAGGCCCTCAACTACACCTGTGCCTTTCAGCGAAGGGAGAAGAACAAAGACGGTAGGGTTAACGTGAAGCTTGTGGTCAAGTGTTACTACGTTGTGCCGCTCATTAGGAAGATTCTGCCGGCTCACCGCGTGTCGCTTTCGGCGACCATCGGTGATCCGGAGATCTTCGGGTTCGAGACAGGGATCAAGGATCCGTTCCTTTCTCTGCCGTCGAATTTCCCAGCGGCCAACAGTCGAATCTACATGCCGACTGACACGCCGAATCTTGCCATGAACGCGAGAAATGCCCGCGACCTGCCGAAGTCTTTGCGCCTGATCGCTCGCTCATGCAAGCGGTTGGCGGACAAAGGTATTCGATCGCTCGTGGTCGTGGTGGCAAACACTGAACGCGAACAGTTCATGCGAATGGCCGTCGAGGAAAATCTCGACGCCATTAGCTACGGCAACGGCGTGACTGCCAAAGAGGCCGCACTGGCTTTCAAGGATGGTCTTGGCCACACTTTGGTTGGCACCGCCGCTAACTACGCCGAAGGCATCGACTTACCGAAGCAGATTGCTCCGGTGATCTTTGTTCTTCGGCCCAGCTATCCGAATCCGCGTGATCCTGGAACTCAGTTCGAGGAAGAGCGTTGGGGCGGTCAGCGTTGGGCCATTTGGAACTGGCGGGCTATGCAGCAATCGCTGCAGGTCCGCGGACGAAACATTCGAGGTCGTTCAGACATCGGGGTGACGTTCTTTGTTTCCCAGCAGTTCCGAAGAATCGTCTTCGGGGCTCTACCCAGACATCTCCAGCCTGTCTACAAAGGGGAGATGACGTTCGAAGATGCGTTGCGAGATGCTGAAAAGCTTCTTGCAACTGCCAGTCGATGATTTCTCTTCAGTGTTGTATTGTGAAGCTACGTACTTCAAAGTACACAGTGCTGTAGTCCAGGATGTGGGTACTGAAAAGTGCCCACATCATTTGCTCTTGTCTGCAGTGGAGTCTAGTATCGCAGTCCGAGCTTGAGTATGGGCACGGGACATTCGAAAGAATTTTCTGTGCATTTAGAAGGTGTTCTCCAGCACGGTGCAGTTCGGTATCGCTATGTAAGCTGGCGTAGCGTTTCGTAGAGGTGTGGGTTATCTGAAAAGGAACCCGCACATTTAGTGTTCAGTGCGGCAAGGTCAGGTATCGTGGCGTGCACCTATCTTTCGTGCCGGCACAGAGTATTTGAAAAAGTATTCTGTGCATTAGTTCATTTTGTTCTTTCTGTAGGGTAAGCCCATGTGGCGTTGGGTGTTGTGCACCATACCTTACTGAACTGTGGGCGCAGATGGTCTTCGGATCATCTGCGCTTTTTTATTACCCAATAATTTTATAAAAAACCAATTTTACACTATCACCATAATGAGCATATATGTCAAACATTCACTTCATGTTAAAATCTCCCCCATGTCTCTCTTCAGTCTCAAATCAGAGTTCGCACCAGCGGGCGACCAACCAAAAGCGATCACCGAGCTTGTTGATGGCATTAAACAGGGTTTGGACCACCAGACTCTTTTGGGTGTGACTGGATCGGGAAAAACCTTTACAGTTGCCAATGTTATTGCTCAGATCGATAAACCAACGCTCGTTATTGCCCACAACAAAACACTTGCGGCTCAGCTTGCTCAAGAATACAAAGAATTTTTTCCAGAAAATGCAGTGCATTACTTTGTTTCGTACTACGACTACTACCAACCAGAGGCTTACATGCCTGTTTCGGATACATATATAGAGAAAGAAGCTCAGATTAATGAAGAGATTGACCGGCTTCGCCACGCTTCAACCCAGGCGCTTTTAACTCGTAAGGACGTGATCATTGTTGCATCAGTTTCTTGTATTTACGGTTTGGGAAGCCCAGCAGAATATGAAAAAGTAAATTTGAAAATTTCTAGAGGTCAGGCAATTTCGCGCGGGGATTTTATGCGTACGCTTATTCAACTTCATTTTGAAAGAACCAACGCAGATCTTTTGCCAGGAACATTCCGTTCAGTTGGTAACACCATTGAAATTATGCCCGTGAACGAAAAGATGCTGTATCGTATTGAAATCGAATCAGATGAAATTTCAAATATCATAAAAATTGATCCAGTTTCGAGCAGAATTTTTGGCGAACCAGAAGTGTTTTATCTTTTCCCTGCAAAACATTTCATTACAAATGAAGAGCAAAAGAAAGCTGCGATCAAAAGCATTCAATCTGAACTCGACGAACAACTTAAGGTTTTTAAAAAAGAAAAAAAAGTTTTGGAATATGAACGACTCAAACAAAGAACTCGGTATGATTTAGCACTGATAAAAGAAATGGGCTACTGCAACGGCATTGAAAATTACTCTCGTCACTTTTCAGGTAAGTCTGCTGGTGAAGCTCCGGATTCTTTGCTCGCATATTTCCCACACAAAGCTGACGGTACTCCAGATTTTCTTACTATTATTGATGAATCACATGTCACCGTTTCTCAAATCGGAGGAATGTATAACGGTGACGCAGCTCGAAAAAAAACATTGATTGACCATGGTTTTCGTTTGCCGTCGGCAAAGGATAATCGTCCTTTAAAATTTGAAGAATTTGAAAAAAGAGTTGGTCAGGTTATTTACACGTCTGCTACGCCAGGCAAATACGAAAAGGAGCACAGTAAAAAGGTGGTTGAGCAGGTAATTCGTCCAACTGGGCTTATCGACCCAGAGATTGAAGTATTACCCGTAACTGCAAGGGGACTATACAAAGGTCAAATTCAAGATTTTATCGATCGAGCGATTTCTACTATTGAAAAAGGCCATCGTGTCATTGCCACAACTCTTACCAAGAAAATGGCCGAGGATTTGAGTGAATACTTGAAGGAGAAAAAAGTAAAAGCCGAATATCTTCATAGTGATATTAAAACTCTGGAACGAATCGAAATTTTAACCAAATTTCGAAGAGGGGAATTCGATTTGCTTGTCGGAGTTAATCTGCTTCGAGAGGGTTTAGATTTGCCCGAGGTGTCTCTTATTGGAATTCTGGATGCCGACAAGGAGGGGTTTTTACGTTCCGAAACATCACTTATTCAAATCATTGGTCGTGCGGCGCGAAACGTTGAAGGAAAAGTAATTCTCTATGCAGACAAATTTACGGATTCAATGAAACGGGCGATTGATGAGACAAATCGTCGTCGAGCTATTCAGATTGCATACAATACCAAACACGGCATTACTCCAAAAACGATTATTAAAAAAATTAATGATATTACCGAGCATCTTCGAACTGAACACGACAAAGCAGTGGCAGAACTTCTAGTAATTGACGCTGATCTTTTCAAGAAGAAACCCAAGACGTTGATAAAACAAAAGAAAAAAGAAATGGCTGATGCCGTAAAAATACTCGACTTTGAAACCGCCGCAATCCTCAGAGATGAAATTGCAAAACTTGAACAAGATTTGTGATAGAATTTATGTATCTTATTCAGTTGTGGATGGTAAAAAAAAGTTGTGAGACTTGTACATCAAAACAAATTTGAATCAAATCGATGGATGATCCGAGCACGTTGGTTTTATGCACCAACCTTGTTTGCTATGGGTTTATTTTCAAAACTCGATCCTTTAGGCAGAAACTATTTTCCTGTTCCTTTGATGCTTTTCTTGTTCTTTAGTTTCATTCTAGCCAATTTGGCATTTTACAAACTGGTTAAATATATTGAGACTCATAATAAAAAACAGTATCTCAATATTTTGGCAACAAGCCAGATTTGTGCCGAGCTGTTATTTTTTGTGATTATTCTTCATTTGTCTGGCGGTGCAGGTAGTGTAGCTCCAATTTTCTTTTTTATTCCAATTGTTTCTTCCATCATTCTTTTTGATGTAGTTGGGTCATTTGTTATTGCGTTTGCATCGGGTCTTTTTGTAAATAGTTACGTTATTTTGGAGTACAAAGACGTCATTCGCTATATTCCTGGTTATCCAACAATTGGTCGAATGTCGTACGATGAATTTTTGGTTGCATTGACTTCAACCATTACGCTCACGGCAGTTTATTTTATCGTTGGAGCATTGGCTGGATACCTTTCTTCCGTCATCAAAAGTCGTGAGTCTGAGCTTTCTGAAAGTAAAAGAAGAGCACAGCTTCAGGCAGAACGTCTCAGACTTCTTAATGAGGCGTATAACAGTTATGCTCGTCAATTGGTACGAAAAGATTTGGATTTGACCAAACAAAATGAGCGCTTTTCTCAGCTTGATAAGGAAAAATCAGAATTTGTTTCTACAGTTTCTCATCAGCTCCGTACACCACTTTCTGCTATCAAGTGGACACTCGATATTCTTCTTAAGGGTGAGGATGTTGGTACATTGACCGTTGAACAACGTGCACTTCTTATGAAAGCATATGAAAGTAATGAGCGAATCATTAATCTTATTCGTGACATGTTGGGTGTCGATCGAATTGAGTCAGGTGCGCTTGGGTTTTCATTTATAGAAATCAGTATTATTGATTTGGTCAATAACATTACTGATGAAGTCAGATCTCAGGCAGATAAAAGAAAAATTAACATTATCGTCACAAAAGACGATAATTTACCCAAAATTTACGTCGATCCACAAAAGATGCGTGCTGTCTTTCAAAATCTGATTGAAAATTCAATTAAGTACACTAAACCTGGTGGCACTATTAAGCTTGATTTTCGAGTTGCTCCGGAAGACAAAATCCATATTACTGTGTCTGATAATGGAATTGGTATTCCTAAAGACCAACAGGGTAATATATTTAATAGATTCTTTAGGGCAAATAACGCCAAAGCCCTTGATCCAGAGGGATCTGGTTTGGGTTTGTTTATTGTTAAGACAATTATTGATCGACATGGTGGTCAAATGTCTTTTGAAAGTGAGGAGGGCAAGGGTACAATATTCCACATCACGTTACCAACCAAACATTAATACAGTGTATAATTACAAGTATGTCGAAAATCCTAGTTATTGAACAAGATTCTTTTTTTGGAAATGTAATTCAGCAAAAGCTGAAGGAATCGAATTATGAAGCAATTGTTGTTGATAGTAGTATTGGAGCACTTGAACAAACTCATTTGGTGAAACCAGATCTTTTGGTTTTAGATATGGAAATTTCAAATGGTGATCCGTTTGATGTTCTTAAGGGTAAGCAAGCCGATCCCGTACTTAAAGATATTCCAACCATTATTATTTCTCAGTCTGGTGACCTTGCAGAAATCAAAAAAGCTCTCAATTTGGGTGTTCAGGATTATTTGGTTAAAGCTCAACTTAATCTTGATGAGTTCATCACAAAGGTAAAAAATCAACTCAACAAGCCTCGTGCGGGAAAAGATGATACGAATACTCTTACAGGAAAAAAGGTTATGTGGGTTGAAGACGATCAGTTTTTGAGTGATCTTATCTCTCGAAAATTAAATCATCAGGGTTGTCGACTTTTGTATTCCCGAACAGGAGAAGATGCTTTAAAACTTCTTGAAACAGAAGTGCCTGACATAATTATTCTCGATTTACTTTTGCCAGGAATTAGTGGTTTTGATGTATTAGAAAAGGCTAAGTCTAATCCAAGAGTAAAAGATGTACCGGTCGTGATACTTTCTAATTTTTCTCAGAATAATGAAGTTGAGCGTGCCAAAAAACTTGGAGCAACTAAATTTTTGATTAAAGCAAGCATCGTTCTTGACGATTTGGTACACGAACTCCAAATCATTTTGGCTAAGAAGTAGTTATCTGATACCATATGGGTACCCACAAGCGCTGAGCGCGGGGTTTTCTTGTTATTTATGGAAAAAAACATAAAAAAAGCAGAACGCATCGATGATAAAATTATCGTAAAAGGAGCCCGAACTCATAACCTGAAAAACATTACTGTCGAAATGCCACGCAACAAAATGGTGGTTTTTACAGGTCTTTCAGGTTCAGGAAAGTCTTCATTAGCGTTTGATACAATTTTTGCTGAAGGCCAACGTCGTTATGTTGAGTCTCTTTCGTCATATGCCCGGCAATTTCTTCGTCAAATGCAAAAACCTGATGTTGATGAAATTATCGGTCTTTCACCAGCAATTTCTATTGACCAAAAATCGCGTTCAAATAACCCACGTTCGACAGTAGCTACGATTACAGAAATTTATGATTACTTGCGTATTCTCTATGCACGCATTGGTCGACCACATTGTCTTATTTGTGGATTGGAAATCGAAAAACTTTCTAATGATGAAATTAAAAATTTTATTATTGAAAAAATTCAAAATCGACTAAAAACCGCACCGAAAGAAAGCGATCGACCGATGAATTTTCCATTGTATGTTGAGCTTTTTGCACCCCTAGTTCGTGGACGAAAGGGGGAGTACTATCAACTTCTGTATGATCTTTTAGGAAAAGGATTTAGTGAAGTTTTGGTTGATGGTGAAAGAAAAAAACTTCGTGAACAAATTATTCTTACTAAAAATAAAACTCACAATATCGATGTGTTGGTTGACCAAATCAATATCTACGATTTTAAAAATTTAAAAACACAAGCGAATGCACTTGAGCGATTAAGTGAGTCCCTTGAGCGAGCACTTACAGAATCTGATGGTTTAGTTCGAATTAGTTTTAATGATATCGCTCCAAGGAAAGATACTGTAAAAAATCTAGCCAATTCATCTCAGACAATTCCTGCAGAGGAATCATTTGTAATGTCGTCAAAATTCTCATGCCCACGGGACGGATATTCATATCCAGAAATTGAACCGAGATTATTCTCATTCAATTCACCGTATGGTGCGTGTCCTGAATGCCATGGACTTGGTACGGCGCATTTTTTTGGTAAAGAACCTTGTTCAAAATGTCATGGTGCGCGTCTTCGTGAAGAGGCTCTTCATGTTCTCGTTAATGGAAAAAATATTGTTGAATTCGTTGATATGTCTATTAGTGACGGTTTTGATTTTATTAAAACAATGAAATTAACGGCCCGTGAAAAAAATATTTCCAAGGTTGTATTGAGAGAAATCGAGTCACGGCTTGAATTCATGATAAATGTAGGTATCGAGTATCTTTCGCTTAATCGTCGTGCCCACACTCTTTCTGGTGGTGAAGCTCAGCGTATTCGTCTTGCGTCACAACTTGGTTCGGGACTTGTTGGTGCGCTTTATGTGCTTGATGAACCAACAATAGGCCTACATTCAAGAGATAATGATCGTTTGATCAAAACTTTGTTGAATTTAAGAGACATGGGAAATACGATATTGGTCGTTGAGCATGATGAGGATACGATTTTTGCCTCTGATTATATTGTCGATATCGGTCCAGGTGCTGGTATCCATGGGGGTGAAGTAGTAGTGGCAGATTATTTAGAACCACTGTTGACCGCCAAGAAAAATAATTCAGAGTCACTCACTCTTGATTATTTACGAGGAGATAAAAAGGTTGAACTTCCTAAAAAACGTCGAGACAATAACTCTGGCCATTTATCTATCCGAAATGGAAATGTTTTCAACATAAAAAATTTAAATGTTGACGTCCCACTTGGTAAATTCGTGAGCATAACCGGCGTTTCTGGTTCTGGTAAATCAACATTCTTATACGAAATTATTCACAAAAATCTTCAAGCGCGCCTGGAACGAAAATATCGATCAGCACAAACATTTAATTGTGAAAGTTTTACAGGTACTGAATATGTTGGCCGAACGATTCTTATCGACCAATCTCCAATTGGTCGGACGCCTCGTTCAAATCCAGCAACATACACTGGTGCGTGGTCATTTATTCGAGAGCTTTTTGCTGAAACCTCTGAGGCTCGAGTCCGTGGTTGGAAGGCAAACAGGTTTTCTTTTAACGTAAAAGGTGGTCGTTGCGAAACCTGTCAGGGTAACGGTGAGATTGAGGTAGAAATGCATTTTTTACCAACTGTGTATGTGCCGTGTGATGTATGTGGTGGCAAGCGATTTATGAAAGACACGCTTGAAATTAAATATAAAAAGAAAAACATTTATGATGTTTTGAAAATGACAGTATAAGAATCACTTGAATTTTTTAATGATATTCCTGCAATCTACGATCGTTTAAAAACTATGGATGAAGTTGGTTTGGGTTACTTGGAATTAGGACAATCTGCAACAACCCTTTCGGGTGGCGAAGCTCAACGTGTAAAAATTTCCGCAGAACTTTATAGACAACATGTGCAAAAAACTATTTATCTTTTGGATGAACCAACCATCGGACTCCATTATGAAGATGTAAAGAAGCTTATAGAGATTCTTCAAACCTTAGTTAATAGGGGAAATACTGTAATGGTCATTGAGCACAACTTGGATATTATCAAGTCTTCGGATTATGTTATTGATATTGGTCCAGAAGGTGGTGCTGGCGGTGGCAAAATTGTAGCCAAGGGTACTCCTGAAGATATTGCGAATTCTGAAAAATCTCACACTGGTGTGTATTTGAAAAGAGTACTGAAAAAATAAATAATTCAGAAAAAATTCAGTCATAAGGGGTAAGGGGGTAAACAATAAATAAACATAAAACTGTATGATTTCTTTGCAAAAAATTAAGAAATTACCTGATTCACCCGGGGTTTATGTGTTTAAAAATAATCTCGGTAAGACTTTGTATATAGGAAAAGCCACATCACTTCGGAATCGAGTGAAGAGTTATTTTGCCACCAACATACGAGAAACTCGCGGCCAACTTATCGAAGCAATGATTGGTTTGGCCAAAAAAGTTGATTTCGTTCAAACCGATACGGTTTTGGAAGCATTGCTTCTTGAGGCAAATTTGATCCGAAAATATAAACCCCATTACAATACACGAGAAAAAGATGATAAAAGTTTTAATACCGTAGTTATCACAAATGAAAAATTTCCTCAGGTACTAGTAACCCGGGGTAAGGAGATTGAAACTACATATTCCAATACCAATCTTTATAAGGCGATTTATGGACCATTTCCGAGCGGTGGTGCGTTGCGCGAAGCAATGAAGATAATTAGGCGTATTTTTCCATATCGTGATCAAAAATGTATTCCTGCAGCTGAACAATCTGGTTTACCACGTGCATGTTTTAATCGTCAGATCGGTTTATGCCCTGGAGTTTGTACAGGAGAAATAACATCTGATGAATATGAAAAGATCATTAAAAACCTAATGATGTTTTTTGATGGTAAGAAAAAACAACTTCTCAAAACTCTACAAGGAGAAATGAAACAATATGCAAAAAGCAACCAATTCGAAAAGGCCGTTTTAGTTCGAAAAACTGTGTTTGCTCTTCAGCATATTCAAGACGTTGCTCTCATTCGTAGAGATAAAAATTACACTCCAGGATTCTCTCGAGTTCGAATGGAGGCGTATGATGTTGCACATATGTCTGGAAGCAATACGGTGGGTGTTATGACAGTAATTGAAAATGGCCAAGTACAGCCAAGTGAGTACCGAATGTTTAAAATTCGAAGGACAAGTAGTGGTGATGATTTGAAGGCATTAAGTGAAGTTATTGAAAGAAGGTTTAATCATCCAGAATGGTATCTGCCTTCTTTGATTGTGATAGACGGAGGTCAAACCCATTTACGTTTTGTAAAAGAAATTCTTAAGAAACATACTATTTCCATTCCGGTAGTATCAGTGGTAAAGAGTAAAAATCATAAGGCCAAAGATATTCTAAATGACGATGTTGCCTTAGGACAATTGGTAAAAGATCACAAAGCAGAAATTTTACTTGCAAACAGTGAAGCGCATCGCTTTGCTATCAAATACCACAAAAATCTGCGCAACAAAACTTTCTTGTCATAATTTCGTGTACAATAGTGTTGTATGGACATGGCAAGCACTCGAGAAAAAAGAAAACTTAAGGTTGGAGTTATGCGGGGTGGTCCATCCGATGAATACGAGGTCTCACTCAAGACTGGTAAAAATGTTATAGATTCTCTTCAGGAGATCGATAGACATGATGTTCAAGATATTTTTATTGATCGTTCTGGTTTATGGCATATTGATGGAGTCGTTCGTCCTGTCGAAAGAATTTTTCCTCATGTGGATGTGGTGGTGAATGCAATGCATGGTTCATATGGCGAAGATGGTCGAGTTCAACAATTACTCGAATCACATCGTGTGCCATTTACCGGTTCTGGTTCACTTGGTTCCGCTCTAAGTATGAATAAGGCTTTGTCGAAGAAATTTTTTAAAGACCACGGACTTCTTACACCTGAACATGTAGTGATTAAAAAAAATAATTTTGTTTCTGAACTTTTCCACAAAATTTTTCACAAGTACCCGCATTTAAAATTAGTTAAACCTGTTTCCTCTGGTTCTTCTTTGGGAGTAACAGTTTTTAAAACTGCTTCAGAGTTTGAGGATGCAGTTAATCAGGCATTTAATTACTCAGATTCTGTTTTGGTCGAAGAATTGATTAAGGGCAGAGAGGCAACGTGTGGTGTGCTTGAGGATTCTAACGGTAATATTATCGCTCTTCATCCAGTTGAAATTCGTGATCTTTCAACTGGCAATAAGGAAATCTGGGGTTATGATTCAAAATATAGTAATGATTTGCATGAACTTATTTGTCCTGGAAATTTTTCTGAGGAAGACACTCGAAAGATAATGCAAGCTGCCGTGACGGCGCATAGGGCACTCGGTTTGCGGCATTATTCTCGTTCTGATTTTATTGTGACTCGCCGGGGTGTTTATATATTGGAAACAAATACATTACCAGGACTTACGTCAACTTCTTTATATCCCAAAGCGCTTAATAATGCAGGTATTTCTCTTGGGGAATTTTTAGACCATACTATCGAACTTGCGCTACGAAGATAAGGTTTCGTTTGGAATAGTTTGAAACTTTCTTTTTTTAAAAATATAAACGGAACCTGTTATAAAAAGTATGCTTGAAGTAGCGGCTGATACCATACAGTAAAAACAGATGCTTTTGATAATAAAGAGTTGAAGACTGACAAACCAAAGTGATCCAAAAAGTCCAATAAAGGTAGCCCAAGCAGCAACAGTAAGCGCCTTTTCTTTTTTTACAATGAGAAAATAGGTTGCAAGTGTGCAGATGAGAGCATAATAAATTGCACCAAGAAGAGAGACTGGAATTCCAGCAATTTTATTCCAGGCACTTGTGAGTACGGTTTCGCAGCCAGTTGTTACATAGCATGGCGGAATAATACCAACATAATGTTGTGATGTTAAATATAGGGCATCAGCCAAACCAATAAGAGCCACAAACACAAATATAGAAGCAATTATTCTTTCAGTTCTCATGAATCTATCGTGACCATGTTGCTTGGTTGGCAAAAATTAATTCGTACATCTCCCAGAATTTTCCTTGTTTACCGGCTGCTTCAGCGGCCCGAGCCATTGGTTCGGCATACGGATGAATGTTTACGAGTGGATAGTGTCTGTATACAAAAACGATTTTATCACCGAATTCCTCGGTAAGTTTCTTTGTGATGGGAAAGTATGAAGCACAAGCGGGACACTGAAAATCACTATACTCAATAAGTACTATTTTTGAATCCTTATTACCCTGAATCCAATCATCTGAATTGATAGTGTTTGGTATTTTTGTTTCACCATCGGAAGCAATTGGAACAGGTTTGCCATTTATTGTCTCCGTAATTATGGTTTTGAATTCATCATATCCACGAGGATTATCTATGCGTGTTCCGTTCAAAAAGAAAGTTGGGGTATAGGTAATTGGAATAGCGTGGCCTTCTGAAATTTTAGTTTCGAGTTTTTTTTGTAATTCTTCTGAATCAAAATCACTAGAAAATTGATCTATATTGAGATTGAGGTTTTTTGCATATTCGATCGCTACATTTTTAATTTGATTTGCTGCTTTGTCGGAGTTGCGTTTTGTAGTGTAGACCATTCCTGTGATGATAAGTGCAGTTACGGCAAGTACTCCTCCCCAAATTGCGATTTGTTTGACCATATCTGTTGTGTTTGTTTCCATATAAATGGAGTCTACCATTTTTTTGTTGACACGAACAAATCAGTTGCTAAATGGCGTTTTTATTCATATACTATTGCACTGTTGGGCTTGTATGAGCCCTTAGATTAGTTGTAGCGTCTCGTGGACGCAAAAGTTTGTTTTTTAAA
>CAYTZJ010000009.1:6221-21597 GCA_964442475.1 uncultured Candidatus Saccharibacteria bacterium | reverse complement strand
GTTAGCTTTTAAGCCCTCTCTCAAAATCTGCATAACTCATCTCCTTTTTTCCCTCAGGTTTTACTTTTTCAATTTCAAGTAAGCCGTCCTTGATGCTTGCTTTGGTGACAATAACGCGAATATCTCTCTCACCTTGTTTTACAAAGAAATACACACCCCTGTTGCCAGAAAACGCTCTGATTTTTCGAAGATTTTTCTGTGCATCGTCATCAAGACTAATCCAGAGGTCGTCTTTGAGGAATTTTTTGGTAAATGTTGCGCCGGAGTGGAACTGATCTTGCGCCACGATTTTTCCTGCAACCCATTTTGTAACCGTTTCGGCAAAAAGTCGTGCACCTTCTTTTGCAAGAGTTTGTTCGAGATCACCATAATACGGTGGCCATTCGGTAAGAGGCACAACTTTCTGTGCAACGATTGGACCATGGTCTACTTCTGCGTCAATTTTCATAATCGTTACGCCCGTTTCGTTTTCAGATAAAATCGCACCTTCAAGTGGCGAAGGACCGCGAAGTTTGGGTAAAAGGGAAGGGTGAATATTTAATGTTTCGTGTTTCGGCATATTAAAAATTTCTGGCGTAACAATTTTTCCATATGAAGCAACGAGGAATACATCCCATGGTCCAAGGTTTTTGATTTCATCAACCGTTTCGGCTGTCTTGAGTGATGTTGGAGCAAACACAGAAATATCTCGTGCTTCTGCCCACGCTTTTACGGGACCAGATTCTATCGTAAGTCCACGACCTTTTGGTTTGTCTGGAGTAGTAACGATAAGGTCGGGAACAAGTCCAATTGATTCAAGCTCATTTAACACAATCACCGAGAAATTCGATGAACCAAAAAAAGCCCAATTCATTTTTTCTTTATTTTTCATCTTCAGATTTTGGAGGAATGTCTACGACATCAACTGCTTTGTCTATAAAAAGAATGCCGTCGCAATGGTCGATTTCGTGTTGAAAGATTTGGGCAAGTAAACCGGAACCGCCGAGTTCAAACTTTTTGCCATTTTCATTGTATGCAGTAACTCTCACTTTTGTACTTCGTTTCACTTTTCCATACAAATATCGCAAAGAAAGACAGCCTTCTTCCATCCACTCTGATTTTTTTGAAGCCTTGAGGATTACTGGGTTGATGAAAACTTTGTCAGGAACAGTGCCTGGTTCCTTGCTACCAATGTCAGCAAGAATTCTGCCTGATACGACAAAAATCCGAAGACTTACTCCGATCTGTGGGGCACAAATAGCCACGCCGTCGTCTTGTGACGCAAGGGCTTTCTGCATGTCAGAAATTACCTTTTGGACGCGAGGACTTCCGATGTCCGAAACGGGGACATCCTTAGCTATTTGCCGCAATACTGGGTCTTCTCGTTCACTGATTTTTACCATGGGGATAGAATAGCATGTCTTTGAATTATTTGACAAAATTAGATATGCAATGTACATATTACGGAAGAAAGGGAGGTGTATATGCCAGTAGCACCAGAATCGTATCTTGAAACTAAGCGCCCACCGCTCAATGAAGCACTCAAGCTTGAGGGTGGGACCGTGATCGAAGCAACGAAGTCGCTCGAAGCGAAGGGGTACTTCACTCCAGCACCAAGACCATGGAGTCTTGGTTTTAATGATCGTGGTCATGGTCACCGTGACTGGGGGGTGATCGACAAATTTGGTGATCTCGTTGTTCGATGCCCCAATAAGGAAACTGCCGAGTTGATTATTGTGGCAGTAAATAATCACAAGGGATAGTGCCGCCCAGCGAAAAATCGCTTGGCGGTTTTTCGTTTACAAAATACTCTCCGGATCTACAGAAACAGAGAAAGCAGGAGGTAGTTGTTTTAGTTTTTCTTGAATATTTTTCTCAATCCAACGATTTCTACCAAGTTTGATGAGCATATGCATTGTGTAGACACCTTTTCGCCACGGGGCAAATGCTGGGTACACGTTCACATCGTAATCCTTAAGATTTTCTTTGAATCGAAGCAAGATTTGTTCTACTTTTTCTTTTTCTCCTGAAAGAGAAACCTTGATGAGTACTGTAAGTGGTGGATAATCAAATTTTTCTCGCTCAATGATTTCTTGTTTGTAGAAATCAAGCAAATTTCCTTTGATTGCATAATCAAATATCGATTCGGTTGGATTACGAGTCTGAATCATGAAATTCTTTGAAGCAATAGAGCGGAGTTTAACCAAAATAGAAAGTACTTTTTCGCGAATTCTAAAATCTGGCAGAGCAAACATTGAGTCGAGTGATGCAACGGCCACATTTTCAACCCTTTGATCAAGATAGAGTAATGCCATTTCTGTTCCGATCAGCACACTTCCTGGTGTGTCATAAAATTTCTGGGCGATTTCTGTTGCTTGTTTGTGGGTTTTTGCAGTATCAGCGTCAAGTCTAAAAATATTAAAATTCGGAAAAATTGACTGAATTTCTTCCGCCACAAGTTCTGTGCCAATTCCAAGTGTTTGTAATCTCCATGAAGAACAATTTTCACATTTTTCGTTTGCGTCACGTTGTTCACCACATTGATGGCAAAGAAAAAATCTTTCATCTCCGCGACTATGGAGTGTAACAGGCGCCTTGCACGTATGGCACGAAACAATTGTGCTGCAATCGGCACATGTTGTAAGTGGTGAAAGTCCACGTCGACTCGAGAAAACAACTAAATGTTCACTCTGCTCTTTATTGAGTTTGATGAGTTCAGTAAGGGTAGAGGAAATAGGTTCAAACTTTGTTGACGATTTAATTGTTTTTCGTGTGTCGATTATATGTTGTTTGGCAGTCGTTTGAAGTCGGAGTGTTGGAGGACTAACTTCACCAAGTTCATCGTTACGATATCGCCAAATGGTTTCAGTTCGCAGCATGATATCTCCTAATACAAGACGAGCATTGATTTCTCGAGAAAAGAATTCAACAAATCGTCTCATGTCTGCGAACGGGCGAGTCTGACCTTTGTATGATTTTGAACCCTCGCGTTCTAAAATGATTGTACCGATATCGTGTCGCGATATGCATAAAAATTGTGCGGTACCAACAATGAGAATCGGATGTTTTTCATCTATTAATTCATTCCAATTTTTTACAAAATCACTTTTTCGCATTGCCCCATGAAAAAAGTATGAGTACTCAGCGATTCCTTTTTCCATAAGCTTTTCAGCTTTTTTTACGTCGCTTAATGTTGGAACACATAGAAAGACTGATTTACCACGAGCAAATTCTTCACGAACCAGGCTTCTGTAGTGTGAAAAACGCTCCGGATCATCTGCTTGAAGGATAAGGCCGTGTAGTCGTTCGGGTTTTCTTTCTGGAGAAGAGAGAATTCGGATTTTTTCTCCACTTTCCAGAACAATTTTGGGTACAAGGAAATGGAAAAGACTACCGAGTGTTGAAACATGATATTCTGCAACTTTTTCAGCTGCGGTGAGAAAGGGTTGAGGCAGTAAACCCTCAGAAATAATTGAAGTAACCTTTTTGAAAGGAAATGTTGAATTTTTTACGTCAAACTTATTATCTTCGGCAGAACGAACAGCTATTACGAGCGCACCAATTTCGCGGTTTCGAAGTGTAACTTTCACGATGGCTCCAACCGACACGTTGAGAGATGTAAAATATGTCAAGGTTTCTTTATTGATACCGCGACTAAAGGGAATAACTTCGACAATCTTCATGCCGCCAATATAACAAAATTCCCGCAATGCGGGAATTTATGGAGTCGACGAAGTGTTTTAATGGATAAAATTAAAGAATTCTAATTTTTGCACCCAAATCGTTAAGTCTTCTAATAATGTCTTCATAACCGCGGTTAATGCTGTAAATATTTCTAAGGACTGATGTCCCGTGTGCACCAAGCATGCCGATAAGAACGATAGCTGCAGGACGAAGAGCGGGAGGCGCCATAACCTCAGCAGCCTTTAGTTTGGTCGGCCCCGTAATATAGAAGCGATGCGGATCGGCAAGAATTGTGTCTGCGCCAAGTTTGTCGAGCTCCTTGAAATGAATTGCTCGTTTTTCGTACACCCAGTCATGGATGAATGTGGTTCCTTCTGCTTGGGTCGCAATGACCGCAAAGAATGGAAGATTGTCGATGTTAAGTCCGGGATATGGTTTTGCTTCTATTTTTTCTTCGAGTGCAACGAGTTTTGAAGGATGAGTTTTAATATCGACTAAACGTGTTCGGCCATTGTGTGCAAGATATTTTTTAAGCACGTCGTATTTAAATCCCATTTTTTCGAGTTTGAAAAGTTCAACTTCAAGAAAATCGATCGGACATCGTTCTATAGTGATGCTTGAGTTGGTCAGGATTGCTGCTGCAATAAAAAACATTGACTCAATTGGATCCTCAGAAACTTCGTAGGTGACATCCGAGTTGAGTTCGGCAAGACCGTGAACGGTAAGAGTCGTTGTGCCAATACCGTCAATTTTTACACCAAGTTTTTCTAGGAAGAAGCATACTTCCTGGCCCATGTAGTTTGCGGATGCGTATTTGATGACTGTTGTGCCAGGAATTCCCGCTGCTGCAATGATTGCGTTTTCAGTAACGGTATCACCAGCTTCGTAAAGAATAATTTCATTCGGGGTCAGTGTGCCGACAGAAATTTCGTAGGTTTTTTCCGTAGCTTTGATATTAACTCCGAGTTTTTCAAGAGCAAACAAATGCGGCTTTACGGTGCGTGAACCGAGTTTGCAACCACCAGCTTGCGGCAAAGAAAACTTTTTGAGGGAATGAATAAGTGGACCAATAAGCATGATCACACTTCGGGTTCGTTCAGCTGCAATGGCATTGAGTTTGTCCATTGCAAATTCTTTTGGAGGAATAATTTCCAAATCATTTCCATGCCAAGTTACTTTCACATCAATACTTTCAAAAACTTCTATGATGCGAAAGACTTCTTCAATTTTCGGCACATTTTTTAGAGTAGTTTTTCCTCTATTTAATAGAGAAGCGGCCAAAAGTCCCATAGCGCCGTTTTTTGATGTCTTAGTAACAACGGTACCCGAAAGCTTGTGTCCACCTTCGATTTCTATATTAATAGCTTCTGATCCCATAATAGTTTTGTAAATATATCATATTCCTGTACTATTTCGTGCGTATGTCTTTCTTTTCTAAAAAACTTGGAATTGATCTTGGTACAACAAGCACTCTTGTGTATGTACCTGGAAAGGGAATTGTACTTAATGAGCCATCAGTCGTGGCAGTTTCAGAAGATGGAAATGAAATTATGGCTATTGGTTTGGAGGCAAAAGAAATGGTTGGAAAAACTCCAGACAACATTGTTGCGTATCGGCCGATGCGAGACGGCGTGATCGCCGACTATCGTATTACAGAAGCTATGCTTCGTTACTACATTTCTAAAGCGCTTGGAAAATATAATATTGTAAAACCTGATGTAATTATTTCTGTCCCGGCTGGAATTACTTCCACAGAACGTCGTGCAGTTATCGAAGCGGCAATTAAGGCCGGTGCTCGAAATGCATATGTAGTAAAAGAACCAATTCTTGCTGCAATTGGTGCCGGTATTCCAATTCATGAAGCCGCTGGACACATGATCGTTGATATCGGTGGGGGAACTACAGATATTGCTGTTATTTCTCTTGGTGGAATTGTTGCGGCTAAGTCTGTAAAAGTTGCTGGAAATAAAATCGATTATGCAATTGCTGATTACATTAAAAAAACATTTAATTTAGCAATTGGTGACAAAACCGCTGAAGATGTAAAAATAAAAATCGGATCAGCAATTCCATTAGAAGAAGAACTTTCAATGATAGTTAAGGGGCGTGATTTTGTAACTGGCTTACCGCGTTCTGTTGAGGTTAAAACAAATGAAATTACCAAGGCGATTACCAAAGAGTTACGAGAAATGATCAAGGCACTCAAAGATGTGTTTCAGGAAACTCCACCAGAGCTCGCATCAGATATTATCGATAAAGGAATTATCATGACGGGTGGTTCGTCACAGCTTCGAAACCTGCCAGAACTCGTGTTTCGTCGTACGGGGGTAAAAGCGGTCCTTGCTAAGGATGCGTTGTATTGTGTTGTGAAGGGTACTGGTGTTGCACTTGAACATTTGAATGTTTACAAAAAGACAATTTTAAGTAAAAAGTAGAATTTTTGACATGTATCAATAACTGTTGACACTTTTTAAACTAGGAGTAGACTATTTGCCAGAAGTTCATTTTTGATAAATCTGATCTGTTCTCCAGAAGCGAGGTTGAGGAGCCTACTGGTTGGTTCGATAAACCTTGTGTAAGGAAACAGATCTGTGCGGTCCTAGAGAGAAGCGATACTGGGAATCTTCGGCGTAAACCGCCAACGGTGATTTTCATCACCCGACCCGGTACACGAATCGGTGGTGATCGGCCACAGTCCAAGACGCTTTTTCGAAAGCAGGCCTAAAAACCTGTTGGATATCGCACAAAGCGCCACGACCCTACGGGACGTGGCGCTTTTTCATTTGTTATAATCATAAAATGAAATTCTTTTCTCATCTTTTGGAAAATATCAATCATCACGCCCATTTAGTCATCGGCAATACAGATGAAAATTACGAAGGATTACGTCTTGCGATACGAGAACACGTTTTAGATAAAAAACTCGAGTCTGCTGACATTTGGTCTCGAACATTTGAAAATTTAAATATTGATGATGCCAGAGAGGTGCGGGAAATTCACAACACCCGGCCAATAGGCGAAAGAAGAATTGTTTTGCTTTCTCTGCAAACCATTCAAAGCGAAGCTCAAAATTCACTTCTTAAACTTTTTGAAGATCCACAGTCAAATACAATTTTTTTCGTTTGTGCTGCAAACACAGAAATTTTCCTCCCAACTGTATTGTCTCGGTTTAATGTTGTGAATGTGTCCGGGACTGCCTCAGAGGAATATCAGAAGTTAGTTTCGAAGTTTCTTGCAGGGAGTATAAAAGAACGATTCAGTATTATTGAACCTATTGTGAAGGAAAAGGACAAAGCACAGGCGGAAAAATTTTTGAATAGTTTGGAAACGGCACTTTATGAAAAGAAGATTGAATCTATTGTTTTTGAAAATATTTTTTCTGCACGACAATTTTTGCGAAGCCGATCTCCGTCTGTAAAAATGATTTTAGAAAATCTCTGTGGTATTGTTCCTGTAATCACGAGAGTTACAAAATCATGACCCTTGCAACACATATGGTCGTTGGGGCAGCTGCCGCAAAAGTATTCTCTTCACATCCCGTAGAGGCATTTGCAATTGGTTGGATTTCTCATTACATCATGGATTCAGTTGTTCATTGGGATTATCCACTCAGCATTACTCAGGGTGCAGAGCATACACCAATCAATGTTCGTCAGGCTCCCAAAAAACTCATTGCGTATGATATTGCAAAGGTTTTGATTGATGTCTGTATTGGTTTTATCCTTATCTATATTTTGGCCCAAAATTTTAATTCGAATAATCTAACAATGCTCGTTGCTGGTGCAGTTGGTGCAACAATTCCAGATTTCCTTCAGTTTCTATATGGAATATTTAAGGTATCTGTGCTGAGGGCTCTCCAAAATTTCCACGATTTTATGCATGCAAAAACTACTCTGAAAAATCGACCCGTTTTAGGTATTGGTTCTCAAGTTTGTATTATTCTTGGTATCGGCATGCTTCTGATGTTTTAATTGTGGTTTTCTATTCGTTTGTTAGAATTCATATATATGGCATACAATTTTTCTGATTTAAAAAAACGAGTTAAGGGGGTAGAGGATTGGTTAATGAAAGAATATAGTGGTATTAGAACTGGTCGAGCGACTCCTTCAATTCTTGATAATGTCAAAATCATGTCGTACGACAGCCTGATGCCTATTAGTCAGGTTGCAAGTATTACAACCGAAGGTCCAAAATCACTTCGTGTTGTGCCGTGGGATACTAGTGTTAACAAGGCAATTGAAAAGGCTATTGTTGAGTCCAACCTCGGACTTTCTGTTGTAATGGATGAAAAGGGGGTGCGTGTCATGTTTCCCGATCTCACGGTAGAACGTCGTCAGTCACTCGTGAAGCTTGCAAAGCAAAAACTCGAAGACGCAAGAATTTCCCTTAGAAAAGAGCGTGACATGACGTGGGATGATATCCAAAAAAAGGAAGAAGATGGTGTTGTTACAGAAGATGAAAAATTCCGTTTGAAAAATGAAATGCAAAAAATAGTAGACGAAACCAGTAAAAAGCTTCAAGACATGGCAGATAAAAAAGAGCAGGAAATGAATAACTAATGTCGATTATTATTTTCGTTATAATTCTTGCGGTGCTTATTCTTGTTCATGAATTTGGACATTTTTTGTTTGCAAAGCTATTTAAAATTCGAGTTGATGAGTTTGGTATCGGATATCCACCTCGTGCTTACACCTTTTTTACTTGGAAGGGAACAAGGTTTACCCTTAATTGGATTCCATTTGGTGGTTTTGTAAAAATTTTTGGTGAAAATGGTGATGAGACACCCGAGACTTCAGGGGTTGAAAATACAATATCAGAGCCAGTAACTATAGGTAAAAGTTTTATGCAGGCTCCACGAATTGCACAAGCAATTGTGCTTGTTGCGGGTGTGGGGTTCAATCTTATTTTTGCTTGGATCCTCATTTCTATTGGATTTGTTGTTGGTTTACCTACTTCAACCTCAACTACCGATGTGGGTCAAATTGAAAATCCTAAACTTGTTATTACACTCGTTACCCCTGATTCACCAGCAGCACAGGCGGTTTTGAAAAGTGGTGATGTGATCACAGCGGTTAGTACAGATAAGGAGTCAGCAAATGAGCTTACTCCTGAGTCAGTTTCTGAATTTATCGGTAATCACGGTGAAAATGATATCAGTATCTCGTATGCTCGAGGTGAAGAGACGGGAAGCGTCGTACTTAGTCCTGTTTCTGGAATTATTGAGGGAAAAAAGGCCGTCGGTATTTCAATGGATACAATTGGCACACTCTCACTTCCAATTCATGCGGCGTTTTGGGAAGGTGCAAAGACAACAGTTAATTTGACTGAAGCAACTGCTGTTGGTTTGGGAACTTTTATCTATGATGCAGTTCGTGGTCATTCAGATTTTTCTCAGGTTACAGGTCCAGTGGGAATTGTTGGGCTGGTGGGAGATGCTTCAAAACTTGGTTTTGTCTATCTTCTTTCATTCACAGCGTTTATTTCAATTAACCTTGCGGTTATTAATCTAGTACCATTTCCAGCACTTGATGGCGGTAGACTTCTATTTGTGATAATTGAAACAATTAAACGTTCACCGATTTCGTCTCGAGTTTCAATTGTATTAAACACTGTTGGTTTCGCTATTCTCCTTATTTTTATGGTTTTAGTTACGATTCAAGATGTATCAAGATTGTTCTAGTCAGTCCATTTGAGATTTAAGATTAGAAAGATATAATGCTTTCAATGCGACAATCTCAACTTTTTACAAAAACACGCAAGGATGCACCCAAAGATGAAGTATCGAAAAATGCTGAGCTTTTGATTCGAGCTGGATATGTCCACAAGGATATGGCCGGTGTGTATTCTTTTTTACCTCTTGGTTTAAAAGTTTTAAATAACATTGTTGCAATTATTCGAAAAGAAATGCTTAACCTTGGTGCTGAGGAGGTTCATCTTGCGGCACTTCAGGATAAAAAAATATGGGAACAAACCGATCGGTGGGATGATGCAAAGATTGATGTTTGGTTCAAAACTGCATTAAAAAGTGATACTCAACTTGGTTTGGCGCCGACACACGAAGAACCTCTTACGAATCTTATGAAAGATCATGTTCGTTCATACCGTGATCTTCCTCGATACGTATTTCAATTTCAAACAAAATTTAGAAATGAAACTCGAGCAAAAAGTGGCATTATGCGCAGTCGAGAATTTTTAATGAAGGATCTATATTCTTTTTCAGCTGATGAAAAAAGCCATGCTGAATTTTATGAAAAAGTAAAATTAGCATACAAAAGAATTTTTGATACTGTAGGAATTGGTAATGTGACATATCTCACTCGGGCATCGGGTGGTGCGTTTTCAGAATTTTCTCATGAATTTCAAACCGTTTGTGATGCTGGTGAAGACACAATTTATATTGATGGCGAAGAGGCGATCAATGAAGAAATCGTTGATGGAACGCACAAAGCAAAACTTGAACCCAAAAAAGCAATTGAGGTTGGAAATATTTTTAATCTTGGAACCCGTTTTTCTCACGCACTTGATTTAACATTTCTCAATCAACAAGGTAAACCAGAACCTGTGATTATGGGTAGTTATGGAATTGGTCCAGCACGTGTTATGGGTACTATTGTTGAGGTGCTTTCTGATGCAAAAGGAATTGTTTGGCCAGAAAGTGTTGCACCGTTCAAGGTTCATTTGATTGAGGTTATTGGTGCACCCGAAACTCATGTGGCAACGGAGAATTTTTATAAAGATTTAATTTCTAGGGGAATTGAAGTGATGTATGACGATCGAGATATTCGCGCGGGTGAAAAGTTTGCGGATTCGGATCTAATCGGAATTCCATGGAGGGTTGTTGTGAGTGATAAAACGTTGTCAGCAGGTGGTGTCGAGATAAAGAAAAGGACACAAGAAGAAACAAAAATTATTTCAGAAAAAGAATTTATATCCAGTCTATCTGCTTAGATGATAAAAATCCTAGATAAACTCTACTCAATGTTCTCGAATGATATCGGGATTGACCTCGGTACGGCTAATACTCTTGTGTATATTCGTGGCAAGGGGATTGTTATTAATGAACCATCAGTAGTTGCGGTAAATCAGAAAACTGGTCGTGTGGTTGCAATTGGTAAGGAAGCAAAAAATATGCTCGGTCGTACACCTCCACATATTGTAGCCGTAAGACCAATCGTTGATGGGGTTATTTCAGATTTTGAAGTAACAGAAGAAATGCTTTCGTATCTGTTAAATTCAGCACAAAAAGAAGGCCGAAAAATTTTTGGACCGAAGGTGGTGATCGGAGTGCCGTCGGGTATTACAAATGTAGAGATTCGTGCTGTAAGAGATGCTGCAAAAAATGCTGGTGCACGAGAGGTGTATGTTGTAGAAGAACCAGTAGCTGCTGCTATTGGAATGAAGTTAGCTGTCATGGAACCAATTGGATCGATGGTTGTTGATATTGGGGGTGGCACTACTGATATTGCCGTTATTTCACTTGGTGGTGTTGTTCGTTCAAAGAATGTTCGCATTGCTGGTGATAAATTCAACGCGGACATAATGTCGTATATTCGTAATGAATTCAAAATGATTATTGGTGAAAAAACCGCTGAGAATGTAAAAATTTCAATAGGTTCTGTTTTACCACTTCAGCAATCCATGGAAGCAATTATTAAGGGTCGTGATTTGGTCACTGGTTTACCAAAAGAAGTTGTGATCACTGACACCGATGTCCGCGAAGCAATGGCTCAGTCGGTGTACACGCTTGTTGAATCAGTAAGAGAAGTGCTTGAGACAACACCACCAGAAATTCTTTCTGATGTTATGGGCCGTGGTCTTCATTTAGCAGGTGGTGGTGCACTTTTACGTGGTATCGGAGAGCTTATTCATGAAGTTGTAAAAATTCCTATTCATATAGCAAACGATCCGTTGACTACTGTTGCGCGGGGTACAGGAATCATTCTTGAAGACTTAGACTATTTCAAAGATATACTTATAGCTGATGAACACGATTTACCTGCAAAGAAATAAACAGCAAAGAAGGCGTTTTTTTTCTCGCTCCACCTTGATCGCAGTCGTTGTTATTTTAATTGCACTCGGATTACTTGTTTGGGGAGGAAGGTTTGTGAATAGGATTGCGATGAGTACTGGCGGTCCCATCGCTTCGGTTTTTACTAGTTTTAAAAATCAACTTGCATTTGTCAGTGCATTTATTAATTCCCGATCTCATTTAATTAATGAAAACAAAAAACTTCAAAATGCTTTAATTGAAACTCAGGATAAACTAATTCGTTTCGATACGTTATATCAAGAACATCAAGATCTTTTACAAGCATATGGTCGATCTTCATATGCAGGCTCTGTTGTATTGGGAAATGTAATTTCAAAACCTCCACAGTCACCATATGACATAATTTTGGTTGATGTGGGAAGTAAGTCAGGCATTTCACTTGGAAGTAGGGTCTACGGTCTTGGTGGTATTCCATTGGGCCGAGTTGGCGAAACAACAGATTCTCAAGCAAAAATCATTTTATTCTCAAGTGTGGGTGAAGAAAGTCAGGCAATACTCGAACGAACCGGCGTGTCAGTTGTACTTAAGGGAGTAGGTGGAGGAAATATGGAATCCGAAGTTGGTCAAGATATGGATATTGTTCCGGGGGATAAGGTACTACTTCCGCAATTTAATGGAGCACTTGTTGCGATTGTTGTTGATGTCGAAAAAACAGCAACAAGCGCATTTAAGAAAGTGTTATATCGAACCCCGATCAATATATTTCACATGCGTTTTGTTGAAATTATAAAAGCAGAATAATATGGGAATAAGCACACGAATTATTGCTGATTTTGTAATATTTTTCTTGATTTTTATTGCTCCATGGTGGCTTACACTTTTTCTTGTCTGTGTTGGGGTGTTCTTTTTTGAACACTTTTTTGAATCAATACTATTTGCATTACTAATGGACGGTTTTCATGGCCAAGAGGGAATGACTTTTTTCAAAATCAATGCTTTGTTTACAATCATTGTTTCTGTTGTTTTTATTGTTTCGATTTTTCTGAAAACTCGGCTTAAGTTTTATACTGACTAAAAATAAGGTAAAATCACGCAGTGATAAGACACTTTCTACGTAAGTTTCGAGGTCGAAACATGGGTGAAATTAACCCTGATGAAATTTTTATTGATTCAAGTAATTTGCCTGAATTTGATGTTCACCAATTTGAAGGCAGACTTGAACAACCGATTTCCCGTAGTGCTGTTGTTTTAGTTTCTCTTGTATGTATCGCTGTTGGTTTAGTATTTGCATTTCGTTTTTGGTTTCTCCAGGTTCATCGTGGCGAAGCTTTTGCCGCACAGAGTGCACAAAATCGATTACGCCATACTGATCTTTTTGCTAATCGTGGTGCTATTTTTGACCGAAATGGTATCGAGCTTGCTTCGAATGGTTTGTGTGAGGATGACTCAGATCTTGCAAAACGAGTCTACGCACCAATTCGTGGTGTAGCTCACATTATGGGTTATTTGAAATATCCAACAAAAGATAATTCAGGATTCTATTATCGAACTCACTATATTGGTGAAGATGGGGTCGAAAAAGTATATGACAACGTGCTTTCTGGAAAGAATGGTGTTCGAGTGATTGAAATTGATGCCGTTGGTAAGGTTCGATCACAAAGCGTTATTGAAAAACCAGTTGATGGTCAAAGTCTTACCCTTTCTATTGATGCACGAATAAGCAATGAGATTTACAGCATTATGGAAAAATTGGCGGAAGAAAAAGGATTCACTGGTGGTGCTGCTGCAATGATGGATGTTACGAACGGTGATCTGCTTGCACTTGTTTCATTTCCAGAATACAACTCCTCATTGGTTGCTGAGGGCGATATAGCGGCAATAAAGAAATATCAGAACGATCCCAAAACCCCCTTTCTTAATCGAGTAGTTTCTGGTTTGTATACACCCGGTTCAATTATCAAACCGATCATGGCGATAGGCGCTTTGAATGAAGGAGTTATTAGTCCAAATAAAAAGATTTTGAGCACCGGTGCCCTTACAGTTCCAAATCCATATTTTCCGGATAAGCCAACTGTTTTTCGAGATTGGAAAGCTCATGGTTGGGTAGACATGAGAGAAGCAATTTCAGTTTCATCTGACGTTTATTTTTATACAATTGGCGGTGGTTTCGAAGATCAAAAGGGTATTGGTATTTATAATATTGAAAAATATTACAAAATGTTTGGATTGGGTGAAGCAACAGGAATTAATATTTCTAATGAAAAAGCCGGCATAATTCCAAATCCAGAATGGAAGGAGAAAGTTTTTGACGGAGACCCGTGGCGACTTGGTGATACATACAACACAGCAATTGGTCAGTATGGTGCGCAATTTACTCCGATTCAGGTATTGAGATATGTTGCTGCGCTCGCAAATGATGGAACGTTGATCACACCACATTTAGTTGATGGAGAAAAGGTAGCAACAAGAACAATTCCTTTAGATAAAGAATATTTTAAAATTGCTAAAGAAGGAATGAGAATGTCGGCTACGGTTGGCACGGCCGCTGGTTTAAACGTGTCGTATGTTGATATTGCTGCAAAAACTGGTACTGCTGAACTTGGAGCTTCAAAATCCTTAGTTAATTCTTGGTCTGTTGGTTTTTTCCCGTACGATCACCCTAAGTATGCGTTTGTATTTATGATGGAAAGGGGTCCAGTGGGTAATACTCTCGGAGCAACCTATGTTGCTCGACAAACCTTTGACTGGATGAATATTAATACTCCAGAGTATTTTAAATAGTCATATCTTTGGTCACAAAACAGCCCTTGGAGAAGTTCTAAATATAGTATAGAATTGGTCCCATTATTATGACTTGTGATAATGATTTGTCCGGCAATTTATTCTGGGCCAATTCAGGTCACGGTTATGACAAAGATTAGTATCTTTAAAGTGCACGTATAAAAAATAATGGAAAATACTGAGTATCTAACGCAAGAAAAATATAACGAACTCAAGGCAGAACTTGAGCATCTTGTTCATGTTAAGCGTAAAGAAATTGCTGAACACCTCGAATATGCGAAGTCATTGGGTGATCTTTCAGAAAATGCAGAATACCACGAAGCTCGCGATGCTCAGGCAAATATTGAAGATCGAATTGCTAAAATTGAAATGATTCTTAAGGCAGCGGTTATTATGCCTTCAAATCATGACACCAGTACTGTAAATTTGGGTTCTGTAGTTACTGTTCAAAAAGAAGGAGCTGATTCAAAGACGTATACAATCGTTGGCTCTGAGGAGTCCGACATGACGGCTGGTAAAATTTCCATCAAATCTCCATTGGGGCGAGCGCTTGTTGGTAAAAAAAAGAAGGATAATTTTGTTATTCAGGCCCCAAGTGGTGCAATCAATTATCGAGTTATTGATATAAAATAAGGTCATGTCATCTATAGACGATATTCGCGCAAACCGGCTCAAAAAGATTGAGCTTCTTAGGGCAAGAAATGTAGATCCGTATCCAGTAGATTCACATCCGGATTATACAATTGCCGACGTTGTAAAAAATTATGAGAAATTAAAAGCTAGTGGTAAGCCGACAACACTTGTTGGTCGTGTTTTGTCTTTGCGTCCGCAGGGTGCAATTGTATTTTTTACATTTGATGATGGTACTGGTAAATTTCAAGGTTTTATAAAAAAAGGCGAGGGAATGATTGATGCTGATTTTGATTTTTGGACCGAAGTTGT
>CAYTZJ010000009.1:0-6179 GCA_964442475.1 uncultured Candidatus Saccharibacteria bacterium | reverse complement strand
GAAATTACTGGAATGTTTTTCGAAACTCAACGTGGAGAAAAAACACTCAATGTTTCAACCTGGCGTATGCTTTCAAAAAGTTTACGACCACTTCCAGAAAAATGGCATGGACTTCAGGATGTTGAAGAACGTTTCCGAAAACGATATCTCGACGTTATTTCATCTCCGGAAGTTAAGCAACGTTTTATTCTTCGATCAAAAATAGTTTCTGAAATGCGAAGATTTTTCGATAAGCAAAATTATCTCGAAGTTGAAACTCCGATTCTTCAGTCGATTGCTGGCGGGGCAAGTGCCGAACCATTTAAGACACACCATAATGCACTCGATGTCGATATGTATTTGCGAATTGCACCGGAACTTTTTTTGAAAGAATTACTTGTTGCCGGTTTTCCAAAGGTGTATGAAATCGGCAGACTTTTCAGAAACGAGGGAATTGATGTTACCCATAATCCAGAATTTACGACAATTGAATATTACGAAGCTTTTGCTGACGCAAAAAAATATCGAGCACTTACCGAAAAGGCAATCAAGACTGTTGTTAAAAAAACTACTGGTTCATCGGTTATTGAGTTTGATGGAAATCAAATTGATTTTGGAAAAAAGTTTGCTGTGATAACCTTCGAAAAACTTTTGGCAGAACATGCTGGTATTAAAAGTGCCAAGAAAATTTCTTTGGCTGACGCTCAATCAAAAGCAGTGGAGCTTGGCGTGAAAGTTGATCGGGGAGACTTGGTTCATAAAATTCTAGATAATATTTATAAGAAAACATGTAGACCGAAACTCATTCAACCAACATTTATTGTTGACTATCCGACTGCATTTTCTCCACTCGCAAAACATAAGCCTGGAACAAATGGTGAAATGATCGATCGTTTTCAGCTTGTTGTGGGTGGTTACGAATTAGTAAATGCTTTTTCAGAATTGAACGATCCAATCGAACAATATAATCGTTTTATTGCTCAAGAAAGAAATAAGGCGCAGGGTGATGTTGAGGCTCAACCAACAGATGATGCTTATGTCGAAGCAATGGAGCATGGTATGCCACCTGCAGGTGGGTCAGCAATAAGTATTGACCGTCTTACTATGATTCTTACAAATACAAAAAATATTAGAGAAGTAATTTTGTTTCCAACTCTTCGACCACGGCAAGACTAAAATAAGGAAAATACGTAGTAAATAATAGGTTTTTAAACTCTCGATTTAAAGTCGAGAGTTTTCGTTTTTGACACATGTGCTCAAAAGTGATCATTTATATTTTTTTCTTGACAGGTTTTTTGAAAATTTAATCTCTGTTTTTATTCGATTAGAGTGGATTGTTGGACTAAAAAAGTGAACGATCCTTCACATCTGATTACGAAAAAATAAAAAAAATATGGGGATAAGAATGTACCGAAGTGGGGCAGAGTGCTATATAATTTCAATCAAGTGGGAATAAGTGGTAACTCCAAAATATAATGTTAATCGGTGAGTACACACATACTATTGATGAGAAAAATCGAATCTCTTTACCAGTAAAATTTCGAAAAGAAATTGGTAAAACAGTAGTCGTCACTCATGGTCTCGATAATTGCATCTTTCTCTACGCAATTAAAGAATGGAATCAAGTTGCCTCTAAGTTAGGAAATCTCGGAATCGGACAAGCTGATACCAGAAGTTTTAATCGATTTATGCTTGCTGGTGCTGTTGAGGTTGATGTGGATTCAATCGGACGAATTCTCATTCCAGATTTTCTTAAAAAATTTGCAAGTCTTGAAGACAAAGTAGTTTTTGCAGGCGTACATAACCGAATCGAAATTTGGGATAACGTACGTTGGGATGACTACAAAAAAAGAGTAGAGAAACAAGCTGATAAACTCGCTGAAAAGCTCGGCGAAATCGGCGCACTGTAACATGACACATACGAGCGTCCTTCTCAAGGAAACCATTGACGGTTTGAACATTCAACCAGGCGACACATTTGTCGACTGCACTTTGGGTGATGGAGGACACAGTGTGGAAGTTGTCACACGGTTCGGAAACGAGGTGACAATTATTGGTATTGATCGAGATGAAAATTCGATTGCTCAAGCCAAAGAAAAATTAGACAGTGTAAATGCAAACCCTCAAAACATTTTTCTAAAGTTGGGAAATTTTAGAAATGTAGATCAGGTTCTTCATTCGTGTGGATTTGGGGAAGCGGATCGATTTCTTTTTGACATCGGTCTAAGCTCTCGACAAATTGAGGAATCGGGAAGGGGATTCAGTTTCCAAAAAAAAGAGCCTCTGCTCATGACCTTTGAAAAAAGTAAGGAAACTGGAGTAACTGCACGAGAAATTGTAAACGAATGGGCTGAGGAAAATTTGGCCACCGTAATCAGGGGTTTCGGCGAAGAGAAATTTGCTGGAAAGATTGCGAAGGGAATTGTAATGGCGAGAAAAGTCAAAGCAATTGAAACAACCTCAGATTTGGTAGAGATCATTATGAAGAGTACACCTTTCTTCTACCACCATGGACGAATTCATCCTGCTACAAGAACTTTTCAGGCGCTGCGTATTGCAGTCAATGATGAGCTTGGTGCAATTAGTGCTGGGCTCAAAGAAGCGTGGAAACTGCTTAGTCCAAAAGGCCGAATCGCAGTAATCTCGTTTCATAGTCTTGAGGATCGTATCGTCAAACAATATTTTAATGAGTTGAAACTCACAGAGAATGCTCAAGTGATTACTAAAAAACCAATCACTGCAACAGAAGAAGAAATCAATCTTAATCCAAGGTCAAGAAGTGCAAAACTAAGAATCATCGAAAAAATAGTTTGAAGGTTACAAAATTAGCTCTTTAAAATCAAATCAAATGACATTACAAAATAAGGTTAAATCAAAAGTTCAAGACACAGGTTTTTTGTGGTTGGCGATTGGACTTGTTGTGTTTACTGCTGTCTTCTATATCTACTGTGTAAATAGAACAGTAGTACTTGTTGCTGAAAGAAATTCTATAGCTTCAGGTATAAATGAACACAGAGAAGCGATCACAAATCTTGAAAAGCTTTATATGAACGAAACAAGCAAAATCACCTTGAGTGTTGCAACTGCACTTGGATATGGTGAAGCATCAAAAACAATTTATATACCCAAAAAATCTGTGAGTGTATTATCTCGAGCTGAAAAGATACAATAATATCAATGGCAACACGTTCCCAAGTTATATCCGGAAGGGTTAGGTTAGTTTTTGTTCTTGTTGTTGTCTTCGCCCTCGGTCTTGTGTACCGACTATACTCGATACAGATTGTTGATGGTGAAGAATACTCAATAAAAGCTGACAGACAATATATTACCTCCGATTCGTCTCTTTTAAACAGAGGGACTATTTATTTTACGTCTAAGGATGGCGATAAGGTTACAGCTGCATATCAACAAACCGGTAACATCATAGTTATCAATCCAAAACAAATAATCGACAAGGAAGCGGTTTTTGAAGCTATAAATTCGACCATACCGATCGATAAAGAGGAATTTATGAGAAAGGCGGACAAAAAAGATGATCCGTATGAAGAAATTGTTAAAAAAGTTGATACAGAAATAGGTGAAAAGCTTAGAGCAAAAGCCTTACCTGGTTTGCAGGTTTTTAAGCAAAAATGGCGTTCATATCCTGGCAGTCAAATCGCTGGTGCAACACTTGGTTTCGTGGCTTATGATCATGAAGAACTTGCTGGTCGTTACGGGCTAGAGCATCAGTATGAAAATACGTTACGAAGAACAGATAGTGATTCTTTTGCAAATTTTTTTGTTGAGGTTTTTTCTAATATTAAACATCAATTTGAAGAAGGTGAAAACGGTGAGGGTGACATTATTACGACCATAGAGCCAAATGTTCAAACCTATCTTGAACAAGTATTAAAGGATATTAATGATAAATGGAGTTCTGACTTTACTGCTGGAATCGTCATGGACCCGAATACGGGTGAAATCATTGGCATGGGGCAGTTTCCAGTTTTTGATCTTAATAATTTCGGTTCAGTAAAGGATTCTTCTTTATTTACGAATCACTTAGTACAGGATGTGCATGAAATGGGTTCAATTATTAAACCCCTAACCATGGCGGCTGGAATTGACTCTGGCGCTGTAACTTCAAAGACTACGTACAACGATAAAGGTTTTTTGGTGTTGAATAGCAAGAGAATTTCTAATTATGACGGCAAAGCTCGCGGTGTTGTAAATATGCAAGAAGTGCTGAGTCAGTCGCTTAATACTGGTGTTGCATTTGTTACTCAAAAAATGGGTAACGACAAATTTACAGAGTATTTTAAAAACTTTGGTCTTGATCGTAAAACTGGTATAGACTTGCCGTTTGAAGCGGCTCCTTTGGTTGATAATCTAAATAGTAGTCGAGATATTGAGCATGCTACAGCATCATATGGTCAGGGTATTGCTATGACAGCAATTTCTACTACTCGCGCTCTTTCTATCCTTGCCAATGGTGGTAAGCTTATTAATCCTCACGTAGTTTCAAAGATAGATTATAAGAATGGATTGCATCGAACGATAGATCCTGGTAAACCCGTGCAAGTTCTTAAGAAGGAAACTTCTGAAGAAGTAACTAGAATGCTTATTAAGGTGGTTGATGAAGCATTACTTCATGGAACGGCAAAAATGGAACACTATAGTGTTGCTGCAAAAACAGGAACAGCCCAAATTGCTAATCCGGCAGGTGGTGGCTATTATACAGATCGGTATCTGCATTCATTCTTTGGTTATTTTCCGGCATATAATCCAAAATTTATTATTTTCTTGTATACGTATTATCCAAAACATGTTCAGTATGCCTCAGAAACTCTCACTGCCTCATTTTTCGATATGACAAAATATCTGATAAATTATTATGATATTCCACCAGATAGATAACAAAGATAATTGAAATAATGAAACAAATATTCAAAAAAATAATCGTTCTACTTCTTCAAACAGAAGCAAAATTAGTTTTAAGAAAATATAAACCAAAAATTGTTGCTATTACAGGCAGTGTCGGTAAAACTTCAAGCAAAGATGCAATTTATACCGCATTGACGACAAAATTCTTTGTTCGAAAAAGCAGCAAAAGTTTTAATAGTGAAATCGGTGTACCACTCACAATTCTTGGTCTTCCAAACGCTTGGGATAATCCCAAATTATGGCTCAATAATCTTATTGATGGTTTGAATCTTTTTATTTTTCCGCACAAATATCCTGAATGGCTTGTAATCGAAGTTGGTGCAGATCGACCTGGAGATATCAAATCTATAGCTCAATGGCTTAAACCTGATATTGCTGTGGTTACGCGTTTAAGTGAAGTGCCAGTACATGTTGAGTTTTTTAACTCTCCGGAGCAGGTTCGTCAGGAAAAGGCAGAACTTGTGCTTGCTTCATCTAAACACAGCACAGTTATTTTGAACGCTGATGATAATTTGGTGTCATCAATGCGAACTATGGCAAAGGGAAGAGTGCTCACATACGGTACTGAATCCTCTGCTGATCTTCAAGGGCTCGATTTTTCGTTAGTGTATGAAAATGCCTTCCCGTCATTTCCTAAGGGTATTACTTTTCACGTTGCTTTCGATGGAAGAAAGGTTCCAATAGAAATTCACGGAAGTCTTGGACGGCAACAAATGTATGTTGCTCTCGCCGCACTGACTGTTGCTCATTCATTACATTTAAATCTTGAAACGGTGGCAGAAAGCCTCACAGAACATGACGCATCTCCAGGAAGAATGAAAATTCTTTCAGGAATTAACAATAGTTGTATTATTGATGATTCATATAATTCTTCACCAGTGGCGGCTGACGAAGCTCTTGCGACTCTAAAAATGGTCAATACAAGCTCTAAAAAAATTGCTGTACTTGGTGACATGCTTGAGCTCGGAACTCATTCAAAGAAAGAGCATGAAAAATTAGGTCAAAAGGCCGCCGGTATCGCTACTATTATTTATGCAGTGGGCACACGGTCAAAGTGGTTATATGACTCTGCTGTTGCCGCTGGTTTTCAACGTGAAAATATTTTTTGGTTTGCGGATTCCGAAGAGGCTGGGCAGGCTTTAAAACAGATTCTTACACCAGGTGATGTTGTGCTTATTAAGGGCTCACAAGGAGTTCGTACAGAAAAAGTTACAAAGGCAATTTTGGCCGAACCAGAAAAAGCTGGTGAGTTTTTGGTTCGACAGGATGAAGAATGG
>CAYTZJ010000008.1:0-22048 GCA_964442475.1 uncultured Candidatus Saccharibacteria bacterium | reverse complement strand
TATAAATTATTTTTTTAATAAATCCTAAATAGTCATTATTCTTAGGACTTTTTTGCTCTTTCATTATAATATAAGGCTTTTTTAGCGCAATACGTGTTCCATGGTGTAATTTTAGGCATATTTTTTGACAATATGAATGTGCCAATGGCCCGACGAGCCGGAAAGTCACTCACGTGGCATTCCGGCTTTTTCTTTATCTGGCGTATTCGATTACTCTTGTTTCTCGAATTACATTCACTTTGATTTCGCCCGGATACTTGATTTCTTTTTCAATTTTTATGGCTATGTTTCTAGCTATTTCTCTGGCCTGAATATCGGAAACTTCAGTTGGATGTACAAATACACGAATTTCGCGACCTGCCTGGAGTGCAAATGATTTTTCTACTCCCTGGAATGAATTTGCGACCGCTTCAATTTCAGCAAGACGTTTTAAGTAATTTTCTACTGTATCGCGACGAGCTCCGGGTCGACCGCCTGAAATAGCGTCTGCTGTTTGGACGATAACCGATTCGATGGTCTCATATGGGTATTCTTCATGATGAGCTTGCATTGCTTTTACAATTTCTTCACTGGCGCCAAATTTTTGAAGGATTGCCCGACCAATTTCAACATGCGAACCAGCAACTTCATGGTCGACAGCCTTACCAATGTCGTGAAGCAATGCCCCAGCTTTAGCAATTGCAACATTTGCACCGAGTTCTTCTGCGAGCATGCCTGCTATGTGTGCCATCTCTATAGAGTGCTGGAGAACGTTTTGACCGTAACTTGTTCGAAAATGAAGACGTCCAAGAATTGCAATGATTCGCGGATCAAGGTTAAAGACGCCACATTCATACGCAGCTTGTTCGCCCCTTTCTTTAATTACCTTGTTTATCTCTGCTTTTGATTTCTCAACCATTTCCTCTATTTTTGCTGGTTGAATACGGCCATCCTGAATAAGATTTTCGAGTGCAACTCGGGCCACTTGTCGACGGACGGGATCAAAAGATGAAATAGTGATTGCCCCAGGGGTATCGTCAACTATGATTTCTACCCCCGTTGCTCGCTCAAACGCTTTGATATTTCGACCTTCTTTGCCAATAATTTTCCCCTTTACTTCATCAGAAGGGATGGGCACTACCGTTGTCATAATCTCAGATGACACAGACGAAGCGAGACGTTGAATGATTGTTGAAAGAATGTCTTTTGCTTTGCGATCAAGACGTTCTACTGCTTGCAACTCAAGCTTTTTTGTTCGCATTATCAGGTCTTCTTCAGCATCCTTTTCGATATTTTCTATGAGTAGTTTTTTTGCATCTTCGGTTGTAAGTGAGGAAATGCGCTCGAGTTCTGAGGTTCGTTGACGAAGGAGGGTTTCGGATTTTTCTCGAATATCCTTTATTTCAGCAATTTTTTTTCTGATTGCTTCAACTTCTTCGTCTATGTCCAACTGTCGTTTATCAAGAACTTCTTCTTTCTTGATAATACGTTCTTCTGATTTTTTGATCCGATCTTCCTCGGTTTTGATTTCGGTTCGGGCCTCCTTGAGAAGGTTTTCAGACTTGGTTTCAGCTTCTTTTGTGATTTTTTTTGCTTCTTCACGGGCATCAAGCATCATCTGCTTGATCTGTAGCTCCATTGAGCCCTTTTTTCCGAGAGCGACGATCCAACGCAGAAAATAACCAAAGCCAATACCGATGAGTCCGGCAAAGCCCGCCATTGCGAGCGCTAATTTAAGTGACATACGGGTAAGACCCGTTTAGGAATATGTACTAGTAATGCGCTTTTTTAGATAAAAAACGTTTCAAAATAAGGCGCATTTGTGTATTTTCAAGGGGAATTACAGCGAGTCGGATGGGGTAGAAGAGGGGAATGAGGATGTGAATTAAACGTTCTAGTATCATAGATCCGAAACAGGTCAGAAATTTAAAATTAATAGAGAACGCTTTTATAGTACGCTGTTTTTGAGGAATGTAAAGAAAAAGGGTTTTTAAGCAACGCTCTTCAGGGCATGCATAAATTTCTGCTGAAATCTTGCTCCCTCTCGCGCCGTCGCGCTGCGAGAGTCCCTTCAGGACGTTGCTTTAGGAAAGAGGGGAATGCAAATGCGAACAAAAAACAGCTCAACTGAGCTGTTTTTAGGATTTTATGGGTCAATTAGATAACCTTATCAATAACCCCGTACTTCTTTGCTTCTTCAGCATCCATGAAATAGTCTCGATCAACGTCCTTTTCAACCTGAGAAAGTGGTTTGCCTGTATAAGTAGCAAGCATTTTGTTGAGTCGTTCTCTGGTTTTAAGGATTTGTTTTGCAGTGATTTCGATATCTGAGGCACGTCCCTCGGCACCGCCATATGGTTGATGGATCATGATTTCTGAGTTGGGAAGAGCAAAGCGCTTACCCTTTTTTCCTGCGGAGAGAACAATCGCTCCTCCAGAAGCGGCAATACCAACACAGACGGTAGAAACATCATTCTTGATATGGTTCATTGTGTCGACGATAGCAAGAGTCGCTGTTACCGAACCACCAGGAGAGTTGATGTAAATACTAATATCCTTTTTTGGCTCTTCTAAATGAAGAAAAAGTAGTTGAGCAATGATCAGGTTTGCGGTGTCGTCTGTGATTGGTCCACCAAGAAAAATGACATTGTCTTTCAAAAGTCGAGAATAGATGTCGAATGCGCGTTCACCAAACTGTCCTTTTTCAATAACCATTGGTACCAACATATTTGTAATTTTTTTATTATTCATAATTGTGCGGGTACTATAGCAGAAAATATCACTATTTGTCATTTGCATTCACTGACCGATATTTTCTGTTGTTATTTCCGCACTCTTTCATGGGAATGACACAACTGTTAAGATAATCTTTATGAAAATTCATCGTTTCTTTGTAAGTCAGCAAATCGGTACAACAAAGAAAATAATAATTGAAGACATGAAGCTTGCTCACCAATGGAAGAAGGTTTTGCGTTTTCAAGTTGGTCAAGAAGTAATTCTTTGTGACAACACAGGACTTGAATATCGTGCACTTATTTCTCGAATTGGTAGTAAGGAAGCTGAGGTTCAGATTGTTTCGAGTCGTCGTGGGGAGAACACTCAATCTATACCAGTTTTTTTGTATATTGCCTTGGCAAAACGCGATGCTTTTGAATCAGTTTTGGAAAAGGGTACCGAACTTGGTATCACCGGTTTTATTCCAGTGCTTACAGAACGAAGTGAAAAGAAAAATCTAAATCATGAACGTGCGCAAAAAATTATTACTGAAGCGAGCGAGCAGTCTGGTCGAGTTTTTTTGCCAGAGGTTTTTGAGTCAGTTGAACTTTCAGAAGTCCTCACCGGTTTGGGTTTGCCTGGTATTACTATTGCGCTTGATCCGCGAGGAAATACTTTTGACCCCAAGGAGTATCGAAGGGGAGAACGCGTGAATGTTTTTATTGGACCCGAGGGTGGTTTTACGGAAAAGGAAATTGCGATGTTTAAGGCAAATAATATTCCAGTTCTCAGTTTGGGGAAATTTGTACTGAGATTTGAAACTGCAGCAATAGCTGCAAGCTCATTTTTAATCCTCGGCGCCTAAGAATCTTTTTCGTCGGCGATCCTCATCGGACAATTCTTTGTGTGGAGAGGGTGGAGAATCTTCTCGTGGGTTTATAATTGCTCGTCGATTTTCTAACATTCGATCATTTTCAATGTGAGAAAACCGGATCTCTCGTGCGCTTTTTACACTCCAATAAAAGGCGAATAAGAAAAGTATTGCTAGTACAAAGTTGGTTACAAAAAAGAGACTTATAAATCCCTGGAAACTAATCACACCCTGATACGCAAAAACACCAAAACCAATGGCGGATACGAGTACATCAACAAAAATTGTTTTTTTATGTTTTGAGCTTGTGATTCCGGCAAAAAACGCAAGCACAATGACTATCAAAAGCGAATAAAAAACAGGACCCTTAGTGAGGGTCTTAACGAATGGTAATGTGATGAGAATCACTAAACCACTTATAATGAAAAGTTTCCGAACAATGTTCCCGTAGTATGGTGCCGCGGGTCTCATGTATTTATTATACCAAAACTGTGACTTTGTTAAAGCCCTGAACCCGTATCGTTTTTTTCTGAGAATTTAACCTTCCAAGAACTCAAACACCATCTGATTAACCATCGAATTTTCGACGTACATTCGTGCCTTAAAACGATCGGCTGTTTTGTGGTGAGACATAATATGATCGACTTCTTTCTTTATATCTTCTGCCTTCGGTTCAATTTTTTCTTTTCGAGCGATGTGTTTAAGAATAAGTTCAAGTTTTGCACGTTTGATTGCGCTTTCTCGCCATTCTTTTTGGATGTCACTTTCTGTTTTATTGATTTGTTTTAAGTAACCATCGAATGTCATGCCGTTTCGTTCAATGTCTGCTCTGAACTGACCAAGCATTGTGTTGAGCTCTGATTCAATGATTAATTCTGGTACTTCGAATTGTGATTCTGCAACAAGTTTGTCAGCGATGGATGCGCGTTTTTTGTCTTTTGTCTCATGCTTTTTTTGCTCGAGTAAGTTTTCACCAATTTTCTTTTTAAAATCAGCAACTGTAGCAAAATCACCAAGTTTTTTAACAAATTCTTCATTTACTTCCGGTAATTCTTTCTTTTCGGCATCTTCTGCAAAATGTTTTCGCAAATCTTCAACAATTTTTTCAATATCCTTTTCTTCAACTGAGGTTGGCGCTTCCGGGATTGCCTTCATGGCTTCAGTTGCAAGTTTTTTGTAATTCTCAAGGGTAATTTCTGGCATAACAGATGTTTCAAGACTGAAACCAAGTGGATTACCTTTTGCAATTTTGGTAATTGCAATCATCGGCATTCCGATGGCTCGAACTTTGTGTTCATCCAAAATATCTCCATAGATTTCATTAAGAACTGCTTCAGCCGCTTGCTGAAGAATTTTTGCTTCACCCAGATGACTTTCAACCATAGATTGTGGGGCCTTGCCTGTTCGAAAACCAGGAAGTTCCGCAGTTTCTGTTGCGTTTTTAATCACTGCAAGCCGTGCTTTTTCAAAATGAGTCGCCTCGACTTCGCCGGTAATCTTTACACGAGATTCTGGCAGCGTTTCGATTTTAATATCTGTATATTTTTTTTCTTTCATGTAGGAGACAGTGTAACCGCGAGGCTTTTATTTTGCAACAAAAAACCGCATAAGAGAGATGCGGGTTTGGAGTGAGTGGTTTGTTGTTTTTTAGTAATTTCTATCAAATATTATTTGTCGTTGTTCCTATGTGTACATCAATTTTGCCATTGATTGTTTCGGTGTCGTTGTTTGGCGAGTTCTCAATTATTTTTGTATTAGATCGTGAAAGCCAAAAATAAATTCCACCCGCTATAATAATTAGCAGAATAATGATCAAGCCCATCGTTGGTCCAATTGGTTTGTTGTTTGTGGTTTCCATAATTGAATGTTATTAAATGTTTGCGTTAGTTGTTTGGGGGATTGAACTGTACATGTGTCTTGTTTGAACTTAAGACGTTGTTAGTAACATTGTATTACACCTGATTTAGAAGAATTTGATTGCTTAGTTTGTTACAAAAAACCGCCCCTTTATAAATATGAGGCGGTTTTTTGAGTGTCGTTATTTATTATTTCTTGAATTTTTCTTTGTAGAGTTTTAACCCTTTATTAAATGCATCGATAGCATCTTTTTTGGGTAGAAAGCCCTTAACTTCAATTTTCTTTTTTTGAAGCACTTTGTATGTACTGTAGAAGTGTTCGATTTCTCGAATGGTATGAGGATTCACATCCTTCAAGTCTTGCACGTGTGCCCACCGTGGATCATCAACAGGAACTGCAATTATTTTTGAATCGCCTTCACCGCTGTCGATCATGTCCATGATTGCAACCGGTCGAACTCGAACAAGGATACCTGGAACCAATGGGTAGGTTGTAAGAATCATGACGTCAACCGGATCGTTGTCCTCCCAGAGTGTTTGGGGGATAAAACCGTAGTCAAAAGGGAAGTCTTGAGCGCTGTGAAGAACTCGGTCAAGTGCAATGAGTCCAGTTTTTTTGTCGATTTCGTATTTATTTTTTGAACCCTTATTGATTTCAACAACAACATTGATTTCCTCAGCAGTGCCTGGGTCAACGTCGTGCCATAAATGCATGTTGCTCATGTGTGTTTATTTTTTAAGCTTGTACTTCTGGTGTTTGATTTTCTTCTGTTTCCTTGTCGCTTTGTGCTGATTGAATATCGATTTTCCAACCAGTGAGTTTTGCGGCAAGACGAACATTTTGACCACCCTTACCAATTGCGAGCGATTGCTGATCTTCGGTTACAGTTACAGTCGCAATCTTCTCTGTTTCGTTGATACCAACTGATAACACCTTTGCTGGAGAAAGAGAGTCTTCGATAAATTTTTTGGGATCAGCTGACCACTCAATTATATCAATTTTCTCACCACCAAGTTCGCTCATGACGGTTGTTACACGTACACCACGTTGACCAACCATAGAACCAACTGGGTCAATGTGTGAGTCACTTGAGGCAACTGCTACTTTACTTCGTGAACCAGCTTCGCGAGCGACAGCCTTGATTGTTACTGTGCCACCATTAATCTCTGGAGCTTCAAGTTCGAAGAGTTTTTCAAGGAATTTCGGATGAGAACGAGATAGTCTGAGAAAAATACCTCGTGGAGATTCTTCTACTTTGTAAAGATACGAACGAATTCTTTCACCCTGAGTGTATCGTTCACCTGGAATCTGGTCTTCGTATGAAAGCATTCCTGTCGCACGACCCATATCAACGAAAATATTTCCTCGCTCAATTCGTTGCACGGCCCCGCTGACGATTTTTCCTTCTTGTTCGCCATATTCCTTAAGAACCGCTGTTTTTTCTGCTTCGCGAATTTTTTGGATTATGACTTGTTTTGCTGTCTGAGAAGCAATACGACCATAATCGTCTTTTGCATCCAGAGGGAAAATGATTTCGTCACCAAGCTTAGCGTCTCGCTTAAGTCTTTTGGCATCGTCGAGCAAAATGTGATGTTCTGGATTGAAAATTTCTTTTTCAATGTCATCACCAGCGTCATTTTTTGTCATTTTCTCTTCCTCTTCGTTCATGGGATCAAAAACAACTGTTGAATCATCAACAACGATCTTTACCTGAGAAAACTCGGCTTTTCCGGAGTTAAGGTCGAATTTAGCATGAACAATCTGACCCTTTTGGCCATATTCTTTCTTATAAGCTGTAGCCAGTGCCATTTCGATAGCCTCAATAACTCGCTCTCGAGGAATACCTCGTTCTTGTTCGAGTTGTTCGAGGACTGAATTGATTACTTTTAGATCCAACATTTTTTTTGATTTTTACAGTTTTGGTAAAAAAATAGCCCGCCCTGAGGACGAACTTACTGTGTTGAAACACTAGCAAACTATTTTCGAACTGTCAAATTGGGTTTTTATCCACATAGATTTACAAATAACCGAATAATATTGTTTGTGTGTGATAAAATTCTAACTAACCGAATTACCAGCTCTTTCTGATTTGCCTGCGATTAGTCAAGTATAAAAAAATATATACATGAGGGCTCTTTTAAATAAAATCGCTCAAGAAAGAAAGATTGTAATTTCTCTTATTTTTGTTTTTGCTCTCATTGGTGTTGCGGCAATTTCGCATGGCTTTTTTACGGATCCGAAGATGTTAAATGCCCAGGGATTTAACATGCAAAACATAAATAATACTAATAATAACGGTGGCGGTGAGGCTCCAAATGGAAAGGGTGAAAACGGAGAGGGAGGTGGAAGGGGAGCCGCGACTGAATTGTGTGGTTTTGCATGGGGTGCTACCAGTGAACTAGTAACACCAAAGATGGGGGTTGGTTGGGTAAGTTTCAATAGTAAGGATTGTGATATTGATGGAAATGGAACCGTTGATGAGAATGATACAAAAAATGGAGCTGCGGCGCAGTGTCCTACCGGTAGAATTCCTCGATATTACGTTAGCTTAGATAGCAGTTCTAATCTTGTTGGCTATGCCTGGAGTAATAATGTTGGATGGCTTAAATTTGGCGGGTTGAATTTTCCGAAGTCTGGTGGTGGAAACAACCCACAAAATGCTCGAATTAATGGTGACGGTACAGTTACAGGCTGGGCGCGTTTTTGCGCAGGAACGGAGGATGGAGCTTGTTCAAGTTCTAATTCTCGAAATGACGGTTGGGACGGCTGGGTAAGTCTTAGTGGTACGTCTCCAAGCTATGGGGTCAAATTAATTCAGGATAATTTCTCTGGATATTCATGGGGTAGTTCAGTCGTTGGTTGGCTCAACTGGAACGCCGGCACCGGAAACAACGTTCGTTATTGTGCCAGTGCGCCTACTCAGTCGCTTGCAGTAAGTCTGAGTGCGAGTCCATCATCTGGACCGGTGGTTTTGCATTCACGACTCACAGTCAATTATCAAATTTCATCTGCAGAACAAAAAATGTTGGCACAGGTGGGTGGTACTCCTTCATACAAATTTAAGTGTAAGACTTCAGATGAATGGAGCCCTGCACAACTTACAAACACATATGATTGTAGCTATTCAGAACCCGCAACTTTCTATTATCCACGAGCACAGGTAACTATCGGTTCTCTTGTGTCTGAGGGTTCGGCAGAAGTTCATACTGATAGTCAGGCACCTCAGGGCACATTGAGTGCAGTCTGTTCTGTAAGTCCTCGGCCTGCATTTGTGGGCTTCCCTGTTACATGGACTGTAACTCTCCAGTCTCTTTCAGTTGGTCCATACGATTATCAGTTTTCATTCTCTGATGGTCAGGGTAACACTACTCGAATTGATTCAAGTAATAGTGTAGAACAGGTGGTTACTACCTACACAAGTCCAGGTAGTAGAACATTAACGGCAACTGTGACAGACAGCGCAAATCCATTGCCGGTCGTTGTAAACTGTTCTCAAAGTGCAAACGTTATTGTTAAACCTACTATTATTCCAATTTAAAACATATGCATCCAGATCATCATGCTAAAATCATAGCAATATCCGCATCAATCATTGTTGTGATTGTACTTATCCTCGGGCTTACAATTGTGGTTTATAAGCGACAAAAAACCGAGCCGGCTCCGGTTGTGGGAGAGCCGAATCCATATCACGTCATTGTTCAATCGACGACCGCTCTCAAGTCTTCATCTATTGATGACCCTAAGATCCAAGAATTAAACCAGCTTACGTCAGCGTCGGGTGGTGGATCGGGTGGTGACAGGGAGGTATTAATACAAGCGACGAGTCAGGGAAATTAAAAATTTAAAAATTTATAAATAGAAGATTATGAATAAAGTACAAATCATTAATAGCATTAAAGTAGTCATACTTACGCTTGTTTTTAGTGTCGGGGTTCAATATGTTGCTGCACAAACATGGGCACCTCCAACGTCAGCTCCACCAGCGGGTAATACATATGCTCCTATTAATGTTGGCCCATCGGGACAGGTTAAGGATGGTGGGCTCACCTTGGGATACACCCTACCAACGACTGGCACAGGTCTTCTTGTTCCGACTGGAATGGTTGGGTTTGGTACCACACAGCCTAACTCTGCGCGAAGTGCACGTCTCACTGTTGGTCAGACTGAAACAAATACTAAAGGAAGCAACTCTCTTATTTCATTTCAAAGCTTTCCAGGCTCAAGTTTGTACTACCACATTACAAGACTCGGTACAGACCATAGTCTAAATTTTGATTCCTTTGCGGGTAACAACACATGGGTCACTCCGCTTTCACTTCTTCCAAACGGTCAGGTTCGACTTTCAGGCGGATCTCCAGCTGTTGGCAAGGTTTTGACCGCAACAGACACGAATGGTACAGCGACATGGCAATCAGTTCCGATTGGTCGAACTTCGGGCACAATAAACGACCAAGAATCGCTAACCACTAAAGTTCCATCAGGGTACTCTTTAAGTGAGTGTACTGCACTCGTTAGTCCTCGAGTAATTGGAGTCCAGCAAAGTGACAAAGCAATGGATTATACTGTTGCATCATTTGTTGGTGGGGGTACTGTTACTTGTAAATATAGTTGGGAAGATGACGGTACATTGTATGCTGGCACCTGCAACTACTTGTTGATTTGTACAAAGTAAGCACCTCACTATTTCTTAATCAAAACTTAAAAACTTATCCCAAATGAATTCGTGGGGTAAGTTTTTTGTTTGGTATAATTAAGGAATATTCTTCGGGGTTTCAGAATTGTGTTTGTACTTTTTTCCTTAAATCAGCCTCGAAGGGACTCTCGTATGCACCAAGGCACCGAGAGTGAGCAAAATTTCAGTAGAAATTTGTGTGTCCTGAGAGGCTGATTTGAAACTTTAATGCACATTGAAGAAAAACAATTAAAAGATTTTATTCTCGACTCCGGTCTGGTTTCCAAGGGTGATTTAACTGCTGCTGAAAAAACAGCAAAAGAAAAAGAGCAAAACATTGGTGACGTTCTTGTCTCCAATGGTGCAATTAACGAAAACGATCTTCGCCGTATCAAGGCAAGTGTGCTCGGTATTCCATTCGTCGATTTGAAGGGGGAACACATTGATTTCGATGTGCTTTCGCTTATTCCTGAACCAATTGCTCGTAATCATAACGTTGTAGCCTTTCGACGTAATAAAGATTCACTCGAAGTGGCAATGTTAAACACAGACGATTTGCCGGCAATTGATTTTATAAAAAAGAAGGTTGGTCTTAAAATTTCTCCTCGACTCACTGATAACGAATCTATTAAAAGTACACTTCTTCAGTATCAAAAAAGTTTAAAGGCTGAGTTTGGAGATCTCATCCAAAAAGAAGCAGGTTCGATCAAAACTATTGCAGACGGAGATAGTGATGAAGTTTCAGAAGATGATCTCAAGAAACAAGCAGAGGATTTGCCTGTTGTCCGAATCGTTGAAACACTTTTGAAACACGCCATTATTCAAAATGCATCTGATATTCACGCTGAACCACTTGAAGATCAATTACTTGTTCGATATCGAATCGACGGCTTACTTCGTGATGCAATGGTTTTGCCAAAAAATGTAACCTCAAGTATCGTTGCTCGCATTAAAATTCTCGCCAATTTGAAACTCGACGAAAAACGTTTGCCTCAAGACGGCCGTTTCAAAATTGACTTGAATGGCGAGAAGATTTCTTTTCGTGTCTCAACTCTACCAACATATTTTGGAGAAAAGATTGTTATGCGTGTTTTGAGGGAGGGGGTACAGGGTTTTTCACTCGAAGGTTTGGGTTTTCATGGTGTGGCGCTCGACAGTATTCATAAAGCAATGAACTCAACCACGGGTCTTATCCTAACCACTGGCCCAACTGGATCTGGTAAAACAACAACATTGTATACTGCGCTTGAAATTCTTAATACTCCGGACGTAAATATTTCAACAATCGAAGATCCGATCGAATATCAAATGCCTCGTATCAACCAGACTCAAGTGAAGTCTGAGATTGGTTTAACCTTTGGTAATGGTCTTAGAACATTGGTGCGTCAGGACCCAGACATCATTATGGTTGGAGAAATTCGAGATACTGAGACCGCAGCCCTTGCTATTAACGCATCACTTACCGGTCATTTGGTACTTTCAACCCTTCATACCAACTCTGCTGCGGGTGCACTACCTCGTCTTATCGACATGCATGCCGAACCATTTCTCATTGTTTCTACCGTGAACGTTATTATCGGACAGCGACTTGTACGTAAGCTTACCGACAGAAAGGAAAAGTACTTCATGACTCCAACAGAAATTAAAACCCTTTCTCAAACAATTGATGTTGAACGGGTACTCAAGGCTCTCAGAGAAGAAAAAATTGTCGATGCTAAAGCAACATGGGAAAAGATTCCATTGTATAGACCAAAGACTGGGATCAAAGACTCCGAGGCATTTTCGGGTCGAATCGGTATTTACGAAGTAATGAGGATGTCACAAACAATTAAAGAGCTGGTGATGCAGGGCAAGACTGATAAAGAACTCGAAGTTCAAGCGAAGAAGGAAGGCATGCTTACAATGATCGAAGATGGTTTGTTTAAGGCTGCTCAGGGTCTTACGACGGTAGAAGAAATTTTGCGAGTCGTTTCTGAATAAATAGAAAATTTGAATGAAATATAAATTTAAAGCAATTCGCGCCAACGGCGAAAAATACGAAGGGGAAAAAGAAGCAGACAGTAAATTTGCCCTTTACGAAGCAATCAAAAAAGAAGGCAGTTCTTTTTTACACGTTGAAGAGGTGAGAGATCAAAAATCTCATGTTTTCAAAATGCCGCAATTTTTCAACAAGGTAAAAATGGTCGATAAAATTCAATTTGCTAAAAATCTCGGTGTCATGATTGAAGCCGGTTTGCCTATTACAAGAGCGATTGGTGTCATGGAACGTCAGTCGAGAAACAAGGCGTTCAAAAAGGTCCTCACAACCCTTACTGCTGATATTGTGAAGGGTGAAGCTTTGTCTGCGGCGATGGAAAAACATCCTGAAGTTTTTTCAAAACTCTTTCTTTCGATGACACGTTCGGGTGAAGAATCGGGTAATCTGACAACCGCTCTTAAATCGGTTGGAGACCAGCTTGAAAAAGTATATTTACTTAACAAAAAAGTTAAGGGAGCCATGATCTATCCAGCAATCATTCTTTGTATCATGGTTCTTATTGCTGTTCTCATGCTTATCTTTGTTGTGCCGACTCTTTCGAGTGTTTTTAAGGAACTTAATGTTCAGTTGCCACTTATGACAAGACTGGTAATTGGAACTTCAGATTTTCTTAAAAATCATTTTATTATTTCTTTTTTGGCATTAATCGCGGCGGTTATTGGAGGATATTATTTTAAACGTTCGGAACACGGAAAAATATTTTTTGATACCTTGCTGTTAAAAATACCGATTATTAATGGGATTGTAAAAGAAACAAATGCTGCCCGAACGGCACGAACAATGACCTCACTTCTTTCGTCGGGGGTAGATATTTTGGTGGCAATACGTATCACGGCTGATGTTGTTCAAAACAGATTCTATAAGCAGGTGTTAAAAAAGGCTGAACTTGCGGTTGAAAAAGGTAATCCGATATCTGGAGTGTTTATTGCCGAAGAAAAGCTGTACCCAGCTTTTGTGGGAGAGATGGCGTCTATTGGTGAAGAAACAGGCAAACTTGCAGAAATGTTTGCAAATATCGCTTCATTTTATGAAGGGGAAGTTGATCAAAAAACCAAAGACTTCTCGACCATTATAGAACCGTTTCTTATGGTGTTTATTGGTTTGGCGGTTGGATTCTTTGCTATTTCGATGTTGACTCCAATCTATTCTCTTGTCGACACAATATAAAACTCGTTTCCATAACATGGGAAAAATTAAAAAATTTCTACTCAAGCCTAAACACCGACTCAAAAGACAAGGTGGATTTACTCTTGTTGAGGTTCTTATCGGCGCCATTCTTTTTTCAGTAATAGCTATAAGTGGATACAATGCCTTTCGTGGTGTTTTAACAGTTGTCTCTACATCTCGAATAAATATCGTGGCAATGGACTTGGCAAACGAACGCTTCGAAGTGATTCGTAATATGCCATACTCTAAAGTCGGAATTCCTGGGGGAATTCCCAATGGTGTTGTTAATCATGTCGAAACCTTTGTGCGAAACGGTATACCTTTTGTTGCAACTACAACGATTCGAAACGTCGATGATCCTTTTGATGGCACGCTTGGAGGAAGTCCGAATGACACTTCACCTGCTGATTATCGTTTAGTCGAAATAGAAATCGACTGTCCATCATGTGCCTCTTTTAATCCAATTTTTGTAAATACGCATGTTGCGCCCAAAAATCTTGAAACATCTTCTACAAACGGAGCGCTTTTTGTGAGGGTTTTTGACGCCAACGGCCAGCCGGTTTCAGATGCCGATGTTCATATTGTAAATAGTCAGGCTACGTCAACTATTACGATTGACGATACCACTAATACAAACGGAATGTTGCAAATTGTTGATGCACCACCTGGGGTTAATGTATACCAGATTACGGTTTCAAAAAGCGGATACACAACAGATCGAACATACACTCCAGGTGCGGTTGGTAATCCAAATCCAACAAAACCGCATGCAACCGTTGTTGTTCAGCAGGTAACACAAATTAGTTTTGTGATTGATCGGGTAAGTAGTTTGAGAGTTGTTAGCCAAACAAAATTTTGTACTGCTGTGCCATCAGTAGATTTTACGCTTTCCGGTACTAAACTCATTGGTACGCCAAATGTACTTAAATATTCTCAAAATCTTGTAACTGATGGGTCGGGTTTAAAAAATATTTCAAATATGGAATGGGATACTTATTCAGTCACACTTACAGACCCCGCATATGATCTTGTTGGTATGAATCCGGTTTATCCTCTTTCGATCGTGCCCAATAATGCTGCTGAGGTGAAGTTTGTTGTAGCCCCACGTGATCGCTCAACTCTTTTAGTTGTTGTGAAAGATGCATCGGCGCAACTACCAATTTCTGATGCAACTGTAGAGCTAAGTGAGGGGGGATATGATGAAACTTTGATAACCGATCGAGGTTTCTTTAGGCAAACAGATTGGTCTGGTGGAGGGGGGCAAAGCACATCGACTGATGCAACCAAGTATTTCGATGCCTCAAATATTACCTCAAGTAGTCCGGCAGGCGAGATTAAATTAAGCGGAGCGCTTGGTATATATGATTCTGCTGGTCAGATTACTTCTTCTACGTTTGACACCGGTTCGGCAAGTAACTTTCACCAATTGCTTTGGTTGCCAGCCGATCAGCCCGCTGGTGCTGGTCCAACGAGTGTTCGGATGCAGATTGCTACAAATAATGACGCTACTACATGGAATTTTCTTGGTCCAGATGGCACATCTGCTTCGTATTACACGTCAGCAAATTCAAACATTAACTCTATCCATGACGGTGATCGATTCATTCGTTATAAAACATATCTTTCAACTGCAAACAGCACATCAACACCAAATATTTCAGATATTTCTTTTACGTTCTCTTCAGAATGCACCCCGCCTGGTCAAGTTGCCTTCACAGGACTTTCAGATGAAACGTACACGCTCAGTGTGTCTCATGATGATTACCAAACTTATACGGTACCCGTTACTATTTCAAACAATTCATGGCAACAAATTGAGATATTGTTGGTGCCAAATTAAAACCCATGAACATGTCTTGGATTAAAAAAGAAAAAATAAATAGAAAGACTTGGTGTACGGGCCTCACTCTTGTTGAGGTTTTGATCTCACTTGCGATTTTTACAGTTATAGCATCACTCATTGCTTTGTTTGCCAAAGACATTTTTTCTATCAACGGATATGTATCATCTGATCTAAATGCCCAAATTGCCGGGAGAAGAACGGTTGTCTCAATGATCAAAGAAATGCGTGAAATGTCACCATCAAGTCTTGGAACATTTGCCATCAATCAGGCCGCAACTTCATCAGTAACTTTTTATTCCAATATCGATACTGATTCTCTTAAGGAACAGGTTAAGTACTACAGACAGGGAAATAGCTTGCTTAAAAGTGTTATTAAACCCTCGGGTACACCACTTGTATATAATGCAGGCTCTGCCGTTATAACCACTGCGATTCCAAGTCTTACAAACAGTACAAGTACTCCAATTTTTGAATATTATGATTCGAATTATTCAGGAACAACCACTCCACTTACATATCCAGTTGATTTATCTAGGATAAAATTTATTAAAGTAAATATTTTTCTTGAAAGAAAGTCTTCGAAATCAAATTTACCTTTAAACATTACATCCGGTACAAGTCTTCGAAATTTAAAAGACAACATATGATATTCAAAATCAATAAAAAAAGTGGTTTCATGCTCATTCAGTCAGTTGTCTTTGCTGGTATTGCAATAGTGGTTGTTAGTTCATTAATAACATGGGCAGGAATAAATCTTAGAAACTCTCGATCATCTGTGTATAAAGAAAAGGCCCTTCAGGTTGCAGAGGCGGGTATTGAGTATTATCGTTGGCATCTTGCTCATGCTCCACAAGATTACACAGATGGTCACGCTACGTCCTCTCCTACATATACCCACACTTTTTATGACAAAGATGGGGTTGAGATTGGTTATTTTATACTCACGATTACACCTCCGATTCCTGGTTCAACAATTGTAACAATTGCATCCGAGGGTCATGTTAATGCTGCTCCAGCGGTTAAACGAACTATTCGAACTCAGTTGGCTATTTCATCACTTGCTAAATATGCCTTCGTTTCAAACAGTGATATGCGTTTTGGTGCTGGTACGGAAGTCTTTGGACCGATTCACTCCAATGGTGGTATCAGATTTGATGGTATTGCACACAATATTGTAAGTAGCGCCCAGACTTCGTACAACGATCCGGATTCTGATGATTGTAATGGGGGTTCTTCTTTTGGTGTTCATACTTGTGATTCTCCTAACGATCCCTCACCTCCAGCTGCAGTGCCTTCAAGGCCAGATATTTTTGAATCGGGAAGACAATTTCCTGTTCAGGCAATTGATTTTGTTGGTATGACTAATAATCTTTCTCAAATTAAAACAGATGCTCAGGCATCTGGTAGATATTTTGCTGCTTCTGGTGCATTGGGCTATAAAATCGTCTTTAATTCTGTAGCGAACGGTACTGATACATTTACAATTTCTCGAGTAAATTCGTTGCGTGCTGCACCAAACGGTTGTACTTCAAATGGTGAAACTGGGTGGGGAACTTGGAGCATAGGTACTGGTGGAGGCGCATTAACTGCTATTGGTACATATCCTATTCCTGCAAACGGTTTGATTTTTGTGGAAGACAACGTTTGGGTAGAAGGGAATATTAGTGATACTAGAGTGACCGTTGCTTCTGGCAAATTCCCTGATAATGCTTCAACTCGCACAAGTATTACCGTTAATGAAGATATAAATTATACATACACCGATGGTCGAGACGTTGTTGCACTGATTGCTCAAAATAACATCAATGCTGGTTTGTATAGCGCAGACGTTCTGGACATTGATGCGGCGCTTATGGCTCAAAATGGTCGTATTGGTCGTTATTATTACAATACAAGTTGCAAGGATTCAGGTTCAAATGGTACTCAGTGGTGGCATCGAACAACCCTTAACCTTTATGGAATGATTGGTACGAGTGCACGTTATGGCTGCTCGTTTACTGGTTCAAATTGGTACTGTGGTGGGTCAAGCGGTAATATCGGTAGTGGTTATTGTGGGCGAAACATTACATATGACGCAGAGCTTTTATACGGTCCACCACCAAGTTTTCCATTATCTTCGGATCAATATTCCATTATTTCATGGGAAGAAATTTAGAATGTAAGTCAACTATTGTCCCTATGTGCTCGTGATACAATATGCCGATGAAATCCAAAAGACTGATTATTGCAAACTGGAAGATGAACCCAGAATCGCCTGAATCGGCTCGGGCGATTTTTCTTGCAATACGACGTGCTGCCGAAAAACTTAAAAAAACAGAAGTGGTTGTGTGTCCACCTGCAATTTATTTTTCAACACTTGCTAAGCTAAAAACTTCGAAAGTGTTGATGGGTAGTCAAAATCTTTTTTGGGAACAAAGCGGGTCATATACTGGTGAAATGAGTGCGGTGATGGTTCAGGCGTCTGGTGGGGAATATGCAATCATAGGTCATTCTGAACGAAGAGAGCTTGGAGAAACTTCAGAAATGATTAACAAAAAAGTTTTAGCTTCTGTGTCCACAGATCTCGGTACAATTCTTTGTATTGGTGAAAAGGAACGTGACTCGCAGGGAAACTATTTAGCTTTGGTAAAAGAACAGCTCAGCTCAGCGCTTGCAGGAATTCAAAAAAAATCAGTTTCAAATCTTGTAATTGCATACGAACCAGTCTGGGCAATTGGTAAAACAGAAGCAATGAAGGGGGCTGATATGCATGAGATGATGCTCTATATTAAAAAGATTCTCACCGATCTTCTTGGTCTAGATTATGCCAAAAATATTCCAGTGCTCTATGGTGGTTCTGTAAGTCCACTTAATGCAGAAGATATTGTTGTGAATGGCCATGTCAGTGGTTTGCTTGTTGGGCGACAAAGTTTGGACCCAATTCAATTTAAGGAGATTTTAAGTATCGTTGATAAGATTTCTTAAATCTGTCCTTCAGGGCACGCATAAATTTCTACTGAAATTTTGTTCCCTCTCGCGCCGTCGCGCTGCGAGAGTCCCTTCAGGACAGATTTTGGGAATAGGAATACAATACAAATACATAAATACAGTAATACCAAAAATATGAAAAGTATCGATCAAGTAAAAAATCTGAAGGGTAAGCGAGTTATTTTGCGAGTTGACTTCAACGTGCCGATCGCAAAGGGGAGGGTTGTAGATGATTTTCGTATTTTGGCAGTTCTTCCAACTATTAACTTGCTTCGTGATGCGGGAGCAAAAGTTATTATCTTGAGCCACGTTGAAGGCAAGGGCGGTGCGTCACTCAAACCCGTCGCAAAGTATTTTGCAAACAAAAAATTTCCAGTAACTTTTATTCCTAAATTTTTTACTCCTGCAGCCACCAAAGCACTTGGTAAAATGAAGAATGGCGACATTGTTTTATTTGAAAATCTCAGAATTAATAAGGGTGAAAAGGATAATGACGAAAAATTCTCAAAGAAGCTTGCAGAAATGGGTGATTTCTATGTAAACGATGCATTTCCAGTTTCGCATCGAGCACATGCATCTATTGTTGGTATTCCAAAATTCCTTCCAAGTTACATGGGTCTTGTGTTCAAGAGGGAAGTAAAACACCTAAGTAGTGCATTCAGGCCAGATCGTCCGTTTCTCTTTATCCTTGGTGGAGCAAAGTTTGATACCAAGATGGCCCTCCTCAAGAAGTTCATGAATCTTGCAGACTTCATCTTCGTCGGTGGTGCACTTGCAAACAATTTCTTCAAAGAGCTTAATATGGAAATTGGAGACTCGGTTGTTTCTGATGGTGTGTATGATTTGCCGCAACTTCTTCAAACTAAAAAAGTTTTCATTCCAATCGATGGTCATGTTCAGAATGGAAAAAAGGTAACTGTAAAACAGGTTCAAGATATGGCTCCAAAAGATAAGATCTGGGACGCTGGTCCAGAAACTCTTGTACAGCTCAAGGATCTTATCGATCGTTCAAAGTTCGTGCTCTGGAACGGGCCGCTTGGAAATTACGAAGAAGGGTTTTCAGAAGGAACAAAAAATCTTGCTGAAATTATTTCTAAATCAAAAGCAAAATCTGTAGTGGGAGGAGGGGACACCGTTGCAGCAATCCAAGAGCTTGGTTTGATGGATAAATTTACCTTTGTTTCTACGGGTGGCGGCGCAATGCTCGACTTCCTCGCGAACGAAACTCTTCCTGGTATCGAGGCTATTGAGAAATCTAAATAGTTAGAGCTTTTCTAATCTTCTCCGCATTCCCAGCGAAATCTTTCTTGTCACCTGGAGTGTTTCTTGGGTCAGGGAAGATCCAGATGTGTGCATGAGGCACTTCTTCGCCAGTAACGCGTGACCACACTCCTTCTACGCCGAAAGCTTTCTGTTGAGCGAGGGCAATTTTCTTGGTGAGTTCAAAGTATTCTCCTACGTTTGGTACATCCCATACCCAGCGATGATGGTTCTTTGGAATAACCAAGACATGCCCAGGTGCACGGGGATTGATATCCATAAAGGCGAGAAAGTCATTGGTTTCGAGAACTTTTTCGCTTGGGATCGAGCCGTTTACAATTTTGCAGAAGATACAGTTTTCCATGACGAACATTGTACAACACAATTTTAATTTTTCTTTTAGCTACTACGGTATAATGGCCCCATGCTCAACGGTCTTTCGCATCCACTTCTGACCAAAATGCTCGAAAAGCGAGGTCTTTTAAATGAACAAGCGCAAGATTTTCTCTCTCCAGACTACGACAAGCACACGCACGACCCATATTTGCTCAAAGATATGGCAAAAGCAGTCGAACGAGTCATTCGTGCGATCAAAAACAACGAAAAGATTGAAATCTATAGTGACTACGACGCCGATGGAATCCCGGGCGCAGTTGTTCTTCACGATTTTTTTAAAAAAGTAGGATTTGAAAATTTTGAAAATTATATTCCTGACAGACTCGAGGAAGGGTTTGGTATCAATGTTGAAGCAATGGAAGAAATCGCTGAACGAAAAGCCAAACTTGTGATTTCAATCGACTGTGGAATTACTGATGTTGCCGCAGTGAAGCGGGGGAATGAGCTTGGTATCGATACGATCATTACCGATCACCATGAACCGAATGGAGAAATTCCACCAGCATATGCGATTCTCAATCCAAAACAGAAAGATTGTCAGTATCCGTACAAGTTTCTATGTGGTTCCGGTGTGATCTTTAAATTGATCCAAGCAATTCTAATTAATCCTGATGCAAAAGGTTTGCGACAGCACATTACTGCTGGTTGGGAGAAGTGGCTTCTCGATATGGTTGGGCTCGCAACACTTTCGGACATGGTGCCCCTTACTGGTGAGAATCGAGTTTTTGCATTCTATGGCCTCAAGGTTCTTCGTAAATCACCGCGACTTGGTCTCATGAAACTGCTTCGCCAAGCTCGAGCCAATCAACGATTTCTGACTGAAGATGATGTGAGTTTTACAATCACTCCACGCATCAACGCTGCGTCACGTATGGGCTTGCCGCATGATGCATTCGAACTTCTTTCTACAAGAGACGAGACACGCGCCGGTGTACTTATTGAACATCTCAACAAAATTAATGATGAGCGAAAGGGGCTCGTTGCTTCAATCATTCGAGAAGTGAATCAGGTGGTAGCAGAAAGAGCCCGCAATGGCTCGCTCCGGGAGGTGATCGTGCTTGGGCATGTTCACTGGAAGCCAACGGTGCTTGGTCTGGTCGCAAATAGTCTCAAGGATGATCATGATCGACCTGTTTTTCTTTGGGGAAAGGAAAATAGTCCAACCATCAAGGGTTCGTGTCGTTCTGATGGTCGGGTAAGTGTTGTTGATCTTATGGAGCAAAGCAAAGAACTTTTTACACACTTTGGTGGTCACAAAATGTCTGGGGGTTTTGCTCTTGAACAAGATAAAATTCACGTGCTTGAACAAGCACTTTCTGATTCGTATAAAAAGCTTTCTATTGTTGGTGCTGTACTTGAAGATGATATTGAGGAAACATTAACTGCTGATGATATCAATCATGATCTATATTCAGTACTTGAGAAAATGGCACCATATGGAATTGGAAATCCAAAGCCGATATTTCTTTTTAAAAACGTACAGATCAAAAGCGCAAAACCATTTGGAAAAACAAAGAATCATACTGAGGTAAGTTTCGAGAATTCCGTTGGTGAAACATATACAGGCATCTCATTTTTTACAAAAGCAAACGATCCTCTGAAGATGGTAAAATCTGGAGACGTGATTGATATAAAGGCATCACTTGAGAAATCATTCTTTAAAAGAACACCAGAATTACGACTGAGAATCATAAGCATTTCATGAACAGCATAATCATTTTCACAGACGGTGCATCGAGAGGAAATCCTGGTCCAGGTGGCTGGGCGGTGGTTATTGTTGACAGGGAAGAGGTTACAGAACTTGGTGGGGCAGAAAGAGAAACTACAAATAACCGAATGGAACTCACTGCCGTCATCGAAGCTTTTGCGTTTGTTGAGATTGAAACATCAGACGTCGATTCAATTCCACAACCAATCAATATCTATACTGATTCAAGTTACGTACTCAAGGGTGCACAGTCATGGCTTAAGGGATGGCTCAAAAATGATTGGAAAACAAAGACTAAAGACGATGTATTGAATAAGGATTTATGGCAACGATTAGCAACCGTGATGGAGGGTAAGGAAATTACTTGGCATCTCGTGAAGGGTCATGTTGGTATTGCTGGTAATGACCAGTGTGACAAGATTGCTACTGCTTTTGCGGACGGAAAGACCAACCTTTCTCAAGAAGACTCTGGGAGAAAGTGACTTCGAGTTGATAGGAGCTGTTGAATTGCCCTTTGAAATATATTATCACAACATAATGGCCATTAAATTAAAAATTCTACTCCTCGGTTTACA
>CAYTZJ010000007.1:9392-23198 GCA_964442475.1 uncultured Candidatus Saccharibacteria bacterium | reverse complement strand
CACCCTAGTTGGAATTTCTACAAAATAGCTTTATTTCGTAAGGACTTTTCGGTTCTAGTGATTTGCTATACATAAGTGTTTTGCTGTTGTATTCTTAAATCATCATGAAAAATATACAAAAGGGATTTGTTGTTCCATTAGTAATAGCGATTATTGCTGTGTTGGCAATTGGTGGTGGAATTTACTACTCAAAAAATAAAAAAGTTTCGATTTCACAAGAACATTCTGATTGGAAAACCTATACAAACAAAACATATGGTTTTGAGACAAAGTATCCATCATCTTGGTCTGTTGAAGAAAAGAATACCCCAATAGTTCCGAGAAATGGTGGTGATGGATTGGGTACCACGGTAAGTTTCAAAAAAGACAATTACGTAATAATGATGGGCACCTGGGATGGTAGCGGAGTCAGTCCAGAGCCATACCTTACAACCAATGCCGAGAATTTTCTTGTCTACAATAACGAAATCCTACCCGATACTTTTCTCTCAAGAACAAAAGTAGTGGCACTCACTGATATTGGTAATCATCCCTTTTTTGATGTCCGTGCATTGATTAAGCAATCTTCAGGAAACTACAAAACACCACAGGATGCATACTTGGGCGGAGTCTTTTATAAAGGAAAAATCTATTCTATGTACTTTAATTTGCCTGATGAATTAGCTCGAACAAGTTCAGGTCAAACTACTTACCAAGGGCTTGATGCTAAAATCAATCAAGAAATCCTTAGTGAGGCCGACGGAATAATCTCAAGTTTCAGATTTACGAAGTAGTAAGTTTTGAGGAGGGCAGGAATGTGGGTATGTAAATGGCAGCGTTGTTTTTCCGTTCAAAACCAGTTCGAACATCCTCTACGACGGCACCCCAATATTTGACAAACAGTTTTTAGTAATGTAATTTCTACCCAGATTTAGTCCACTTACCAGGAGGTTCCCATGACCCCAGCTCGTGAGCTGTTCGAGTATGTATGGGGTTTGACGACCGACCAGAGGGTCGTCTTCAAATCCCAAGACTTTGCTGTCAGTTTGGTCAGAACGGAAGTGCATCCGAACCATCGTCAAATTCGGATGTTTGTTGCCCACCCAAGCAACATGAACTGTGCAGAGCAGTATTTGATTGACCAGACTGGGGCCGAGGAAGAGTTCGGCTTCGACCCACCGTTTTTCGTGAAGGACTTTCCGAGGAGACTCGGATGTCTCACCGCAGAAGAGTTCAGCGAAGTGCGTCGTGTGCGGGCTGAGAAGCTGGTCCAGTTCCTCAAGAAGGTGAAGGGAGAATAATGTGCAGAAACGAAACCGCATGGCTCGCCCAGCGGTTTCCTCTTATACTAAAAGAGTTCTAAACCCATCTAACCACCGACCCAAGAAAGGATTGGTTTGATACATTTCGGTATATTGTGCTTTTGTAAAGCCGTTCTCTACAGGTTCTAACCGAGCATGTAGCTTCTTTACTTCTTTTGAGGCGGTTCGAACCGATTCAAAGATATCTTCCAAGTCAAAGCTGAATATACGGTCTTTTAACATAAACTTAGTCCCGATATTTTCTAGCACCTCTCTTTGTTCTTGAGGAATTCCTGTAGCAAATTTATCTTTAGCTGTTTCAGCCACATTCAGTTTGTTTTCAGCAGTCTCAATCCATGCAGTTACATTCTTGTCTGTATCCCGAATGAGTTCTTGTAGGCGAGCCTTTTCGTTTAAGAGAGCCTCCTTACGTTCGGAATAATTTTCTTGGTCAATGTCTCCATTTACCCGCATGTCCATGAGGTTGTTCAACTTTTTTATTGAAGATTCATACTCTGTTTGGTATCTCTTTATCTGACTCTCTCCTTGAGCCGCTTCTCTTGAGTGTTCTGACTTTAAAACCTCCACCGCCCATTCTCTAAATTCTGACGGAATTTCTACCTGAACAATTTTTGCACTGATTTGCTTAACAAGTTCTTCTTCTCGGATACAAGGCTGACTACAAGGGATTCCTTTCCTTTTTGTACATCGATAATAAGTATAGTGATGAATGTTTCCGTTCTTTTGATTCTTGGTTTTCTTTTCTGCTGTAATCATTGCTCCGCATTCACCACAACGAAGTAACCCCGTGAAAGGGAAGTCGTGTTTGGCTGCGTGTATTTTTCCTCTTTTGGAAATAATCTTTTGGGCAATCTCAAATTCCTCTTTTGTAATCATTGGTTGGTGTGTTACCGAGAGGTGGAACGACTAATGGGTATAGTTTTGTGTACCTTAAGCATCCAGTAACTCTTAGGATTGGACTGTTGGCAATATTGATGGGTTTTATGCAACAACTCACCGATAATCTAGTAAACATACATAAATTAGATAAGAGCAAGATTTTTTGGCCCATGGTAATTGTCTTTATTTCTCTTCTCATTCTAATCTTTGATTAGTCGAGTTCTAAACCCGCCTAACCACCACCCCAATTTCTAATCTGGACGTAAATTATTATTCGTAGTATTTTCATGTCGGACAAGTTCGTCCAAACTGGCGGAACGCCAGCATCATTAACCTGCGGAACGTAGGAGGTTTGCTATGAAGCCGAGTGCTTCGAAGAATCGTGAGCTCATCGTTCAGAACCCGTTTCTTGAGACCATTCTTGGGTTTGCTTTTGAGCCAGGGAACGGGAGAAGAATCGACAGTCTGACCATTAAGATTCAGAAAGCGGACGGGGACCTGATGTGGCGACAGGCCGATAACATCGGCATCGGGGAAGACTCTTGGATTGCGAGTACACAAGGTCATCGCAAAGGACAGCTGGCTCGGCGGGGTGAATGTGTGTTTGCGGTCGGCCGTGACAACACAATCCTTCAGAGGTTGGACTACCCCCGAAACGACAAAGAGGCCAAGACAACGGGAGAAGTCTACGCCATGCACGTTCTTTGGGCGGGACGGGAAAGGGGTGCGGATGGTAGTACCATCTTCACCAACTCTCTATGTGGCGACACGAAGTACATGGTGTGGGTGAGTGTCGAAAACTGGCACGAGGATACAGGTGTCACCAACAGTCCAGTTCCAGGGGTTCGGTTCGGCAAGCTCTGCGAACGCTGCTACACTATCACCATCTACGGTGAACCCGAGGGTGGGTTCGAGAAATTGCTCGAACGCTCACCACGCATGAACCACCTCTACCTAGACAGCAGGGTGCTCATGCGTGGCTACTTCCGTAGGGATACCGACGTCATCGCAATCGAAGGTCGACTCGCTGAACTCTGTACACTCTTCCAGGACGACGTCTACTTCAACGGTATGCGAGAGGTGTTCGAGCGGGGTGGCAAACGTGGTGCGTCGGGTCAGTTTGAGTCTGTGAAGGTTCTTTGTGCAGAGATGTGTGGCTATCACCGCATCATGCTTGAGGATGCAAACTGCTGGGTCTCATACCAGCTTCGTCCTGAGAGTAAATGGATGTATGTTCTGGGGATGGGTGGAACTCTGCCAAACATCCGACGCATCACAAAGACTGTGGTGAAAATGTGGAACGGTGACCCCAAAAACCGTGAAGCTTTCAAGCCAGACGCCGAAGTTAGTGTGATGTAACACAAAAAGGAGAATTGATGTTCTGAGCCGAGTGGTTGCACATGCGACCTCTCGGCTTTTCATTTGTTAAGATAAACTATTGAAGTATTAAAGTTCTAAACCCATCTAACCACCGATCCTAGTTGGAATTTCCATATAAAAAGACCTTAAAACAAGGTTATTTTAGTTTGAGTCTAAACATTGACATGTACTCAAAATAAGTGTATTATAGTAGCGTAAAGTTCTTTGAAACTACTTGCGAATAGTCACAGCCAAAAGGCCTTGCAAAAACGAGGTTTCCTGGCTGTGACTACTTTTGTCATTGCTCCTGCCTCGGATTAGAGGTAACAGAAACTGGGCACATGAGCCCAAGGAGATTCCTATGACTGCGACCCGTGAACGGTTTGCTATTGCTGACATGACCGGCGGCGAGCTCAACGCTCTCGTCAAGAAGGTTGGTGGTGCGAACCAGGCCCGTGAGATTCTTCGAGATGACATTGGTGTCGTGATGACGACTCTGACGCCGAAGAACACGAAGGCACCAGGAAGTCTCGACATCATCCGTGAGACCCTGGACAAGGCACTTTCGCTCCTTGTCATTCCGAAGGTTGGGGATGCCGCATGGCATACCCAATTGAACGAGCGACTCCTGGCTGTTCAGAATCTGCTCAAGATGGGGTTCCCCAAGATGCCGAACGAGTTCCAGGTCTGGAAGACCATCAAACTCGGCACAGGCATCAAGGACGCTGCAGGTTTCCGCAATGCCCTCAAGGCCGCTGGAATGAAAATCGGCGACTGGGCGAACGACATCCTCGGCAAGCCCGCCTTCACGGCGAGCGTGACCGAGCAAGAAGTCGACCTGGTCAGGATGACGGTGGCCGAACTCGGCTTCAAGGGCAACGCCACCGACAAGCAAATCTGCGACAAGGCCATCGAGCTCGGTCTCGAACTCTGCCCAGCAGAAGTCGGCCCGCAACTGCGTCTGCAGTACACCGACCAGCCCATGAACGAATGGGTCGTCGTGGCCATGGAGGCCATTGCCGACTCGGATGGCAGCCTCCGCGTGTTCTACGTCGGACGGTCTAACGGTGGTACGTGGCTCTACAGCCGCAGCGGCAGCCCTGACTTCGTCTGGGATGCTGACCGCCGTTTCGTCTTCGTGCGTCGCAAGTAGTACTTGGTCATCAGCCACTTGTTTCTCTTGAACCCTTTGGACTTTGTCCTTGGAACGGCGATGTTTCGCCAAACGCAATCCAAAGCGTAAACAATGGAAGCCTCGATTTCGGTCGGGGCTTTTTCTTTTATCTGATAAAATGAGTTCTAAACCCATCTACCCACCGACCCCAAAGTTCTAAATCTGTTTACGGAGAGGTATAATAATGTTGTTTAGACTCGATTTCTTTATTTATTTAATAATAAAAATATGCAAACAAAATCTGTAGTAATAGGTCTTGTTGCCGGGCTGATTCTTGGTTTTGTAGCTGCATCAGCGGTTTTGCCAGGTAAGACAATGATGGGTGGTCGGTTTTCCTCAAGCGATCAAAATGGTCGGATGATGGGGAATATTGACCGACATTTTATCGAGCAAATGATTCCGCATCACGAAGGGGCGATTGAGATGGCAAAGTTGGCTTTAGAAAAATCAAAACGACCAGAAATGATTTCTCTTTCGAATGGAATCATCGAAGCTCAACAGAAGGAAATTATAGATATGCAAAGGTGGTACAAGGAGTGGTTCAGTACTGAGGTGTCTAAAACTAGTCTATATATGATGGTGGGAGGAATGATGGGTGGTGCGTCCCACATGAATAGTGTGGGTGGTGACCTAGATGAACTCAGAGTGGCAAAAGATTTTGATCTAGAATTTATTAACCAAATGATTCCTCATCATGAAATGGCAGTAATGATGGCAAGTATGCTCAAGAGCTTAACCGACCGTCCTGAAATGAAAGAGCTTGCCGACGATATTATTTCTTCTCAAACTCGTGAAATCGAAATGATGCGTTCTTGGGCGAAAGTGTGGAACAAATAGTTATAATGGTTCTAAACCTATCTAACCACCGACCCACTTGACATATACCTAAAAGGGGGTATTATTTGCGCTAGTAAAAGTACCTTAAAATCACTTGCGAAAGGTAGTCATGGTCATTAGGTTCTTGAAAATAGGAACTTCATGACTGTGACTACCGTGTGGTGGTCATCAACAAAAACTCAATCGGCAATGCCGAAAAGGAAATGAATTATGACCACCGCAACCGCACTCAGGGTGTATCGAACAATCAAGCTTGGCACCAAGAGAACCGTTTCGGATCTTGAGGTGGCCATGGAGGGAACGGGTCGGATTTTGTGGAGATATGACGGTACAAGATACGTTCTCCATCTCCCGGAGTTCGTTCTTGAACCGCAAGAGGTCGAGATTGATCTGGTGATGGTGTGCGCACATGAATTGGGCCTGTGTGGTGAACCCACTCTTCTCGATCTGTACAACAAGGTCAAGGAATTTGGGCTGGAGCTGTGTCCTCTCGAGGTTGGACCCCAACTTCGCCTTCAGGATCTTGATCAGAACTACGGTAGTGTGTACTACGTCGCAACAACCCACAAGTCGACCTTCTACAGCGGCGTACTTCACACGCTCTTCCTGCTTCGCCACTTCGATCTCGACCAGCTGCATCTACAAAAAGAGAGCCTCGGGCCAACTCGGAAGATCGGACTCTTCACTTACTTTGTTTTCATTCGTCCTCGCAAGTGATCAACAATGCACCAGAGCGTTCAAACTGGACCAAGCCTCGGGCATACGCTCGGGGTTTTTCTTTTATCTGATAATACGAGTTCTAAACCTATCTAACCACCGACGCCGTTTATCCTGAGGTTCAAAAGATTAAGTTTCCAGAGATGATCCAGGCAAGGGTAATGATGGAGTAAACAAGGCTCGTGATAGTTTCATTCGTACATAAATGTTTTGCCGAGCCTGGAATAAAGTGGTGAGAATGAGTGGAGTCCTCAAAAACACCACATATCTAGCTACTTGACTATTAAGTAAAATGGTTTTAATTTGAATTTAGTGTGTATTTTCGAGTTCCTTTACAACAGGAGGCATTATGAAGTTTGCAATCGTGAGTTTGCCGATTACGCCAAGACAGGCTCCAAAGTTGGGTCTCATGCTTGTGCCGTATATTGGTGATGTTATATCGAAAAAGATGGGAATTAGTCATGTGCTCGGGCTCAATGTCAATGGTCTGAAATTAGATCCGAACGACATTGAGAGTAATGTTAGTGGATATCTGTCTGCTAACGCCAAGTTTGGTATTACGCCAGAATTTGTTTGGCGAGATGACCAACAGGAGAACGTCTATTGGATCGGGGTTTTCTTCAGCAGGCTTGAAGCCGAGGGATTCATTGTTAAGGAAGCAAGGGAACTGTTGCGTTGTCCATGTGGTGTTGTAGAAACACTGGTGTCAGCGAACAATATTTCTGGTGTTCGTAGGCTCTACGAAACCAACGGTGGGGAAATGGTCTGTCGAGTGTGCGGTGGGTCTTTAGTCAAAGAGGTGGCAGAAGTCTATCTCTTTAACATTCCATCTGTGCCGATCAATGATTGGCACATCACTCCTGAATTTACAAAACGGGAGATGGTCAACATGGCCGAGCGGTTTACTGGACTTGGTCTTCTTGTATCTCGTACAAGAGACTCGGCGATTCCTTTGTGGACTGGAAAGGAACACATTTTTCTTGATGCAGACTTTGGTTGGCAGATGTATTTGCCAATCCTTAGTCGCTTCGGCTATCAGCCAGTGGCGTTGATCGGTGGTCAAAAAAATCTTCTCGGCTGCTATCTTGCTATGGTCTTGTCGTATTTAATCGACAAGACAGTGCCGGAACTTGTTGTTCCGGCATATTGTAAGATTGCAAATGAAAGAGACGGTGTTGAGCTCAATGCATTTGGAAGCTGGGATCGATCAAGGGCGAGGCTTTTTATGGCTTCGCATTGTACGTTCCAGAAGAAAGAAGTCAACTTTGATTTGACCTTACTTCGACCCATGTCGCACTTTCTTCGAAAGATGGTTCAACAGAGCGGGTTAAGCAAGGAGTGTACTTTAGTTGAGGCGCTGCAAGCTTGCGAAGGGAAGTGTGTTCGTAAGGCAATTCTCGAAAAGAGAGCACGTCATTCGAAAGATGAGGGTGTTTTTTGGGATTTTCTTTAAGGGAGTAAGTAATGGATATACTTGAGTGGTTTGTAAAGCAGTGTAGAAAGATTTTCAAGAGAAACCTGTTGTGTGTTCTTCTTCTGGGATCAGTGCAACGTAACGACACAACCCCGTTTTCGGATATTGATGTTGTTATCGTGCTTAGAAAAATGAGCACACTTCAACTCGGCCGACTACGTTCCGTTCTGAGGAACTCGAAGGAATTGTTTGACTGTTCTGTAATTTGCTGGGAAGAGTTGCCGTGTAAGTCCGACGACTTCTGTTTAGGTACGCATGGTTGTTACCATCTTGAACTCGTGCTTAAAAAAGCACGGAATCTTTATGGCCACAATGTCCTGGTAAAACTTCCAAGCCCCTGTGAAGCCAGTCTGCGACAAAGCGTGGAGCGCAAGGTTGCAGAATATGTCTGGTGGATCCGACGGCTAGCCGTTGAGTCAAACAGAGCAAGATCTCTTGAGCTGAACTATAAGTTAAACAGTCGGCTCATCAAGATGCTTCGAGATACGCTCTACCTCTGTGGTCACGCTGAAATAATGACCTGTTGTGTGAGTGACGCCTTTGCCGTGTTTCTCAAGGAGTACGGCACAACACTAACACAAAGAGAGCGCAGAGTTCTCGTTGAGTTAGGAGATAGTGCAAGAATTAGTATAAATACTTCTGATATGAGCGAGGAGTACCTTATAACAAGACTTGCGATTGCGAATAAGCTTCATGGACTCGCAGTTAAAGCTGTTCGTGAGTGCGCAAACTAGCGGTTTGTCAACCGCTAGTTTTTTATTTATGCTGGGGTTTATGATCCATAGAGGTAGAGTGAACAACATAATATTTGAATTTAGTCTTGCTGAAAAACCTTTCTGCAACGTTATTTTATGTGAAGGCCTGCCTTCTGTTCCAAAGCAAAAGGAATTAATAATATTTTTGAATAGTAAGGGTTGTAATGTTTTTTTTCCAAGATACGGTGGCACCTGGGAAAGCGGAGGTGAGTTTCTTGCTAAGTCACCGACCGAAGACATTTTTACTCTTGTTCAGCATCTAAAAAAAGGCGAGGTTACTGAACTCTATGGTAATAAAACATTTAATACTAATTATCCGATCAATCTTATTGGCACAAGTTTTGGGGGTGCGGTTGCTCTTTCTTTGCTACCCAGGGATGATATTCATAAGGTTGTTGCTTTTTCGCCGATCGTTGATTTTAAATCTCATAACAGTAAAGGAAATGAACAAGACCTACATCAACTTAAGACTTTTATGCAGATTGCATTTGGATTTGCATATAGATTCAGTGATCAGAACTGGAGTGAAATGTTGAGGGGAGATTTGTTTAACCCGCCTCAAGAAATTCGAGTCGGCAGAGAAAAAGATGTTTTAATTATTTATGATACGACCGATAAAGATATTGATGCCAATAAAATTTCTAAGTACGTTGCAAAAAAAAATATTTCAACAATAACCACTAATTTGATAGGACACCTAAGCTTTTCTAAAATACCACATGAGTTATGGCAAGAGGTAATTAATTTTCTAAGGGTATAGATTAATGAGTTCGAGAGTGTGGTTGGAATTTGGTATCGAGTATATGAGCGTAGCGAATGCGAACCAAATTTTGTAGTAGAATTGCGGTAATAGTATAAGCAGTAAGCAAAAATATGAAAAAAATAATTATTGTTATTGTTGCAGTAATCGTTGTTGCTGGGGGAGTTTGGTTTTATAAAAATAATGTAGCAAAAACAAATATGGGTGCAAAAGAAACATACAAAGTGATTAACGACGAGTTGGCAAAAACAAATAATTTTGATGAATATGTTGCTGTTATGCTCAAATATTCTTCCTCAAAAAGCGACAACTCTCAGTTTAAAGACATGGTAGCAAACATGGATGTTACAGAGAAAGAAAATTTTTTCAAATTTATAAAAGCAAACAATATTATTCCTGCGGGCGCTCAATTGTCTGAGAGCAAGACTGATAACGAGCACGCCACCGTGAGCTGGATTGATTCCGATAATACGACTAAGAGTATTGATATGGAACTAGACAGCGGTTTTTGGAAGATTAAGTAACCCTATTTAGATAATACACACTAACCCGATCCATGGATAACAAAATACACCCGAATGGGTGTTTTTTGTTTGATTCGGGTGCATAATGAAAATAAAATAACATGAAAATTGCAATTGTGAGTGAAAATCGAGAACGTGTACTTTCTTTGGTTTCCCAACATGGAAGTTTTTTTGAAGTAGTAGAAAAAAATCCAGATGTAGTCGTGAGTCACGGTGGCGACGGTACGTTAATGCGGGCAGAATACCTTTTTCCCAACATACCAAAGTTGTATCTCAAAAACAGTCGCATTGCCAAGCTCGGTCATCAAACAAAAGAAAATGAAGTGATCATGTCTCACATTGTTAAGGGTGAATATTTTGTTGAGCAGGTAGCGAAACTAGAAGCCGTGGTGAAGGGTAAGATGATTGTTGGCTTAAATGATGTTGTGATTCATAATGAAAATCCAAGATATGGAATTCGTTACGAAGTACAAATCGATGGTGTTCAAATACTTGGTGAAATTATTGGTGACGGTGTAGTTTTTGCAACTCCGCTTGGTTCAACAGGTTATTATCGTTCTATAACCGACAGTTCTTTTGAACTCGGTATTGGGGTGGCGTTTAATAATTCCACAGAGCAATCTGACCATATCGTTATTAAAGAAGATCGTACTATCCGAGTCAAAATTACGAGAGGTCCTGCTATGTGCTATGCCGACAATCAAGAAGAATCCGTAAGACTTTTGGAGGGGGAATTTGTTGATGTAAAAAAATCAAAACAAGTTGGTCAAATAATTCGTGTAATTTGAGAGATTCCAGTTTTTTCATGGGTTTTGTGTCACCAAATTTTTTGTGAAATGTCGTTCTGGAGTTTGCTACAGAGTATATTAGTTGTAATATTAAATTCATAAGAAACAATTCTGAGAGATCCTTGAGATCCATGTAATTTTTTATGGATCAGGGACATAAGCAAAAACAAATAGACTCGGGAGGCTTCAGATGTCTTGAATGCGGAAAACTTTTAGCCCGAGCGCACGATGACGGTGCCTATAAGATTAAATGCACGAGATGTGGTTTGATCAATTCTATTTTTAATGGTTTCACCGACCAGGTAATTATTACTGATGTTAACGGAATTATTTTGTATGCAAATTCTGTTGTTGACTTAACAACAGGTGATATCCTTTCTGAGGTGCTTGGTAACAAGCCGTCGTTGTGGGGCAATCAGATGCCACCAGAGTTTTATAAAGACATGTGGCGCATTATCAAGGATGAAAAGAGATCAACGCAAGTTATTGTTACAAACAAAAGAAAGGATGGAACTCTATACAAAGCAACGTTGCACATTTCTCCAGTTTTTGGTGTCGATAATGAGATAAAAATGTTTGTTGGGATTGAGAGTGTAATTGAGTGAAATTATAAAAATAAAGATAAAAAACAAGCAAACAGCACCAATACCAGAAGACGAAAAGGAAAGATTGGAAGCCGTACATCGTATGGCAATTTTGGATACAAAACCCGAAGAAAGATTCGATCGTCTCACAAGGGAAGCAACTGAAAAATTGAAAGTACCGATTTCGACTATTGCAATACTTGATTCAAACAGGGAATGGTTCAAGTCATGCACCGGATTGGACCAAAAAGAATCAGATCGGGCGATCTCTTTTTGTGGACATGCGCTACTAACAAAAGAACTTTTTATTGTTGAGGACACTCTCGAAGATAACCGTTTCAAGGATAATCCAATGGTAACCGGTTTTCCATTCATTCGATTCTATGCTGGCCAGGCATTGCTTGATTACAATACCGGAAAATCAATTGGAGTCTTTTGTATCAAAGATACAAAACCAAGAAAGTTGTCTGTAGATGAGGTGGGACTTATTTTAGACTTCGCGAATATGGCAGAAATAGAATTAAATAGGAAATAATAAGTTTGAACTGTGCTTAATATTCTATTCCTTTTGCCCCAATTGATCCTTTGGAAAAGGGGTGTTTGACTTCCTTCATTTCGGTTACAAGATCGGCCATATCGATAAATTCTTGTGGACAGTCTCGTCCGGTCATAATGATGTGGTCAATAACAGAAATGTTTCGATTGATAAAATCAGTAACCGATTCAGATGTTAATAGTTTTAATGACAGTGCATTCCAGATTTCATCAAGAATAATAATGTTCCATTTTTTTAAATCAATTTGTTTTTGCGCATAATCGAGTGCATCTCGAGAAGCCTTTTGATGTTCTTCAAATGGTACTTTGTCGTTATTAATGTGAACAAATCCTTTTCCTTTTTTAATAATTTTGAAATGCGATCCAAATTTTTTTACTGACACGTCTTCACCCGATTTCCATGGTCCTTTGATAAATTGAACCATGAGGACCGTGCTTCCATTCCCAACAGCTCTCAATGCTTGGCCCATTGCCGCTGTTGTTTTTCCCTTACCGTTACCCGTGAAGATTATGAACATGTGAAATTTAAAGAGCTATTTCACATACACCACCAACACAGGCGAGTTCTTTTTTGACATCGAGTTCATCAGTCTTTTCATACGTAATGATTTTTGAATAATCAATGTGTGCAAGATGCGCGGCAAGTTCGTTGTACTTCTTTTCATCGATCGCTTCATACGGCGCAAGTTGATATACGTGATTATCACGAGGTAGGAATGACAAACCACCAACAATGTCCCAGTTTTTGTAAACCCAATTTGCTACTTCGATCCACTCGTCTTCACTCACTGAAACGGTAACCGATGGATTGTGTTCGGTAAAATTCATTTTAACGATCTTCCAGTGTTCAAGCTGATCAATCGCAGAGATGTCGTTTTTATAGATCGAGTTTTGTGGTGCCTTGACTGGAAACTCAAGAACATAGGTACTTGCATTTTCTCTCGATTGTCCGACTTCTGGGTGATATGGAACACCCTGATCTCTCACCATTTTAAACAAACCATCTGTTGCTGATATTCGAACCCGGCGGATATAGTACGGAGCGTGTCGTGGATGCATGCCAGACGCACAATCAACTGTTTGCGATAACGTACCTGATGGTTTAACACATGTAATACACGTTGCTTCGTTGATGCTAAATTTTTTTGCGTATATCTGATTTATTCGTATTGCTTCTTTCTTTAATTTTTCGAGTGTTGCAGGTTTTCTAACAGTTGGACAGTCCCATTGACCAGTGATCGAAACTCCAAGTAACCGTTCTTTTTCGCAATTTTCTTTCCATTCTTTTGAAAGATAGGGGAAATTGGTTAGCGTTGCCTGATATGTTCCAAGTATGGTTGCAAGACGAATTTTTCTAAGCAACGATTTTTCGTTGTCATCAGCCCGCGCAACCACTTCTGAAAGATTACAAAATTGTTTTGACTGAAGTATGATTTCACCGCACGGATTGGTGCCAATTGGACCGATGATTGTGGTGCCAGATGGAACAAAATAGCCACCATGTTCACGGAGTGCTTTTATTCTTCTCTCGGGTAATGTTTTTGCCAATGAGCCACGATTAAAAATACCTCGTTCACCCGAGCCAGATTTCATCAATGCGGTCCATTCTTCTATAAACTCAGTGTTCGATGGTTTTTGAGCATAAACCGCTGAATTATTTGCCAACATTCGTTGTGGTTCTGTGTTATAAAACGCACCCTTTTTTGCATCTCGTATTTCTGTATCATCAAGATCAGAAAGGGAAATCAGTGCACATCTTCTAACACCTCCAGAAACAACGCAGTCTCCGATCATGCAAATGATGTCATGAACATCGATATTGCGAAGACGCTTACCTTGACGCATAAGCATTTTTTCTCGGGTAAAAGTAAGTAGACGTCTTAATGGGTCTGGGCCCGACGCCTTTCCACCCATGGTTTTGAGTCGTGCGCCCGCTGGTCGTAGTTGTGAAAAGTCAAAGTCAATATCTTTTCCATCCGCCCAAGTCTTCATCCCGAGGGTGAGTGCGTCCGCCCAGCCTTCTTTACTATCGGGAACGACATGTGTGGGAAGTTTTTTTCCAGTCTGAAGATTGATTTGTGGAAACTTTTGAACATTTT
>CAYTZJ010000007.1:6241-9382 GCA_964442475.1 uncultured Candidatus Saccharibacteria bacterium | reverse complement strand
GACCAACCAGCCCCTGTGCCACACATCGATATATACATAATTTCTGCCAAATCTTGGAAACATGTCGGGGCGATATATGAACAGTTATATGCACACACATTTGTTTTGCCTGCCGGCATACCCGCAAATTGTAAAAGTCTCATTGAGGGCATCGCTTCTTGATTCAAAATTCCTTCTTGGATTTCTTTATATTCACTTTCTTTTAATTTGTTTCCGAGATTTTCTTTCATGAAATCCATATATCGGTTTACTGTCTCTATCCAGGTTTCTCTGCGCTGCTCTTCATTAATCCACCTCGAATAAGTTCGGTAGTAGACAAATTCTCCCAATGAATTTTTGAAATATTTTTTGCTTTCTTCGGCTAATTTTTTAACTTTTGGTGGAACCCGAAGTCCTCGCGCACGAAGTTTGGCTCGTTTTTCACGATAGAGGATGTAGGCTTTTGCGGGTTTAACATACTCACTCAAAAGTAGTTCCTTTTCTACACTATCCTGAATACCTTCAACCGTTGGAACAAAGTTTTTGTATTTTTTTGTTATGCGTAAAACGTCTGCATATACTTTATTAGCAACAAGTTCAGATTCTTTTACCGATCCTTCACCACTAGCAATCATTGCTTTGTTTATTGCGGTGGTAATTTTTTTGATATCAAAAGAAGTGATTGATCCGTCTCTCTTCTGTATATTTTTTACAACAACTTCGGCTGTGGTATTTCTTCTTTTTGTATCCATGAATTATATTATTAAGTAGTTAATTAATTACTAAACTAGTATATCAAACCGATTTAGTGATTCATTGTAGAAACACACACAACGCACAGTTTGTGTCGTACGTTTGTAGAACTGTCAACTCACATTAATGTTTTGGGCTGGTATACTGAGACATATAATCAATATTCTAATTATGAAATTAAAATCACCCCTTCCTCAGGAGGCATATGATAAAAACGCTCATATTTACAAAATTTTGGCCAATCCAAAACGTCTTGAAATTCTTAATATTCTTAAATTACAAGAAACAGGTGTTGAGGATCTTTTAAGAATCACAAAACTTTCTAAGGCAAATTTATCCCAACATTTGGCACTCATGAGACATAATGGTCTAGTGCAAACTCGACGTCAGGGTCTTAATATCTTTTACACAATTGTTGATCCTCGAATTGTTGAACCTTGCAAAATTTTGCATAATCTTCGAAATAAACAACTCGTTCTTTAAATTTCTGGTCATATTCAGGGGTAAATTATGATATTCTCAGATCGTGCGTCATCATATTTATAATTTAAAAAAGTGGATACACAAGCACGAACGAACTCTTTCTTCATGCGCGCTTTTTTTGGGTTTTGTACTTGATGCATTGACTCTGCGTCGAATAGATAATTTGTATGAAAATGCTGTATTTGCTTCGTATTTTCTGGTGCTTGGGTTTTCTATAGTACTTATTAATTATATTGAAGCAGGTAAGTATGAAAGAGAGTGGATTGGCCGAACACATCCGTTTTTGCTTCTTGTTATTCAGTTTGCTTTCGGTGGTCTCTTCAGTGGTTTTTCAATTTTTTATTATCGCAGTGGTTCTCTTCTTTCAAGCTGGCCATTTCTTGTGATTTTGGTTGCTTTAATTGTCGGCAACGAATCTCTTCGTAAACAATATGAACGTTTGGTGCTTCAAGTTTCACTGCTTTTCGTTGCATTGTTTTTCTTTGCGATTTTTGCGGTTCCGGTTGTAGTGAACAAAATGGGACCAATAATTTTCATTTTAAGTGGCGTTGTTGCGCTTGTGTTGGTCGCTGGCTTTGTTCATTTTCTTGGTCGACTTTTGCCTGAGCGTGTTGCAAAAAGTCGGCGGGGGATTGTGTACTCAGTTATCTCTGTTTTTTTGATCATTAACCTGCTTTATTTCACTAATCTGATCCCGCCAATTCCGCTCTCCATGAAAGATTCTGGTGTGTATCATTCTATAAAACGTGTCGATAGCCATTATGTTGTGCAGGAAGAGAATCAATCTTTCTTCTCTTCACTGGAGGTGTTTGAGAATATTCACATACAAAAAGGCCAACCACTTTTTGTTTATAGTGCCGTTTTTGCTCCAAAGAATCTAAGTACAACTGTGGTACATAACTGGCGACGTTTCGATTCAAAAATCGGTCGCTGGGTTTCTGTTAGTCGAATCCCATACACTGTTATTGGTGGAATTGATCGTGGATATCGTGGTTATACTCAGAAATCAAATCTTGAAGAGGGTCGCTGGACGGTCAATGTTGAGACTGATCGGGGACAGGTTATAGGAAGAATAACTTTCGAAGTGGTTTATGATAATAAAACGCCAACTTTGGTGCAAAAAACGCTGTAGGTTTTGTTTTATTCTATTAATTTTTAAATTTCCAAATGCTCGAACACGTTTCCTTATACATAATTGATTTGATTCAATCATATGGATATGTTGGTGTTTTTATCCTCATGACGCTTGAAAGCGCTCTCATACCAATTCCGTCCGAAATTACCATGCCCTTTGCTGGTTTTTTAGTATATAGGGGGATTATGTCGTTTGAGCTTGTGGTTTTTATTGGTGCTGGTGCCAATGTTGTTGGGTCACTGATTGCGTATTACATCGGGTATTTTTTTCCAGAAGAAGTGTTGCTTAAATGGATACGTACATATGGTAAATTTCTTCTTATTAAAGAGGGTGATTATAAAAAATCACGCGCGTGGTTTGAAAAATGGGGAAATGGAGTAGCTTTTTTTTCTCGACTCTTGCCGGGTGTAAGAACTTTTGTTTCGCTTCCTGCTGGAATTTTTAAGATCAATATCTGGAAGTTTATTATTTATACATTTGTGGGTTCTTTGATCTGGTCAATAATACTTACGTACATCGGCTTTTATCTTGGTGCGCAATGGACAACAATTCAGATTGTTTTTGAAAAATTTCACATTGCAATTATTCTTTCTGCATTTGTACTTGTTGGCTATTTTGTTCATCACCAACTCAAAAAGTAAAAATTAAGTTTGTTGATATGGATGATTTTGGCAATGTACATGCGAATTTATTGTGCACCTAATCAAAGATGTAATAATTTTATCTGGCTAGAATGAATATAATGAATAAAAAAGAATTATTTGGTGAATATGAAAATTATTCTACGTATC
>CAYTZJ010000007.1:0-6231 GCA_964442475.1 uncultured Candidatus Saccharibacteria bacterium | reverse complement strand
ATAAAAAAGTATTTGTAACAAGAAAGATTCCTGATGTTGGCATCAATATGCTTCGCAATCGTGGTTATGAGGTCGTTGTGTATCCAAAGGACAGAGTTCCAACTCAAAAGGAGATTATATATTTTTTGAAAAAACAGAATTATGATGCGGTTCTTTCGCTTCTCACAGACAAAATTGACGTTCGGGTTTTTGAGTCAGCGCCATCGGTAAAAATATACGCAAATTACGCTACCGGTTTTGACAACATTGATCTTGTTGAAGCAAAAAAGAAAAACATTGTAGTGACAAATGCTCCAGCGCCACAGACTGCTGAGTCAGTTGCTGAGCATACAGGTGCTCTCATGCTTGCACTTGCGGCTCGAATCGTTGAAGCCGATGAATTTGTTCGTAGGAAAAAATATAAAGGTTGGGGACCGATGAATTTTGTCGGTATGGATATTTTGGGTAAAACATTGGGCCTTATTGGTGCCGGTAGGATTGGCGAGCGTGTAGCCTATTATGCAAAGGGTCTGGGTATGTCGGTCGTTTATTATGATATTGCTAGAAATGAAAAAATCGAAAAAGAATGTAATGCAACATATTGTGAGACTCCAGAAGGTGTTTTAAGTGGGTCTGATGTTGTCAGTCTGCATGTTCCACTCATGGATTCGACGAAACATTTAATCAATGCTGACAAACTTAAGCTTATGAAGCCAACTAGTTTTTTAATAAATACTTCACGTGGTGCAGTAATTGATGAAATTGCACTGGAAAAAGCTCTTAAGAATGGAGTGATTGCTGGTGCCGGGTTAGATGTATTTGAATTTGAGCCGACAATTTCTGGTGGGCTTCGAAAATTGCAAAACGTTATTCTTACTCCACATATTGCATCTGCAAGTATCGAAACACGAAACCAAATGGCAGAGATCGCCGCCAATAATATCATTGATTTTTTTGAAGGTCGTCCGCCACGAAATCAGGTAAATACATAATGATATGGGAAAACTTATCGTCGCACGTCATCATGAATCAGAATGGAACAAACTCGGCAAATGGACGGGTAAAACTGATGTTGATCTGACCGAATATGGCCTTGAAATGTCGGTCAAGATGGGAGGTTTAATTAAAGATCAAACCATTGACCAAGCCTTTGTTTCAGAACAAGTTCGCACGCTCGAAACGCTTCTTTGTATGGAAAATGGTATTTGTATCGATGTTCCGATTACTCGAAGTGCAGCGCTCAATGAGCGTGATTATGGTGACTATACCGGCAAAAACAAATGGGAAATGGAGGAAATTCTTGGTACGGAAGAATTCGAAAAATTACGCAGAGGGTGGAATTATCCCGTACCACACGGTGAAACTTTAAAAATGGTATATGAAAGAGCGGTACCGTTTTTTCTTAACACAATTTTACCGTTACTCAGACAAGGAAAGAATATTCTTTTGGTTGCGCATGGTAATTCAATCCGAGCACTTACAAAATACATCGAACAGATTTCAGATGAAGATGTGTCAAAAATCAACATGCTGTTTGGTGCGGTGGTGATCTATGATTTGGACCAGGATGGGCATATGATCAAAAAAGAAGTTAGAGAAATAAAATCTCAAGTAAACGCATGACAACGACGATCAAGTTTCTCAGTGCGCGCGAAATTATTGACTCACGAGGTAATCCAACCGTGGATGTTTATTGTGAACTTGTTGGTGGGGCTGTTGGCAGGGCCTCTGTGCCGTCTGGTGCTAGTACCGGTTCGTATGAAGCACATGAGTTGCGAGACAACGATCCAGCCCGCTTTAATGGTCAGGGTGTATCTCGAGCTGTGCGAAATGTTGAAGAAGAAATAAATAAAAAAATTGCCGGGGGTAATTTTACGCAATCATCACTTGATCGCGTGCTTATTGAACTCGACGGTACATCCAATAAATCTCGACTTGGCGCAAACGCCATTCTCGGTGTGTCTATTGCTTTTGCAAAAGCAGCTGCTCGTGAACGTGGTATCGAATTGTATGAATATCTCGGTGATTTAACTGGTAATTCAGACTTTAAGATACCTGAGCCGATGTTTAATGTTGTAAATGGTGGCAAACATGCAGACAGTGGTCTCGACATTCAAGAGTTTATGATTGTACCGCTCGGTATTGAAACTTTTGAACGAAAAATTCAAGTTGTGTCAGAGGTTATTCATAATCTCAAAAAACTTTTTCATGGGCGTGGATATTCGGTTGGTGTTGGAGACGAAGGGGGATTTGCTCCCAAGCTTTCTTCAAATGAAGAAGCTCTTGAGTTTATTGTCCGAGCAATAAAAGATTCTGGATATTCATCTAATGAGGTTCGAATTGCACTTGATGTGGCCGCAACAAGCTTTTATCAACACGATGGGTATCATGTGAAGATTTCTGGGCTTAAAAAAATCTTAAAAAGTGAAGAATTACTCGATTGGTACAAACATTTGGTTCGTCAGTACCCGATCATTTCGATCGAAGATGGATTTCATGAAGAAGATTGGACTGCTTTTTCTCGATTAACAGATGAATTGGGAAGTTCAATTCAGATTGTTGGAGATGATCTGACAGTAACAAATACTGTGAGAATTGAAAAAGCAATTCAAAACAAGGCGATTAATTCGGTGCTTATTAAACCAAATCAGATCGGAACACTCACTGAAACAATGAATGCGGTTGCAATGACCGCACAACAAGGCTGGATTCCATTTGCTTCACATCGTTCAGGAGAGACAACAGATACATTTATTGCAGATATCGCTGTTGGTTTATCTTGTGGTTGTATCAAGGCGGGTTCTCTTACTCGTGGCGAAAGAGTTTGTAAATACAATCGTCTCATGGAGATCTCAGAAAAAATATAAACAAAAATTGATATAAGGTTTCGTGTTCTATTTTTTAAAAAGTTTTCTTCGAGCGGGTGCGTGTAGTAGTAAATGAACTAGTATACCGCTTGTTGTGCCGACAAAGGCTCCCGCAATAATGTCAGAGGGGTAGTGAACACCAGCCAGAATTCTTCCAAAGCACATCAAAAGGGTGGTAGCGAAAAAAATTATCCCAATTTTTTTATTATAAAAATAAATAATAGTTGAAAGTGCAAAAAAGATCGCTGCGTGTGCCGAAGGGAAAGAATAAGATGTTTCTGAAATTATTTCGGGCAAACGAAGACTTATAAGGGGGCGAGGTCTGTGCCAGACAAGTCTGATGAATTGAGTGATTAGTAAACTTGAAAGTGTTGCGGCACAAATAAGCGATATCGCGGCTTTGATTTTTTTATGCCGTGACATGGCGGAATACACAACGAAAATAATGGTGGTTGTAAGTAAAATATATGCCAGCGCCTCGGCAATAAATACAATAAATAGTGTCGGAAAATTGAATCTGATAGGTATATTGTAAAAAAACCAAAAAAGCTGCAAATCTAATCCACCCATGTGCATATTTTAATCTTTGCCTAATATCGGATTTAATAATCTTAAAACGTCTATTTAATAATCTTACATTGAGTTTTGAGAATGGTATAATATTCGTATACATTTAAGAAAATAATGTTTATCAATATGAACTTCGGAAAAATTAAAATTTTTAGTTTAGTTGTAGTTGTGTGTGTTGTTGTGGGTTTTGCTTCTGTCACAGAGGCCGCTCCAGCTAAATGCAGCTTTGATGCAAACCTTGAAGTTGGTTCTACAGGTGAATCAGTTCGCTGTCTCCAGAAGTTTTTGAATGAAAATGGTTATAAGGTTGCAGAAAGCGGTATCGGATCTCCAGGCAACGAAACCGACTTGTTTGGTGGCTTGACCAAAGATGCAGTAAAACGTTGGCAAGCAGCGCGGGGTATTACTTCGACTGGTACATTCGGTCCAATTTCACAAGTTGAATATCTTAAATCATACGCAGCATTACTTTCTTCTCAGGTTTCAAGTTCAAACTCAATAACCACTCCAACTGTTGCCACTCCTTCTGTGAATTCTCAAACAAACACAGCATCAGTTGATGAAGCCAAAGCACGAAAATTGCTTAAACAAGCCCACGATTTAATTGAAAATATAGAGGATGATATTGATGATGCGGAAGATGATGGTGTTGATGTTGCAAATGACCGTGATGATCTCGATGATGCGGAAAAGGATTTATTCGATGGTTTAATCGCTTTTGTTGATAAAGATTACGCAGAAGCAATTGATGTAGCTCAGGATGTCATTGATTCATTAAATGATATTAGTGATGACTTAAATGGCGACGATGGTGATGCTTCAGAAGCAATTGATGATGCAACAGAGGCAATCAATGATGCAGAAGACGAGATCGAACAAGCATATGACGACGGTGAACATGTAGATCAAGCACGAGATATTTTGGAAGATGCTCAAGATAAGTTAGAAGATGCTGAAGATGCATTTGATGATCGTGACTATGATGAGGCAGAAAAATTGGCTAAAAGAGCTGAAGATCTTGCAGACGATGCAATCGACGCAATTGGTGAATAAGCAATTTCTTGTTAATCTTGTTGCATGAATAATGCGCTTGAAATTCTTGCCACCAAACCCTCAAAAGATTATGAGTTGCTAGATTCTGGTAGTGGAGAAAAACTCGAACGATTCGGTAATTTTGTCTTGCGAAGGCCTGACCCACAAGCATTGTGGCAAAAAAGCTCTCCAGATTTGTGGGAGAACGTTCATGCTGAGTTTGTAACATCAGGAAGAAGTGGAAATTGGAAAAAAAATAAAGAAGTTCCTGATTCGTGGACGATTGAGATTTCTGGCTTAACGTTTGTTGTATCACTACTTGCTTTTAAACACACAGGAATTTTTCCTGAACAGTCTGAAAATTGGAAATGGATTGAGGAAACAATTAAAAATGCTAATAGACCTGTTTCGGTTTTGAATCTTTTTGGCTATACAGGTGGGGCAACACTTGCTGCTGCAAAGGCTGGGGCGCATGTCTGTCATGTTGATGGTTCAAAGGTTTCGGTTGCTCGCGCAAGTGAAAATGCCAAAGTGTCTGGCTTGGAGTCTAAGCCAATTCGTTGGATCGTTGATGATGCGCTTTCGTTTGTAAAAAGAGAAGTCCGTCGCGGTAGCACGTATGATGCAATTATTATGGATCCGCCATCCTATGGTCATGGTCCCAACAGAGAAGTTTGGAAGATTGAAGAAAATCTTACTGAACTTGTAGGCGAGTGTCATAAACTTCTTTCTAATGATCCAGTATTTGTTTTGATGAATGGCTATGCAGCCGGATATTCAAGTGTTGCTTATAAAAATAACATTCTGGATCTTATTGGGAATCGAAACGGGGAAGTTCAATTTGGAGAATTGACACTTGAAACCAGAGCGGGGCGACATTTGCCAGCAGGTATCTTTGCAAGGTGGCAGATGCGAGTATGATTAAACTATGAAAATTGAACAAGTTTTGTTATTTACATTATTGGTAGCTCTTATTTTTATTGCCACGATTGTTCTTTTTGTATTTAAAACTTTTTCTCCGATTTCAAATCAATCAAACAATAATTCGCAACAGATTGTTCAACCAATCAAACAAAATACTCAAAATCAACCGACAACAACTACATCACAGGTTGCAACCGACAACCATTCACCACTTGATGATTGTATTGAACTTAAGTCGAGTGAAGCAGTGGGTAAAAAATATGAAAAAGGTTCTTTGCTCGTTACGTTTCCAGACTCACTTGGCTTTAATGATGCGATCGAGATAGCTGGTATCGTTGGTGCACAGGCTGACACCTCATCTGATGCTCGAAACACATTTAATCAATATCACTGGCTTACTGTTTCGGTTCCACGTGGTGAAGAATTCAAATGGCAATGTCTTTTAGAGGGAGCAGATGGTGTACGGCGAGCGAATCTCAACCTTACATTTAACCTTAGACAATAGGAACCCAATTGTAAGAGAAAGTAAAATTGCGCGTCTTTGTGCATGTATACTTAATTATATTTACTAGAAAATAATAAAAATATGTTTAATACAACAGAGGGTCAAAGACTCGTTAAATTTGGAGGAATTGCGCTTGTTTTCCTCATGATTTTTTTGGCCGTACAGGTACTCTATACACTTAAATTAACCGCTAATGTCGATGACCGTACTCCTGCCATGAACGTAATCTCTGTAAGTGGCAAGGGTGAGGTTTTTGCAGTACCAGACATTGCAAACTTTACTTTTGGTGCAGATGAAACAGCAAAGACGGTTGCTGAAGCTCAGAAATTAGTTACTGATAAGGTAAACAAAGGA
>CAYTZJ010000006.1:13058-24929 GCA_964442475.1 uncultured Candidatus Saccharibacteria bacterium | reverse complement strand
ATCAACCAAAACTTCATCCTCTTCGAATTTTACTGGGTTTCCATTATTATCCATACGCAGTGATGCGTAATCTTAAGCAGCGTATTGAATCTCTTGGAATGGAAGACAAGATTTATAATGTGATTGTCCCAACTGAAAAGAAGATAAAAGTAAAAGCTGGTAAACGTGTTACAGAAGAAGAAAAAATTTATCCTGGCTACATTCTTGTCGACATGACAGTTACGGATGATTCTTGGTACGTTGTCCGAAATACTCCTCGTGTAACTGGTTTCGTTGGTTCGGGAGTATATCCAGTACCATTAAGCAAAACTGAAGTTGATTCGCTATTTGCACGAATGAACACTGATGGTGCAAAACATGCTATTGATTTAGGTCTTGGTGATGCAGTCAAAATTGTCGATGGTCCATTTAAAGATCTTGAGGGTAAGGTGAGTGAAGTTGATTCAGAACGAGGCAAGATCAAGGTGTTGGTTGCTATGTTCGGCCGCGAAACGCCAGTCGAGCTTGATTTCTTGCAAGTAAAGCGAATTTAAGCTATATTTCTCCCACTTACATTTATGGCAAAAAAGCTTACAAAACAGCTCAAAATGATTGTACCCGGTGGCAAAGCCGTTCCTGGCCAACAACTTGGTCCGGTTCTTGGTGCCGCTGGTATCAATATTGGTGAATTCGTAAAACGTTTTAATGCTGAAACTGCGGATCGAGTAGGTGAAATGGTCCCTACAATTGTTAATGTTTACGAAGACCGAACATACAAAATGGTCTACAAGACCGAACCTGCAAGCCAAATGATCCTCAAGGTCTTGAAGCAGGAAAAAGGTTCAGGTACTCCTAATACAAAGAAGATCGGTAAGATCACTAAGGCTCAAGTTCAGGTTATTGCAGAAAAGAAACTTCCGGATTTGAATGCTCATGACGTTGCCGCTGCAATGAAAATCGTTGAAGGTACTGCACGATCAATGGGAGTTGAAGTAAAAGGGTAATCTAATACACAAAACAAAAAACTCGCTCAACGGCGAGTTTTTTGTTACTCATCTTTTTCGTTCGAGAGTTTGAAATGAAAAACCGTTGTGTTTTTCTTCGGCAACAATTTTAAATTCGTTTTCGTACTCGGGGAAGAATGTGTCACCCAAAACCTCTTTGTCTACGACAGTGAGGTAGAGTCTGTCTACCCTCGGTAGAGTGAATGTGTATATCTGACCACCTCCTATTATAAAAATCTCTTCGCCACCCGGAGATTTTTTTGCAACCTCAAGTGCATCTTCTAACGTTGCAATAATTGTGCAACCTTCCGCTTCCATCTGAGCGTCATTATTCAATACGATATTGGTGCGGTCGGGAAGTGGTCGAAAGTGTTTAGGTAATGATTCCCACGTTTTTCTGCCCATTATTACCGGGTGACCTGTCGTAATATCCTTGAAGCGTTTCATATCCTCTGGGATGTTCCAGGGAATTGCCCCCTTGTTTCCTATAACCCTGGTTCCTTTTGCGAGGGCGGCGATTGAGGATAGTTTGTAATTATTCAAGTTTGTATTCCTTTTTTAATTTTTTAATGTCACCATTTGCTACCAGCTCTATCTCCGTGTTGTCTTTACCGGATTTGTCTTTTTCTCTGATAAATCCATCAATGATGTCTTTTTTGTGGTAACGACTTTTTTCGGCTTCGATAACGGTATCTAGTTTTTCGAACACGATCTGACAAAAACGTTCACCTGGATATAGTTTAACCGTTTGTGATCCAGTGTTGTTTCGAACGGGGACAGCGAGTTGACCTTCATAGCCAGAGTCAATGATTCCAGTTAAGTCTACAGATAAACCTTTTCGGTTAGTGGATGAACGAGGGTAGAGTATCGCCATTAAATTGTTGGGAATCTTTACCGATTCAAGGGTGGAAACTAAAACATATTCATTTGGCAGTAATTCAAAAAATTGACCCTGCTCAAGTTCCACCGTCTCAAAATAGACTGGTCTTTTTTTGTCGAAGTGGTCGATATTTAATGCTTCTCGCCCCCGACTGGTCATTTGCCATGCTTTTGGTATGAGAAAGGTGAAGCCGAGTCTTAAATCTACCGCATGAGCTTGGACTTGGAATTGGTCGAGTGAAGGATTGAATTCAATTTCGCCAGTTCTTACCCTCTCTAGTATTTGGTTTTTTGTCAGAATTGACATGGTTTTAAAATTATTAAACTACAATACCAAGACCTTTAATTGCATCGCTTGGGGTGTATTGATTCGTGAGATCATTGATAATTTCTTCGGCCAAGGAAACATCTTTCTTTTCAGCTCGTTCAAATGATTCAGTGGGCAAATGAAGCTCTATTTTCTTTTGATCATTTGTTCTTCGAATTATTTCTTTCGCTGCTTCGTAGTGTATGTCGTAGATGTGGGCATTAGAAATTGTGTGAGTATATACTCCAGGTTTTACACCAAGTTTTTGAGCCAGTATGGACTGAAGAAAAGCAAAACCGGCAACATCGTGCGGACACCCCAGTATCATGTCATTTGAACGAATGATGTTGTGCATGTGTAAACGACCGCCAATAATATTTACAGTGAATGAAAAAAGACACGGTACATTTTTCTTCACTACACCACCAAGTCCGTCACTTGAGGGATCCCAGGCAATAATTACACCATGTCTTGATGTCGGGTCTTTTTGAAGAAGTTCAATGAGTTTTTCGATCTGATCGCGACCAAAATGTTTGCGCCATCTGTATCCATACGCAACGGTGACGACGTCGTTTGGGTTAGTAAAATCGTCCCATATTTTTGTAAAGTTCCTCAGGAAGTCTTCGGGTTTTCTTGAACCGCTTAAAAACCATATTTGTTCAGCAACAAAGATTCTTATAGGAATCTTCCTTAAACTCATGAGAGGAAATCCATCTTTTTCGAGGTCGATAGAGAAAGTTAAGCCGGGAAGAGCCTTGGTTTCGTGGCCAGTTCGTTGGTTCGTTTCGGCAATACCGTTTTCCATAATATCCGAAAGGGCTTTTTGGTATTTTTTATCGAATTCTGTCATCTCAGATTGGTCTTAGTATAGTATAATTGCTCGAACCTTTCTAATTACTGATATGTCTAAAAACATCACATATCCCTACATTCCCACCGGTCGATCTTTTATATACGTATCACTCGACAATCAATTTATGCGCGTGGCACGAAGCTATGCAATGTCGGATTCTCTAGACGACGATACACCAACCGGTTCTGTAATTGTGAAGGAAAAAATGATCATTGGAATTGGGGCAAACGGAACCGATTTTCATAAAAAAAATCCATGTGTGAGAGTCATAAAAAAAATCCCAACAGGTCAGGGGTATGATTTATGCGAAGGGTGTGATCCTAAAAATCATAGTGAGCCACGGGCTATTGCGGATGCGATAGCAAAGGGCCACGATCCCAGGGGGGCAGATTTGTATTTGTGGGGTCATTGGTGGTGCTGTCGTTGGTGTTGGGAATCAATTATCCAAGCTGGTATTGCACATGTCTACTTGCTTGAAGGGAGTGAAAAGTTATTTAATGATGATTCAGACGAAAATATCCTGGGCAGACAATTTGAGGTAATAAAATCAAGACCATGAAAGATAAACAGATTGAGAAACTAATTCAGGCCGAAAAGAAACGACAGAAGGGGGTTATCAATCTTATCGCCTCTGAAAATTATGTTTCTAACGATGTGTTGAAAGCTCTTGGTTCGGAGCTCACTAATAAGTATTCAGAAGGTTATCCACGGAAGCGTTACTACGGTGGTCAGACCAACACTGACACGATCGAAGAGATTGCGATTGATCGTGCGCTCAAACTTTTTAAACTTAATCCAAAGAACTGGCATGTAAATGTTCAGCCGCTTTCTGGTTCACCTGCAAACTTGGCGGTGTACGTTGGTCTCGTATCTCCACATGGAAAGGTGATGGGCATGAGTCTCGATCATGGTGGTCATTTAACCCACGGTCACAAAGTTTCTGCAACAGGAAAACTTTGGAATCAAATTCCATTTGGTGTTGATCCAAATACCGAGATGCTTGATTACGAAGCAATCAAAAAGATTGCAATGGAGCATAAGCCAAACATGATTATTGCTGGTTTCACTGCATACCCACGATCAATCGATTTCAAAAAGTTTCGAGAAATTGCCGATGCGTGTGGTGCACTCCTTATGGTGGACATGGCTCACACGGCAGGGCTTGTTGCGGCTGGTGCATACCCAAGTCCATTTCCATACGCTGATATCGTAACAACAACAGTTCACAAAACTCTTCGAGGCCCTCGAAGCGGAATTATTTTTGCAAAGAAAGATGAACGAGAACTCGATAAAAAAATTGATCGAGCGATTTTCCCAGGATTACAGGGTGGCCCGCATATGAATCAAATTGCAGCTGTTGCTGTTGCGCTCAAAGAGGCTTCAACTCCTGCGTTCAAGAAGTACGGTGCTCAAATCGTAAAGAATGCAAAAGCGCTTTCTGATGAACTCAAGAAGCTTGGTTGGAAAATTATTTCTGGTGGAACTGATACGCATCTCATCCTCGTAGATACTTGGATGAAGGGGAAAGGTGTGTCTGGAAAAGATGCGAGCGATAAACTCGAAAAAGCGGGAATTATCGTAAACAAAAATACCATTCCAAATGAAACTCGATCTCCAATGGATCCGTCTGGAATCAGACTTGGTACTGCGGCAGAAACTACTCGAGGAAAGAAAGAGAAGGATATGGTGAAAATTGCGAGAAAGATTGATGAGGTGTTAAGGAAAAAATAAAAATATAATTATGAAAAAAGGGAAATTAATTGTTATTGATGGTATCGACGGATCTGGAAAGGCGACACAAGTAAAGCTGCTCGCTGCTCGACTCAAGAAGGCTGGTGTAAAAATAAAGACAATTGATTTTCCTCGGTACGGAGAAAACTTTTTCGGTACGCTTATTGGCGAATATTTAAGCGGTATTTATGGCGACTTCATTCAGACCGATCCGCGCGTTGCATCAGTGCTCTATGCAGCGGACCGTTTCGAATCCAGCAAACATATTAAGAAATGGCTCGATGAGGGTTACATTGTTCTTGCGGATCGATATGTAAGTGCAAACCAAATTCATCAGGGAGGAAAAATTGAAGATCCGAAAGCGAGAAAAGAATTTTTAAACTGGCTCGACACTATGGAGCATAAAGTTTTTGGTATTCCACGACCAAGTCTTGTGGTGTATCTCGACGTGCCTTTTGAAGTGAGTAAGGAATGGCTCAAGCAAAAAGTTGCCCAACGAAAGAAGAAATATTTGAAGGATGGACGAAAGGATGTTGCTGAAGATAACCTCATACATCTTGAACATTCTCGAAATGGTGCCCTTTATATGGCAAAGACTCATAAAAATTGGGTAAAAATTAGCTGCTGTGAAGGGAATGTCTGCATGTTGCCTGAGGCGGTGCATGAAGTCGTTTACGAAACAGTAAAAAAGGAGCTCAACCTCAAGATTTAGTTTCTTTGCTACAATTCCCACATGCCTCTTACTCTCAAGATCGTCCGAATGGATAAGAGTTTGTCGTTACCGAAATACGCACTTCAGGGCGATGCAGCCTTTGATTTGCTTGCGAGTGAGCCAGTAACTCTTAAACCAAGTGAACGTGTACAAGTAAGAACTGGTCTGAAAATGGAAATTCCAGACGGGTACGTTGGTTTCATTTGGGATAAAAGTGGCCTGTCACACAAGGCTGGACTTAAGACTCTAGGGGGTGTGATTGATTCGGGTTATCGGGGCGAAGTCATGGTTGGAATGATTAATCTTTCAGATGCACCGTATACTTTTGAAAAGGGAAATAAAGTCGCACAGATGTGTATTCAAAAAAAAGAAGACGTTACAATTGTAGAAGTGGAAGAACTGTCTGAGACAGCAAGGGGTGAGGGAGGCTTCGGTAGCACAGGAAAATAATATGGTAGATATTCGCGACATTGTAATAGGTGAACTTGAAAAACTTTCGATCAAAGCGACGAAGGCTGATTTGAATCCGCCAAAAGATATTAAAAATGGCGATCTTTCCTTTTTTATAAAAAGTTCAGATGTAAAACCTGAAGATATAGACACCCAAAAAGTAGACCATCCATACATTGAAAAAGCTGTTGTTGTTGGCCGTTTCATCAATTTCTTTTTTTCGCCAAAGTATTTCCAAGATGTAATTAAGGAAATTAACGAAGATCCAAATAGTTTTGGTAAAAATAAAATTCTCGACGGGCAGAAAATAATTATAGAATTCACTGATCCCAATCCATTCAAGCCTTTTCATATCGGTCACTTGATGAGTAATTCTATCGGTGAAGCCATTTCTCGAATTGCCACATGGAGTGGCGCGGATGTGACTCGTGCGAACTATCAGGGTGATGTTGGTCCGCATGTCGCGAAGGCAATTTGGGGTATGCAAAAACTTAACGTGAAGGGTCACAAGAAAGGTTTCCTTAGTTCACTTTTTGGTAAGAAAGAGAGTCTTCATGATGCAATTGAGCAGATTGGAAAAGCGTATGTTCACGGCGCGACCGCGTACGAAGAAAATGAAGCCTCAAAAGCTGAGATTAATGAGATCAATAAACAGATTTATCAAAAATCTGATTCAGAAATCAATGCGCTTTACGACTGGGGAAGAAAAGTAAGTCTCGCTCACTTCGAAGAAATTTACGCAAAGCTTGGAACCAATTTTGATAAATACTTTTTTGAGAGTCAGTCAGCGCCACTGGGTATGTTTATCACAGAAGAACTTTTAGCAAAGGGAGTTTTGGTAAAAAGTGACGGAGCGGTTGTTTTCAAGGGTGAAGAATACGGTCTCCATACTCGTGTATTTATCAATTCTCAAGGCCTTCCTACATACGAGACAAAAGAACTTGGGCTCGCAAAGATGAAATTTGATCAGGTTGATTACGACAAATCAATTGTGATTACTGCGAGTGAACAAATAGATTTTTATAAAGTACTCTTGAAGGTTCTTGAGTTTGCGAATCCTACTGTAGCAAATAAAACACGACACATCAGTCACGGCATGATGCGTTTTGCAGAGGGTAAGATGTCATCTCGAAGGGGAAATGTGATCACTGGTGAATCACTGATCGCTGATGTTGAAAAACTCGTTGAAGAAAAGATGAAAGATCGAGACCTTACTGTTGCTCAGAAAAAGGAAATCATGACTGATGTTGCGGTTGGTGCGATTAAGTATTCAATCCTCAAACAATCTCCTGGAAAAGATATTGTTTTCGATTTTGCGAAATCACTTTCATTCGAAGGAGACTCTGGTCCATACATTCAGTATGCACACGCCCGTATCAATTCTGTCTTAAGAAAGGCTAAAGAGCAGGGAATTAAACCATCTCTTGAGCATGCAGAAAATCCGGGTGAACTCGAACACATCCTTGTTCGCTTCCCAGAAGTTGTTGAACGAGCTCAGCTTGAACTTGCACCACAGCTCATTGTGACGTATCTCATTACATTGGCATCAACGCTTAATGCATACTATGCGAATAATGTTATTCTTGATAAAGCAAACAAAAGTTCTTCGTATCGCTTGGCTCTTACTGAGGCGGTGAAGAATGCGCTTGCTGTTGGACTCTCACTTATCGGAATCCGAGCCCCCGAGGAGATGTAGTTTGACCTTGACCCTATCAATCGGAGGTTTATACTTTTAAAGGAATTGTAACTTTCTGAAGAAGGGAGGTGATCCAGATCCGATTCTGTTTGGCCAATGGTTGAGTGACCGTCGACCATTGCGCCTCCTACACTCCCGCCCCGACATGTTGGGGCGGGAGTTTTATTTTGCTCAAAACCATAAAAAAGGCTAAGATTCGTTTACTATGGCTGATATCCATACAGAAAACAAAACAAAAAGCGCCACCGCACAAGCTGAAGAGAAAATACTGCAATTCTGGCGCGAAAAAAATATATTTGAAAAAACCTTAAAAAAGGACTCTCCTGCAGGGAATTATGTTTTTTACGATGGTCCACCGTTTGCGACGGGCTTACCTCATTACGGTCACATTTTAGTAAGTACAATCAAAGACGCTGTGCCACGCTATCAAACGATGCGAGGACACCACGTTGAACGTCGTTGGGGTTGGGATTGTCACGGTTTGCCAATCGAAAATATTGTTGAAAAAGACCTGAAGGTTTCTGGCAGAAAAGAAATCGAAACGATCGGTGTTGATACATTTAACGAATATGCCCGAAGCAAGGTTTTGGGTTATGCCAATGAATGGCGACAAACAATTGAACGAATTGGTCGTTGGGTAGATTACGACGGTGCGTACATGACTATGGACAATAGTTTCATCGAGTCCGTGTGGTGGGCACTCAAAGAAATTTGGGATAAAAAACTGGTGTACGAAGGTACAAAGGTCCTTTTGTATTGTCCGCGTTGCGAAACTCCAATCTCAAACGCTGAGGTCGCAATGGATAATTCATACAAAGACATTACGGACATTTCTGTATATGTAAAACTTGCAATCGAAAATGAACCAAACCATTACCTTATTGTTTGGACTACTACACCGTGGACACTTCCGGGAAATACCGCCGTTGCTGTAAATGAGGAATTGGATTATGTAATCGTAAAAGTAAAAGACGAATATTATGTTGTTGCGAAAAAACAAACATCGATTTTCAAAGAAGAATTTGAGATTGTTGAAGAAATAAAGGGTAAGGATTTGGTTGGGAAAAAATATAAACCACCATTTGATTATTTTTTAAACAAAAATTTTCCCGAAGGGAATGGAAAAAAGGAAAATGGTTGGAAGGTCTATTCTGCTCCGTATGTAACAGCTGATACTGGTTCCGGTATCGTTCATTTGGCTCCTGCGTATGGTGAAGAAGATATGGAATTGGCAAGAAAGAATGGTATTCCATTCGTTCGACACGTTGGTCAAGATGGAAAGTTTATTGATGATGTCGTCGACTTTGTGGGTCTGAAAGCAAAACCAAAAGAAGATCATCAATCATCTGATATTTTGATAATTAAAAACCTCGCTTCCCGTGGTCTTCTTTTCGGCAAAGAAAAAATAGTTCACTCATATCCACACTGTCATCGATGCGAAACACCACTTTTGTATTTTGCATTGCCTTCGTGGTTTATAAAAATTACAGAGGTAAAGAAAAATATTCTTAAACTTAATGAAAAAATAAACTGGATTCCAGAGCATTTGAAGCACGGTCGTTTTGAAAATAGTGTTGAAGCTGCGCCTGATTGGAACATTTCTCGTAATCGTTATTGGGCATCACCACTACCATTTTGGAAATGTGAAAAATGTGAGAAGACTGAATGCGTCGGTTCTCTTGATGAAATCAAAAAACGATCACCAGCAAATAATACATATATTTTGATGCGACACGGTGAGTCACAGCATAATCTCACCGATGCTGTGAGTTGTAAGCCGGATCCAAAGAATACATTAACCGAAACGGGTAGAGAACAGGTTCTCGAGTCAGCAAAAAATTTAAAGAAAGAAAAAGTCGACATTATTTATTGTTCTGATCTTGAACGAGCAAGGGAAACTGCTCATATTGTGGCAAAAGAAATTGGTGTTGCTTCAGAAAATATTTTCTCTACTTCAGAGATTAGTGAACTCAATGCCGGGATTTATGATGGCAAAACTTGGAAAGAATATCGTGAATTTTTTGCTACACCGGAATCTCGATTCGATACTGCACCAAAAGACGGAGAAACGCTTTTGGATTTGCACCGTCGTTCAATGAAGTTTATTTATGACCTTGAAAAGAAATATCACGGTAAGAAAATTCTCATTGTGAGTCATGGCGATGTGCTTTATTTTATGGACGCTGGCTCAAGAGGTCTTTTGAAAAATGCGTTAATTCGTGATTTTCAGCTTAATACGAAGCTTAAAACTGCAGAATGGCGAGAACTTTCTTTTTCTCCGATTCCTCACAATAAAAACTTTGAACTTGATTTGCATCGTCATTATATTGATGTAATAACTTTTACATGTGCATGTGGGGGACAAATGAAACGCGTTTCAGAGGTTATCGATGGCTGGTTTGAGTCTGGCGCAATGCCTTTTGCTCAAAATCATTACCCATTCGAAAATAAAAAAAAGTTTGAGGAAAATTTTCCTTCAGATTTTGTTTCTGAGTACATTGCACAGACTCGAACTTGGTTTTATTACATGCATGCTGTTTCGACCATTCTTTTTGGTAAGGTTCCGTTTAAGAATGTATTAACTACGGGAACCGTTCTTGCTGAAGATGGTGCAAAAATGTCTAAGTCAAAAGGGAATTTTCCTGACCCGAAGATTTTTATTGATAAATATGGCTCTGATGCACTTCGTTTTTATCTTCTCTCTTCACCCTTGATGAAATCAGAAGATCTGAATTTTTCAGAAAAGGGTGTTGACGAGGTTCATAAAAAGATCATTTTGCGTTTAAAGAATGTTGTTTCTTTTTACGAAACATATAAAAAAGAAAGCGGACCGGTCAAAAGTGTCGAATCAACCAATGTTCTCGATCGATGGATCACTGAACGGCTTAATGTTGTTATTGCCGAAGTTACAACTTCAATGGAAGCGTATGAGCTTAATAAGGCACTTGTTTCCGTCGATAGTTTTATCGAAGATGTTTCAGTGTGGTATCTGCGCCGTTCTCGTGAACGACTTAAGAGCGAAAATGAAACTGAACGAAGTGGGGCGTTGTCTACATTCAAACTAATTCTTCTTGAGCTTTCAAAGTTGATGGCACCCTTTACACCTTTTGTTGCTGAAGATGTGTATAAAACTATAGGTGGAATACAGGAAAGTGTACATCTTGATTCGTGGCCGACAACACTTGTTACGTCAGTTGATAATGTCATGCTTCTTTCGGATATGGTTGAAACTCGTCGAATTGTGAGTCTTGCGCTCGAGGCTCGAGCAAAGGCCGGTATTAAGGTTCGTCAGCCACTGGCAAAACTTTTTGTAAAATCTTCCTCGCTACAAAATAAGAAAGAATGTGTCGAGCTTATTCTTGATGAAGTTAATGTGAAAGAAATTGTTTTTGATTTAGAAATTGTTGGTGAGGTTGTGCTCGATACTGATATTACAAAGGAATTAAAAGAAGAAGGGATGATCCGTGATCTTATTCGTTCTGTCCAAGATTTGCGTAAGAAGTCATCGTTTATGCCGGGTGAATTGGCTCAACTTTTTGTTGAAACAAGTGCTGATGGGGAGACGTTGATTAGGAAGTTTGAAACGGACATAAGAAAAACAGCTTTCTTGAAGAATATTGTTTTTGGCGATGTTTCTGAGGCAGAGATTGTTGAGACTGGTGGTGTGAAATTTAATATAAAATTATGATCAAAAAAGAGGAATGGACACTGCTCATTTTTAACCTACTCTATATTATTGGTTTTGCTCTTTACTATGTTTTTCACCAAAACTACGAATTCGCTCTTTACACTCTTGTGCTCGTAATATTGTTGGTTCTCGTTATTCTTTTCCAAAGACGGATTAATTTTCCATTACCTGTTCTTTGGATGGTTTCGATTTGGGGTTTATTGCACATGCTTGGTGGTGGTCTAAGACTTCCAAGTGGTGTTGTTTTGTATCGCTGGATTCCCCTTGAGATATATAATGCTCACGATGCTTTGGGCGAATTTGTCATTCTTAAATTTGACCAAGTTCTTCACTTCTACATTTACTTTGTAATGTCTTTTGTTTTGGCTCATTTGCTTCGGTTCATCACTCGAACAGATATTAAACAAATTTATTTTTATTTCTTTGTTGTAATCGGTAGCATGGGTTTGAGTGTTGTAAATGAGCTTATTGAGTTTGCTGCCGTTGTGGTTTCTCCAAGTACTGGTGTTGGTGGGTATGTAAACACACTTCTTGATCTGTTATTTAATACACTCGGGGCAGTATCTGGTGCG
>CAYTZJ010000006.1:0-12958 GCA_964442475.1 uncultured Candidatus Saccharibacteria bacterium | reverse complement strand
AAATGTCATACCACACATACAACACAGAAGGATTAATACTTGAAGCAAAACCAACAGGAGAAACAAGTCAGTATGTGTACGTATTTACGCGTGAACTTGGTCTTGTTGGCGCCCATGCTCAGAACACACGGCATATAACGTCAAAGCTTCGGTACGCGCTCGACGCGCCAGCACGTTCTACTGTTTCTTTGGTCCGGGGGAAAAACATGTGGCGGCTTATCAGCGCTGTGCCAGACAAAAGTTTTTATGCAGCGTTTCGGAACAGTGAACAAAAGCAAATAATTGCAGCACGAGTTTTTTTTCTTATTAAAAAATTACTTGCGGGGGAAGAATCAAACGGTGAGCTTTTTGATGTGATAAATAGTGGACTGAACTTTCTGGAACTTGGTATCGAAGAAAAAGAGATAGAGCAAATCAAGAATTTTGAGGCAATTATTATTTTAAGGATTCTACATATTCTGGGTTATGTGCCAGAAACAGAGAAACTCAAACCGTTCTATGGGAATACTCAATGGAATACAGATATCGTGACAAGTTTTACCTCATTGCGAAGGGAGGCCATTAAGATTATCAATGAATCAATCAAAGAAACGGGTCTTTTGAAATAGTGAATTAAGGGTCTACGTCACATACTCCTTCAGTCAATATTTCCCGCATGGTATAATTTTTCAAATGAACGCTAGTCCCAATGATGAGGGAAAGAACGATCGAATCGAAAATCTTGAGCGCGACCTTTATTCTCGCGACGCTCCACCCATAACTGAAAAAAAACGACCCGAACTTTCTCAACATGAAAAAATGCAAAGTTATGGTTGGACGGATGAGCTTAAATCTGTGGTTGAAGAAAGCCCAGAACAACTTGAAGTGAAAAAACATTCTTTGATAAATAATTTTTTTATTGCGGCAATCATTTTCTTTTTAGCTGCAACAGCCGTTGCTGCGTACATAATTTTGGGAGGTTTTAACGTGATTTCGACCAAGAATGTCGATATTTCTGTGCAGGGCCTTGTTGCTGTAAATGCAGGTGAAGAACTTTCTCTGGATGTTATAGTAAAAAATAACAACAATACAAATCTTGAAAACGTCACTCTTTATATCGAATATCCAGAGGGTACTCGAAGTGTTGAAGATTTAACTAAAGATTTAACTCGTCAGCAAATCGATCTTGAAACAGTGAATTCTGGTTCAGCAAAAACTCAAACCATTAAAGCGGTGTTTTTTGGTGAGAAGGATAGTGTAAAACAGATTAAGACTCGAGTGGACTATAAGTCTCATGGTTCGAATGGTTTTTTCACTAAAGAAAAAGTTTTTGACGTGACGATTAAATCTGCCCCCATAATCATGAATGTTGATCTTCCACAGGAAGTAAACTCTGGTCAGGAAATTACTATTACGATTGACGTCGCTTCAAATGCGAACACGATCATTCGAGGACTTGCTATTCAGGCTGAGTATCCATTCGGTTTCAGCTTCATGAGTTCAACCCCAAATTCTTCTTCGGAAAAGAATATGTGGAATATTGGTGATTTGGATTCAAATGAAAAACGAACCATTAAAATCAAGGGCCGAATGGATGGACAAAATGAAGAGGAGAGAACATTTAGATTTATTGCAGGTACTACAGATAGTATTGATCCAAAAAAGATTGCAATTGGTTACATCACAAGTCAAAAAACACTTGCGATAAAGAAACCGTTTATTGGCTTGTCACTTGATCTCAATGGAAGATCTGGTGTTCCGGCTATACCAGCTGGAGGTAAGGTTACTGGAACGCTTAATTGGTCTAATAATTTGCCAATTGAAATAAATGATGCAACAGTCGAAATAAAAATTTCAGGAAAGAGTTTTGATAGGAACCAAGTTTCTGTTGGTAATGGTGGTTTCTATCGTTCTTCTGACAATACAATTATTTGGGATAGGAATTCTCTTTATACCCTGAATGATCTTAATCCGGGTGATATCGGTTCGGTGAGCTTTACTGTTACTGCAGTTCCTTCGACAGGGCAACTTTTGTCGCAGGGTAGAAATATGGATATTGGTTTTGTTGCTACGATGAAGGGAACACGTGTTCAGGGCGGTGTGCCTCAACAAATTAGTTCAAGTGTTACGGGTCAAGCAAAAGTTGAGACAAATATTGTTCCGACTGCTCGAATTCTTTATTCAAGTGGTCCATTTACGAATAGAGGCCCAATGCCACCTCAAGTTGATAAGGAAACTACATATACTGTTGTTTGGAATCTTGCCAATGCTTTTAATGATGTAGCAAATACAACAATGAAAGCAGTTTTGCCACCGTACGTTCGTTGGACCGGAAGTTACAGTCCATCAAGCGAACAGATTTCTTTTGATAGCTCATCAAGAACGGTAACATGGACTGTACCTGACTTGCGTGCTGGAGTCGGGTATACTGCACCTTCTAGAGAGGTGGCATTTCAGATTGCATTTGTTCCAAGCATAAATCAAGCGAATACTTCTCCAGATCTTGTTGGTAATATTTCTGTTGAGGGAGTTGACCGATTTACAAGCGGTATGGTTGAAGCAAACGCAAATTCTTTAAATACAAAATTAACGAATGATCCGAGATATCGTACTGGTGACGATAGAGTAAGAGAATAATATGAGCGAAAATAAAGATAGCAAAGATAATAAAATGGAAAATATTATTTCACTCGCTAAACGACGTGGTTTTATTTTCCAAGGTTCAGAAATTTACGGAGGCCTTTCTGGTACATGGGACTGGGGTCCTTTGGGTGTAGCTCTCAAGAATAATATTAAGAAATTGTGGTGGTTACGATTTGTAGAAAGCCGAGACGATATGTACGGTATTGACGCTGCACTCCTTATGAATCAGAAAGTCTGGCAGGCAAGTGGTCATGTGTCTGGTTTTTCTGATCCACTTGTTGAATGTTCAAAGTGTAAACGCCGTTTTCGCGCTGATCACATCGAAGGTGATAAAACTAAATGTCCAGAATGTGGTGGCAAGCTTGGTGAGCCACGACAGTTCAACATGATGTTCAAAACTCATGTTGGTGCAATGGAAGATGAAACTTCTGTTTCGTATCTCCGACCTGAAACTGCTCAGGGTATGTTTGTGAATTTCAAAAATGTAATTGACTCATTTCACCCAAAGCTTCCGTTCGGTCTCGCTCAGATCGGTAAGGCATTTCGAAATGAAATTGCTCCGCGTGATTTTATTTTCCGAGCACGAGAGTTCGAACAAATGGAAATTGAATATTTTGTTCCTAAAAAGGATTGGAAGGAACATTTTGAATATTGGAGAAAAGAAATGATTCAGTGGATGAATGATATTGGCTTGGATCATAAAAAAGTTCATGAACTTGATGTTCCGGATGGCGAACGAGCACATTATTCAGACAAAACAATCGATTTTGAATACGAATTTCCTTTTGGAAGAAAAGAACTCTACGGTATCGCATACCGAACCGATTTTGATTTGAAGAATCATTCAGAAGCGAGTGGTGTCGATCTTTCGTACTTCGACGAAGAAACCAAAGAACGATATATTCCTCACGTGATTGAACCAACATTCGGTCTCGATCGAACCGTGCTCGCAGTATTGAGTGAGGCGTATAGCGAAGACACAATGGGGGCCTCCTCCGCCAAGGCTTCGGAGTCCAAGGAGGAAACAAGAGTGTTCCTCAAGATTCCTGCACACATTGCTCCCGTTCGAGTTGCAGTGTTTCCTTTGCTCAAGAACAAACCTCAACTTATTGAAAAAGCGAAGTCTGTATTTGCAATGATCAAAAAAGAAATTCCAAACACGGTGTTTGACGATAACGGTAACATTGGTAAGCGATACCGACGTCAAGATGAAATCGGCACACCTTATTGTGTTACGATTGATTTCAATACCGTAGAAGGTGACGATCAGGAAACAGTAACCGTTAGAAATCGCGATACAGGCCAACAAGAGCGTGTAAAAATTGCTGAATTACTGAGCATTCTTAAATAGTTTCTGAAATTATCCATTAAATCAAATTTAAGCTTTATTTTAAGCCGTTTTTACTGCATTGACCGAATTAATAATATATATTAGAATATTTTTCGGTACGTTCTTTAAATCGACTTTCGCTATGCCTTACAGTGGTTACATGGTCTGTGTTAATTGGATTTGACCTTTGTGAGGTGTAGCGAAACCAATGTGGTAACGCTTGATAGGGAAAGTTTCAGACTAAGAAAGGTTCGAAGTATGTCGCAAATCGGAGGAATGTTGGGAACCATGGATGGTTGTGTGGAGACTGGGGACGATGTTCCGTTGTGTTTGAATCCGGACAACATGTTCAATGACAAGGAGTCTCACGTATTTCCGTCACCCGCAACAAAAGTGCCGTTTGTTGCGCGGCTGTCCTTCATGTTCGATGTGAGCGTTATTGGCAAGACCAACAAACTGTTCAGTGATCTGCTCATGGGTAACGAGTGCATTAGCGAGCCACCGAAGGGACTTACGTGGCTTGCGTTGCGCAGCCTTGCACTTCGCAAGTGTTCGCACGTCATCTACAAATCTCTCGGCGAGAGGGCGGCATGCATCACTCTGACCGAGCTTCATCAGCTTCTCTCTAGGCAACAGTACGGTCGTCTCGGTCTTCTGCCCACCAATGGTCGCAAGGTGGTTTGTTTTGTTCCGATTGGCGACACTGTGTACGCGGTTGAGTGCAACTATAGCACTGCGGGTGGTTGGTGCGTTGACGCTTACGGCCTCAACAACAAGCCGAAGCCGGTTTGTGCCAACAACATGGTTCTGTATCGGGGATACGAGCCGTAAAACAGGTTGATTCGTTCAGAGACCCTTGTGTGTGCGGGGTCTCTTTTTTTATGCAAAAAAAATGTGTTAAACTCCCTTCATGAATTTTAAAAAACAGACTCTAAAGAATGGTTTAAGAATTATTACTGTGCCGATGAAGGATACTCCAACAGCAACTGTGTTGGTTTTGGTAGAAGCGGGTTCAAAGTATGAGACGAAGGATATTAACGGTCTTTCGCATTTTCTCGAACACATGTGTTTTAAAGGTACTGTGAATCGCCCAAAAGCTAGTGATATTAGCCATGAGCTTGATTCCCTTGGTGCTCAGTACAACGCGTTCACTTCTCAGGAATTTACTGGCTATTATGCAAAAGCTCAGGCAAAAAAACTTCCTCAACTCATCAATATTATTGCGGATATGTATATCAATCCTGTCTTTGATGAAAATGAGATTCAAAAAGAAAAGGGCGTGATTGTTGAGGAAATAAATATGTATGAAGATATGCCGCATCGTCATGTGCAAGAGGTTTTTAGTCGATTGCTTTACGGCGATCAGCCTGCAGGATGGGATATTGCCGGTACTCGTGAAAATGTTCGGGCTATGACTCGTAATCATTTTGTTCAATACCGAGATAAACACTATGTTTCAAAAGGAACGATTGTTGTTGTGGCCGGAAAGATTGATGAAAAAAAAGTTCGCAAGCTTATTGTGGATGAGTTTTCAAAAATCAGTACTGCAAAAAAACACAGCAAGGAGACAGTAAAAGAAATACAAAGTATGCCCGCACTTGCTATTGAAAGTAAAAAGACTGATCAGATGCATTTGGTTCTTGGGGTTCGTTCGTATGATGTTAATGACAAACGCCTACCAGCACTTAGAGTTTTGGCGGCGGCGCTTGGTGGTGGCATGAGTTCACGACTTTTTTATAGAATGCGAGATCAGATGGGTGTGTGTTATTACGTTCGAGCGAGTTCGGATGAATTTACAGATCATGGTACTTTCACCATCTCAGCGGGTGTTGATAAAAATCGATTGATTGAATCAGTTCAAGCAATTCTTGAAGAGTGTAGAAAATTTATACACGAACCTATTTCAGAGATGGAACTTCGTAAAACAAAGGATTTTATTTCTGGCAATCTTTTTTTGGGTCTTGAATCATCAGATGCAATAGCTGAATACGCTGGTATGCAGGAAATTATGAGAAGGGAGGTAAAAAAACCAGAAGATGTGGTCGCAAAAATTGAAAAGGTAAAAGCAGTAGATATTCAACGTGTTGCCGAGGATCTTTTTAGAGATGAGGGGTTGAATTTTGCTGTTATTGGGGATGTGAAAGAACAAGACAAGGAGGAGCTTAAAAAGGTTTTAACGTTTAAAAAAGGCTAGCGTTGTGCTTCCAAAACAGGGTGTTATGATTGTGCAATGGAACATCTTTCTCCGTCTACAACAAAAATAACCGTTACAGCGCTGACGATTTTTAAAATTGCTTGTATTATTCTGCTTTTTTATTGGTCGATTTTTTATCTTTTTGACATCGTTCTCGTCATTTTTACCTCTGTGATCAGCGCTTCGTCTATTGAACCAATGATCAAATGGTTTACTGTGCGACGAGTACCACGAACTCTTGCTGTGCTTTTTATTTACATTTCTGTAGCGATGATATTCGTTGGTACATTTTATTTTCTTCTCTTGCCACTTTTAAATGAAATTCAAGAATTAACTTCAACTATTTCTGCTGAAACAATTTCTGCTGAGGCATTGGGACAGAATATTCCAGGTTTTGGATCTGTTAATGGACTTATAGGTAATTTGCCGGTATCAGAGATGATTAAAAAGGCAAACACACTTATGATTGCGTTGTCACAAAATGCGTTTACTACTGCAAGTTTGGTACTTGGAGGTCTTTTGAATTTTGTTCTTATTGTTGTGCTTTCTTTTTATCTTTCAGTTCAATCAGGTGGTATTCCTAATTTCTTGAGGATTATCATTCCTTCATCTCATCGACGCTATGTGATTGGTCTTTGGACTCGTACAGAACAAAAAATCGGCCTCTGGCTTCAAGGTCAACTACTCCTTGGTGTTATTGTTGCGGTACTGGTGTATCTTCTCCTTACTCTTCTTGGGGTAAAACATGCAATATTGCTCGGTGTTCTTGCCGGTGTGTTTGAAATCATTCCACTTTTTGGTCCGATCTTGGCATCAATTCCAGGTATTATTTTTGCTTATTCAACAGGGGGCGTTACAATGGCCGCTATCGCCACGGCTTTTTATATCATTGTTCAACAATTTGAAAGTCAACTCATTTATCCTCTTGTTGTAAAAAAAGTTATTGGTGTGCCACCGATCATTTCGATTTTGGCTTTGGTTGTGGGGGCAAAACTTGCTGGATTCCTTGGTCTTATTATCGCTGTTCCAATCGCAACTATCCTCATGGAAATTTTTCATGATCTGGAACGTGATCGTGCAGAGGAAGAAAAACTTAAGACGGCTTAGATACTCATGTTTAACTTTTTTAAGAAAACCAATGGGCGCAACACCCACGGGCACGCTAAGCGGCCATTTTATATTACGACGACCTTACCATACGTGAATTCTGATCCGCACGTTGGTTTTGGTATGGAAATTGTTCGTGCGGACATTATTGCTCGATACAAGAAACTCATCGGCCATGAAGTATTTTTTAATACTGGAACTGATGAACATGGAATTAAGATCTATCGCAAAGCTCTGGAAAATGGAAAAACTCCACAGGAATATGTTAATGAATATGCCGAAAAGTTTAAGAAATTAATGCCGGTTTTAAATATTAGTAATGATGTAAATTTTATCCGTACTACTGATGTTCGCCATATGCGTGCAGCACAAGAATTTTGGAAACTATGTGACAAGAATGGTGATATCTATAAAAAGAACTATAAGGTTAAGTATTGCGTTGGTTGTGAACTTGAAAAAACAGAGTCAGAGCTTGTTAATGGTCGCTGCCCGCTTCATCCAATGACGGAATTAGAAATTATTGAAGAAGAAAATTATTTCTTCAGATTTTCTAAGTATCAAAAAAGGCTTTTGGATTTGTATAAAAAAAATCCAAAATTTGTCGTTCCAGAAGGACGAATGGGGGAGATTAGAGCTTTTGTTGAACGGGGACTTGAAGACTTTAGTATTTCTCGTTTAGCTTCCAAAATGCCGTGGGGTATTCCAGTTCCAGGAGATGACAGGCAAGTTATATATGTCTGGTTCGATGCGCTTGTAAATTATATTTCAGCAGTAGGTTGGCCAACTGATATGGAACAATTTCAGAAATGGTGGGTTACATCGGGTGGAGTTGTTCAATATTGCGGCAAAGACAATCTCCGTCAGCAGTCTGCAATGTGGCAGGCAATGCTTATGTCTGCGGGCCTTACTCCTTCACAGACAATTGTTATAGATGGATTTATCACAAGTGGGGGCAAAAAAATGTCAAAAAGTGAAGGGAATGTAATAAATCCAGTTGCGGTTGTTGAAGAATTCGGCGTTGAACCATTCCGATACTTTGTGGCACGAGAACTTCATCCATTTGAAGACGGTGATTTTACGATGGAAAAATTTAAAGATGCCTATAATTCTCACTTAGCAAATGGTCTTGGTAACTTGGTTAGTCGAGTGATGAAAATGGCGGAGACAAATCTGACCGGGCCAGTTTCTGTTCGCAAAGATATGCTCCCAAAGAATTTTACCGATGCACTGGATCAATTTGATATTAAAAAAGCGACTGATATTGTTTGGGAAAAGATCGGTGTGCTTGATGCAAAAATCCAAGAAACTGAACCCTTTAAACTTGTTAAGACCGACAAGGTAAGAGCGGTTTCAATTATCACTGAATTAGTAATTGAGCTTTATTCTGTTGGATACATGCTTGCGCCAATTTTGCCTGAGACTTCAAAAAACATTTTAGAATTAGTTACAACAAACAAAACCCCAAGTGCCCCAATTTTCCTTCGACGATAAATAACACCATAATGCCAGACTACATCGATATTCATTCTCATTTGAACTTCGAGAATTTCGATTTGGATCGAGATGCTATTATTGCAAAACTTAAAGACGAAAAGATTTGGACAATTACAGTTGGTACTGATGTGAAGGATTCAAAATCTGCTATTTCTTTGGCAGAAAATCATGATCATTTGTTTGCTACGGTGGGTATTCATCCAACGCATGAATGGACTGAATCTAATATTTTAGAAATTGACATGCTTGCCGCTCACAAAAAAGTCGTTGCAATAGGTGAATGTGGTCTGGATTTTTTCAGATCGGGAGCAGACGAAGAATCAAAAAGAAAACAAGGTATTCTTTTCGCAAAACAGATTGAAATTGCTCTTACACATAATAAGCCACTCATGATTCATTGCCGAAATGCATATGAAGAATGCATCCAGGTTCTTTCTGCATACAAAACTGACCATAAGCTCGGCGAGCGCCTCCGAGGCAACATTCATTTCTTTGCAGGGAATTGGGAAATAGCTCAAAAATTCTTCGCTCTTGGTTTTTCAATTTCTTTTGATGGTCCGATTACATTTGCTCGAGATTATGACGATGTTATTAAAAATGCACCCCTAGATATGCTAATGATTGAAACTGATGCACCGTTTGCAGCCCCGATTCCATATCGAGGCAAACGAAACGAACCGGCGTATGTAAAAGAAATAGCAAAAAAGTTAGCAGAAATAAGAAAACAAGATTTAGAAACAGTTCGTATGGCAGTCGTAGATAATGCAATGAGAATTTTTGCTTTAAAAGGCAGCGTTTGAACAAATCAGGGGTAGGTATATAGTGTAGGGGGATTTAAACAAAACAGTTCTTCAATCTGTGGGGGTGTGTATGCAACCTGAATTTGAGCGTTTGGTTACTGGTATTGATCGAACAAAGTCTGTGCGTTCGGTTGTTCTAGAGACTGGGTTTGAACTTGGTGGGGCCGGCAAGGAATTTGTTCACAAAGTGCCGTGTGGAGAGGGTGATACGGTCAGATTGGTTTTTTTCCAGCCAGATTGGGACAATATGCCTCGAGGTGGAATTTCGTCTGAGGAAATTGAGGAGGAATTTGCCCGGCGAAGTCTTCGACCTGATCCCAGGGCTCATATTCGTCTAATTGGGTTGGAATCAGAGCTTGCGTTGCAGTGTCCGAGTGTTTCTATCTGGTGTTATGAAGACAGGTGGTACAGTTTGATCTTTCGTTATCGAAGTGATGAGCCCGATGCACCCAAGTACGCACTTCTTGTTTGCCGGCCACGTAAGTGGACCAACAACAGAATCTGGTTTTGTGGTGTTCGGGAAATTGTCTCTTAGGTCCCTCTGTATGGGAGGGGCCTTTTTCTTTGGTTTAAAATCTTTTAATTGGTCTAAAACAACGATATTGCGCCTCGTAAGGCGATATGATAGTCTAGGACAACCCTAATGGTTCCTAGAGAATTTTTTAAGGAATTCTTGAAACAGAACCTTTATACTAAATAAGGGTGTAACAAATGAAAGCAAGTCAAAACAAGATCACTGGTGAAAAAATGGATGTCTACGAAGTGGGCTATTTGCTCATGCCAACTGTACCGGAAGATAGTCTTTCGGCAGAAGTTTCTTGGCTTCATGACATAATCGCTGCAAATAATGGGGAAATTATCTCTGAGGAATTTCCTAAAATGCGAACATTAACATACACCATGGAAAAGATTCTTGAATCTAAGCACCAAAAGTTTAATAATGCATACTTTGGTTGGATTAAATTCGAGCTTCCCGTTGCTAACATTAAAGTTATCACTCACGAAATTGAAAAGCGTTCTACAATGCTTCGAAATTTGGTTATTAAAACTGTTCGAGAAAATACTCTCTACGGAACCAAATTAGCTGAGGCAAAAAAAGCCGAAGAAGCAGCGGTTGCAGATGAAAAAGCAGCTTCAGCAAAGGAAATCGATACGTTAGTTATCAACTAGCTCTATATAAATTATGTATCTCAACAAGGCATTTGTTATCGGGAATTTAACAAGAGACCCAGAAGCGAAAGCCCTTCCATCCGGTATCCAAGTTACTTCCTTTAGTGTTGCTACAAATCGTGTGTGGTATGACAAAAATAAGCAAAAACAAGAGAGTGCCGACTTCCATAACATTGTAGTTTTTGGAAAACAGGCCGAGAACGTTGCAAAATATCTTAAAAAGGGCAGTTCTGTTCTTGTGGAGGGTAGAATGCAAACTCGATCTTGGGATGGTCAAGATGGTCAAAAGAAGTACCGTACTGAGATTATTGCTGATCGAGTTCAGTTTGGTTCTCGGGGTAGTGGTGAGGGTGGTTCTACAGCAGGAAAGGGCGGAAAGGGAGCAAAGGTTGACAATGTCGAGTCAATTGATACCATTGAATACCCCTCAGAAGACATCAATCCTGAGGACATTCCATTTTAAAAAATATACATATGAAACAGTGCTTTTTTACTCAAAACAATATCAAACATATCGATTATAAAGACATTGATATTTTGAAAAAATTCATCAATCCTCATGGTCGCGTGATGGCTCGAAAACGCACAGGTGTGTGTTCCAAGTCCCAGCGCGATCTTGCTCTTGCAATCAAACGAGCACGCTTTATGGGACTTCTGCCGTTTGTTTCAAGATAAATACTACAAATTGGTTAAATCAAAAATCATCCCGGACACAAGTTTGGGGATGATTTTTGTTTCAGTACGTATTAAAGAAAAAAATCCCACAGGTGTGGGATTTTTATTACTTTCTGTCGCTCGATCCTGATAGAAAAAGAATCCTTCCATCTTCAGGAGAATGGCTCGTGTGAAGTTGAACACAGCGAATACGATCAACCACAACCACCCATTCCACCCAAAAACACTCGAGACCGTGTTGATTTTCTCTGGTAGCGAAAATCCTTCCCTTTGTTCCTTTTTCTATCCGAACCAGACCATTGGCGGATTTCATCTGATCGGTCATGGGCAACATTGCCACAACCCGTACTCCGGTGATGGTTCTGCTCATTATGTACTCCTTGTGAAAAAGTTCTATCGAAGATGATAGCAGGCTGATTTGACGTAAGCAACGACTAGACTCTATCTGTATATTCGCCAGTTTCAGTATTGATTCTGAGCACGTCTCCTTCTTTTATGAACATTGGAACGGTAATAGTCGCACCCGTTTCTAAGGTAACAATCTTGTTGCCACCTTTTGCTGTGTCACCCTTAACTGCTGGGTGAGCCTCAGTAACTTTAAGTTCGACTTTGATAGGAACTTTCACCCCAATTATTTCTTCGTTAAAAAGAAGAGCGGTGACAATCGAATCTCTTTTGAGGTATTTGATACCAGGACCGATGAGAGAATCTTCAAGTTTAAATCGTTTGCTTGGATCATCGGCTTCGGCAAACCAATTTTCACCTTTGTTTGTGTAGAGATATTTAACGTCTTTGTTTTCGATTTCTGCTTCCTCGACTTTTTCGGAGACATGAAAAGAAACTTCTTTGATGCTTCCAGTGATAAGGTTTCGCATTTTTACTGCATTAACCGGTTTTCGTTGTTGTTTTCTGAAAACATGAGAAGAGAGAACCTCAAAAGGTGCATCTTCGTAGATGATGTATTTTCGTTCTGTGATTTCGTTATATTCCAACATGTTTTTTTGTTCATCACTTCTTGAGAAGGGAATGCAATACAATACAATATTAATGCTTGAAACTTACTATTTTTTCTATCTTTCGGCAAGTTATTCTCCTGACCCAACTTCTGGCACTTCTTCCAATTTTTTTCGAATCTCTTTCAAAATTTCCCCCGCGATTTTTGTGTTTTCTCGAAGAAACTGACGAGTAGAATCATAACCCCGGCCAAGTTTTGTTTCGCCGTAAGAGTAACTGTTTCCGGTTTTTGAAATGATATTGTGTTTTTCTCCCAATGCGTTTATTTCTCCTTCACGGGAAATGTCTTCGTTATACATAAGATCGAATTCTGTCTGACGAAATGGGGCAGCAACCTTGTTTTTTACCACCTTTACTCGGATTCGTGAGCCAACAACTTCCTCAGCTTTTTTGATCTGAGCAATTCTGCGAATATCAATGCGAACTGAGGTGTAAAACTTAAGTGCTTTTCCACCAGGGGTTGTTTCTGGATTACCGAACATAACACCAATCTGCATACGGATTTGGTTGATGAAAATAATAACGGTGTTGGACTTGTGTGCGATTGCTGTT
>CAYTZJ010000005.1:0-27730 GCA_964442475.1 uncultured Candidatus Saccharibacteria bacterium | reverse complement strand
CAAAAATCAGGTTTTGAAACTCAATATTTATGGGGTGCTGAATGGTGGTATTACATGAAAGAAAATAATCATCCAGAGTTTTGGGAAAGAGCAAGGGAAATTTTTTAAAAATAGAAATAATTATATTTTTATTAAAAGTTTAATTTTTAAAATAATAAGTAAAAGGGAAGGGGTTATTTTAAAAAGATTATACATATACCATATCTACGTGTCGCAAAAGATATATTGTGCGACGTTACAGTATTGAGGATTTGGGGCCGGCTCGAACAAGTTAAGGTCTGCTCCCTGCCCGGTTGTTCTGTATACTTTTTAGAGATCCAAAATATCTATTTATTTAATTTAATACCAAGATAAATCTAAGCCTATTTAAATTATTCAAAACCCCTTCCCTCAAAATTGGATATGGGCGGGGAATTCAGACAACAAAAAACCACCCGTGAAGGTGATTTTTTGTTTAATTATTATTTCTTAGCTAATTCCTTAGATTTTGCCCAACATGGAGCCGAGGCTAACCATGGTCGAGCACCTTGCTCATCATAAAGATGACGAGCGTAGTCAAGATTACCATCAAGAGTATGAATGTCGTAACCAAGCTTTGTCGCTCGATCAAGATGGTATGTTTCGTTAATCTGCATGACACCAACGTCGGCTGGCACTACCTTACCTCGCAAAACCTTTCCGCTCTTCGTAAACTGAGTGAAGTGTGACTCACAACGAGCAACCTCAACCATAATAGGAATATCTGAGAAATATTCACGAACATGAGCTTCTACGTCCTTATCGATCTCGTTATCAGCTTCCTTTTTTGTTTCAACAAGGACGGGTGTTGCAAAATCTGGCTGCGTATTTGTTTCTGCTGCGGTGTTATCAAACACACCCGCTAGCATCATCAATGCAACTATATTTAGCATATGTAAGATGTTAGAGATCTAGTAAGAATTGTTTTTAGAGGTTTTATCCCTTAAAAACAAAAGCTCAGTCGTTACCAACTGAGACTTAAATATAATAGCATGTCTAGAACAACCTGTCAATGACAAAATGGAAATTTTATGGTGTAAATGGTGGCTAAAATATGGCTAATAATAAGGGGTTTTTAGTTATTTTTGCCCCACATTCTCTACCCCAAAAGGTGTACTTGATGAGTTGCCGTGATAGCCCAAACAGGTTACTCTTATATCGTGATACAAAAGTCTAAAGTTTGGCTTTACCCCTGGTTTAAATTTGCCGAAAAATACCTCAAAACCGACACAATATACCTTGCGAAGGGTGGTTTTTGGCTAGTAGTAAGCCAATTGATCGCGATGGCCGCAGGATTTAGCATCTCACTCGCTTTTTCTCATTACTTTCCCAAAGAAGGATTTGGGACATACAAGTTTATTCTCTCTCTTGTAGGAATTCTTGGAGTATTTTCATTAACACAAATGGGTCCAGCAGTAACCCGGGCGGTAGCAAGAGGTTTTAGTGGTTCTCTCGTAAGGGGCTTTCAAATTAACCTTAAATGGAGTGTTGGTATTTTCTTGGGCGGGCTAGGACTTGTTGTCTATTACTTCATAAACGAAAACTACATTTTGTCGATGTCGTTTCTTATTGCGGGTATTTTTGTGCCACTTACTTCAAGCGCGGCTCTTTACGATGCCTTTCTTCATGGAAAAAAGAACTTTCAAACAAGCACGCTCTTCAATATGGTTCGCAATACCGCCCCTGCCCTCTTAATCATCGTCACAATTCTGCTTACAGACAACGTGCTCATCTTAATGGCTGTGTACTTTATTGCGAGTGCCTGTGTTGCCCTGTCTATCTTTTGGTTGGTAAAAAGAAAATATCGCAAAGATAGTAAAGAAATTGATCCAGAATTATCTTCGTACGGCAAACATCTTAGTGCAATGGAAGTAATCGGTATTGTTGCGAGCAACTTAGACAAAATTTTAATTTTTCATTACCTTGGTGCAGCTCCGCTTGCAATTTACGCATTCGCCATTGCTCCTGTTGAACAACTTCAAGGTGGTAAAAAAATCCTAAGTGCACTCATTTTTCCAAAATTAAGCGAGCGACCATTTGAGGAACTCCAAAAATCAGGACCTCGAAAGGCACTACTACTTACGGCGTACGCCCTTGGCCTTTCTGGTGTGTACATGCTCATTGCTCCATACTTCTACGGATTCTTTTTCCCACAGTATGTTGAAGCAGTTATTTATTCTCAGGTCTACTCACTTACTCTCCTTGCAGTTTCAGGAACTATTTTTGACTCAACGTTAGTTGCTCATAAAAAGACAAAAGAATTATATGTTCACAGAATTTCTCTCCCGATTGTTAAAATTGGTCTCTTTGCGATTTTACTACCTTTGTACGGAATAATGGGGCTCATCATTAGTCATGTACTCATAAGAATCTCATCAGGAATTTTGGGGTATTATTTGGTAAAGCATCCCTTCAAACAACAGTAAAATGGCGTATATTTACAAAACAGGACGTGCAGAACTTTACGACCAGATTAAAAAGCATTCGCATTTCATTCATGGGCGCGTTTTAGACATAGGTTCAAGTTCATTTGCTCGATATCAAGGTCTCTTTACTTTCTCTGAGTATGTAAAGATGGACGTTGAACAAAAAAGCGGTGTTGATGTCGTAGGAAAAATAGAAAATGTACCGTTCCCCGACAACTCTTTTGATTCAATTGTTTGCACCCAAGTTCTTGGTGACGTGTTTGAACTCCAAAAAGCTTTTTCTGAAATGAAAAGGATTTTGAAGCCAAACGGAGTGGTACTAATTACCGAAAGTTTATTTGATCCGCTTCATGATGAGCCAAATGACTTCTGGAGGTTTACTGAGCATGGTCTGAGACACCTTGCAAAGGATGCAGGCCTTAGCGTCGAAATTATTGAGAAGCGAGGTGGTTTCTGGAGTGTGATGGCTCAGTTAAAAGCTCGTTACGTAATAGAACTCCTTCATGCTAACAAATGGTTTCTTGGTCGAATCATGAGTCCGTTTCTTAAAATTGAGGGTGTACTGGCTCGTTTTGCTGACAAACTGGATAGTTCTCGGGCAAATCGCTTCTTTACCCATGGGTATATTTTAATTGCGAGAAAAAATGCTTAAAGTAACTACAAGTTGGGATGATGGTGACATTCTCGACAAAAAACTTGCAGGTTTATTAACCAAGTACGGCATCAAGGGCACTTTTTATATTACAAAGTCATACCGACCTGAGCGATTGTCTGAATCTGAGATCAAAACTCTTTCTGAAACTCACGAAATTGGTGCGCACACCCTCACTCACCCTGACTTGCGAGTACTTACGGAAAAAAAACTTCAGGAAGAAATCGCTGGTAGCAAAAAATGGTTAGAAGAAGTGACACAAAAGCCCGTCACAATGTTTTGTTATACAAAAGGTCAGTACACCTCCGAAGTAGCAAAGAAAGTTGAAGAAAACGGCTTTTTAGGTGCCAGAAGCACGATACTTGGGTCATTAATTTCTGGAAAAAAGTTCGATTTGGAGACCACTATTCAGGTCTACCCCTTCCCCTTCCGAAAAATTGATAAGCATCGATATTATTTTGGAAAAATTCTTCAACCGTATCTTCAACGAGCAAAAGGATTACAAAAGATTGGTGTTCCGATTACCGCAATGCACTCATGGCTTAGTTCTTCGAAAGCTGCGTTTGATTATGCGCTCAAGAACGGTGAAGTATTCCATGTGTGGGGACACTCTTGGGAAATTGAGAAATACGGAATGTGGGAAGAGCTGGAAAGGTTTTTACAATACGTGAGTAAAAAAGGGGGGTGTGAATACGTGACAAACTCCGAACTTGTTTATTAAAAATCTAAAGAGTTTGCTCAATCACGTCATGTACGTGAATAATACCGGTTAACTTTCCTTTCTTATTCACAACAAAAATGCTTGTTATTTTATGATTCTCCATTAGTAAAAATGCTTCCTGGAGTGAGCTGTTTTCATCAACACATTTTGGACTGGGAGTCATTGTGTCTTTTACCATAGCTGTATGAATTTTGTCTTTGCTTTTCAAAACAAATCTACGGATATCTCCGTCTGAAACAGCACCAATGACTTGTCCTGATTTTCCAACAACTGCACAGATACCAAGTTTTTTGATATTGATTTCTTTAACAGCCATTAGAAGTGTACTGGATTCTTTAACCTTTGGTATCTTTGAGCCAGTACTCATATGATCTTTAATCTTTTTTAATTTGAGGCCAAGAGCACCGCCGGGGTGAAACGTTGCGAAGTTATTGTCAGTAAATTTATTGTGCGTAACAGCAGCTGCGATCATGTCACACAACACGAGTGTGATAGTGGTTGAGGCCATGGGAGCAATACCATTAGGGCTCCCTTCTTCAGTTACCGGAATATCAATATTATAATTAGAAATTTTGGCAAGTGAGGTGTTTGAATTTTTTGAAAGAGAAATAACCGGAACATTAAAATTCTTCTTTGCATATTTTGTAATTCCAACCACCTCTTTTGATTCACCCGAAAAAGAAAGCGAAATTAAAACATCACCCTCAGAGAGAGCGCCGAGATCACCATGCAATGCTTCCGTGGGATGAATATAGAAAGCCCGCTGTCCAAGTGAAGTGAGTGTTGCTGCAAATTTCTGACCAATAAACCCCGTTTTACCAATACCTGTTATGACGATATCTCCCTCCCTTTCATCGATTATTTTTGCCACGAGTTTCAACCCAGGAATTGCGGAATCGAGTCCCCGTAGACCCGTTTTTACAGCCTGAAGAGTATTTTCTATCCTTTGCTTAGGATTTGTAGGTTTCATGCCCCTAAACCCTAGCACACCTCCTTTTTACGATAAAGGTTTTGTTCGAGCATGCCCACAGCCCAAGCGCTACCATTTTTTTTCGGGTCACCGAAGTATTGAGTACACAACTCCGAAATAGTACTTCTGGGAATATCTTTAGACTGACCAATCTTTAATGAAAGATCTGTAGGATTCTGTGCAAAAAAGTGTTTTCTATCAGGAGAATCAGACATGTGATAATAGTCTCCCCATTTTTTAGACTGTATAAAAATTGGGACTTTCCCTTGCAGTGAAGCCTCGAGAACACCCGTACTGTGGCAACCAACCACAACATCGGTGTTTTCAATCGCTTCCTGCATTGTGCCTCTAAAAATAGTTACGTTCTTATCCTTAAAAATATTCGGTTCGTTCTTGTGTAGCCAATCTTCAAAACCGTCACGAAATGGCCGGAATTTTATAGCAAAAGAAATATTTTTCATCGATAGTAGCAGGTAAAGATACGGCATTACTTCGCGAGGTGTCGCGGTTTGCTCAGCAATAAGCAACACACGTACAGGTTCATTTGTTTTTTCTATTTTTTTGATTTCACTACCAATTACTAATGGTCTCATCGGGCCAGAAACAACTAATTGTTCCGCAGAATACGTGTCGCTATTTTTAATATAATGCTCCCTCCACCATTCGCTCCATACACCATAGATATCAAGTGAGAGATGTTTTTCTCCATCATATCCATTCATAAAGTCATATGGGGTAGATTGTTTTGACGAAACACCGTGCAGAATACCGACAGTTGGAACATTGTTCAATTTACACCCAATCACCGTGTGGAAATTTCGTTCTACAGCAGCAGTAAACAATGCGGATTTAATCCCAATGATTCGAATGACCACTTTCATAATTCGGATTGCCCAAACGTCGTCATATACAGTTCTAAGATACGCAGTCGTAAGTAAAATTTTAAATCGTTGCTCTGGATCAATAACGGAATCAAGATTCACACCATCAAGCTTCTTTTGATAATCATAATGCTGTCCCGAAATGATACTTAAAAACCTACCAACAAAGGCAACGGCCTCAGAGTAAATTACCGGCCTTCTCCGGATCAAAAAATTTGTAAGTAATGATTTCCAAGACTCGAGACTCCTCACAAACTCAACGAAATGCATTTTACGAACTCGTAATTCTTGAAACACAAACTCCATTCGTGAGTCATAATCTTTTGTCGGTTCAATTTTGTCGCCAATAAACACAAGTGAGCCTGGTCTTTGAATAGCAAGCAAAGGCACACTTAGTACAGTAAGAACAATCTGAATCATTACCCCAAACGGTAATCCACTGAAACCGTGTCGACCTTTAAATGTTTTAACCGTCACCCCATACGCACGAAGATAGAAACAAAAAAGCGCAGTGTTTCGAATATTATAAAATTCAACCGTATTAAAATCTTTTAAGAAAATGAGTAGTCTTTTATACTGAAAAAAGGGAATACAAAAATGATGAAAAAGACTATTGTAGTGTATCCACCAAAGTTCATAACCCTCGTAAGTAAACGATTTACAAACTCGATTACCTCCAGGAAATCTAACCTGTGGTAGCTCCTCAAGTAAATTGGCGGCATCAATCATGCTACCTGCGTCAATTAAGGTTTCAATATTAATAAATTTGCTTCCCTTTGATTCAACAAACGCTCGATGAGTTTCGAGACTAATAATCGTCTCAAAATTCGCTCCCAATTGTGTTGGGAATTTTTTGCCAAAAACAACCAATGCCTTTTTATTTTCTATGATCATTTCTGTTTAGAAGCATCTCGTACTCCGAAATGAGGTTTTTAGTTGTTGTCTTTAAATTGAAATTAGACTGAATTCGAGCAATGCCCATCGTGCCAAACTGTCTCAACTTTTCAAGATTCGTAAGCAGTTCAATTAATTTCATTGCGACTTCTTCAGTGTGTAATGGATTTACCACATACCCAGTTATACCATCCTCAATTGCCTCCCGAGCTCCACCGTAACACGTTCCCACAACAGGCTTCCCCACTGCCATCGCTTCCAAAACAATCCGTGGTAATGAGTCAAAGCAAACAGAAGGGACAAGAACGATATCTGCGCAACCATAAACATTTTTTATATTCCTTCGATCTACCCAACCAGTTAAAACTAAATTTTTCTCGATACCTAATTTCTGAGCTTTTATCTTCATTTGCTCAGTGTGTCCGTCAATCTTACTTACAATAAGGAGTACCGCTTCTGGAAACTTACTCACAACGCGCGCAACAGCTTCCAAGGTTTCGTTTCCACCCTTTGCCCCACTCAATCTACCTCCAAAGAGAATTACTCTTTTATTTTCCAGCTCATATTTTGCTTTAAGCCGGCAAACCTCACCCTCTTCTGGAATCCACAAACTCGCGTCAATGCCAGTATGCATTGCTGTGACACCCTTGATTCTGTTAGCAGCAAGCGCATCAACAAGTGCATTACTTACGGCAAAGAGCTTATCTGGGTAACGTAAGTATTTACGAATCACCATGTTTCGGAATGGATTCCACCGACGTTTTGCCTGAGAAACATGGTCCAGCCAGGTTGTTTTGTAATTAAAATGATCTAGATAGTGTTTTGTTTGAAGTTTTGAAAAATTAAACGCCATCACGTCTCGCCCCGTCCACACAACAACCTTCGCGACCTTTTTTGCCACAGCAATAGAATGATACGAAATATAAAAATGAATATTATTCACATGAACAACGTCAGGCTGAATTTTTTCTAAAATAGTTTTTACTTGACCAACAACGGGCGGGTTGTAGAGACTGCGATACCACCGCCACTTACCGTGGTAAGTATTTGCGATTCTAAAAACTTTCAAACCATCAAAATCGAATTCACCAGCTTCATCTGCATTTCTACACGTAGTAATTACCGAGACATCGTGGCCCGCCTTACTTAGACCCATGGCAATGTCATAGGTTGAAATACCCGCCCCACCATAGCTTTGTGGTGGAAAATCATCTGTGAGTAACGTTACTTTCATTGTGTTGAATAAATCGCCACATCACCAAACTCCGCAACTTTCTTGAGGAATGGGTACCGATCGAGGTTCCAACTTGGATCATGCTTTTTATCCCACACTACATGCTCAACCTCGTACTTCATAAGTATTTTTTGAAGCCATTGTGAAGTTGGGGTTTTAAGAGTTTCTTCGTATTGTTTCAAAACCTTTTCCACTTCTGTATCAGGAATCAACTCGTAGTAACCATACAACTTTCGGTAATGCATAACGTCTATCATTGTGGATATGTTGGCCCGTTCTTCAAAAAATACCTTTCGAGCATCTTGAGTGGTGATTCCACGGAGACGATACAGGGTTAAAACAACTTCCGTCAAACGTTCTCGAGTGGCAGCAAGAGAGTAACCTGCCGCACGGTGGTAAAACAAATTCAGAGGTGTATAAATTACAGTTATGTGAGAAATCTCGTCGTTTGCAAGAACAACTGACTCCGGCACTGCGTTAGCATTGAGCCAATCCATAACAGGTCCGTAATTCTGTCTCTCGATCGCGATCACCCCGCCGTCATTTCTATCCCAATAATAAGAATACGTCTGAACAAAAATTCCCACCGCAACGCTTGCAAGGATAACCAATACAATGAACCATTTCTTATAGCGATCGAACTTCCACTTCGAAATCAGGCACGAAACAGTAATAAGGACAAAAATTAAACCGATCGGTTTGTGGAAGAACCAGTGATAATGATCTGCTTGCATAATCTTTCCGGTAAGTATCTGTTGATTCATCGTCACAAAAGGAGTGACCAACAATGCAAGACCAAAAAAATACTCTGTCCTCTGTTCCCTTTTGGGAAAACCGAATACAAAGACAGCGAGTGATACAAACACCGCAACACCCACAAACAAGGGACCATGACTTGCAATAACACCGGCACGAAGACTTGCATCAAGATACTCAGGATGTTGTGTGGCCTTGAATAGATTGGTTAGATATGGAATACCCAAAAGTAACGCCCCTACAAAAACCGCACTAATTTGCACCGCATCGCGCCATTTTCTTTGTAAAAGTAAAAACAAAACGATAAAACCACCGAACGCATAAAGATATGTCCACGTGTAAAAGTAGTTGTAGAAATTTGCCGCCAATACCACGGCGCTTGCTAGACCGAATTTCCAATTACGTTTTTGGTAGTAGATAAAAAATAAAATTAAAAATGAAAAAAGCAGTATATATATCATCGCTGGATTTATCGGCCGAGCAAGTCGCAAGAAACTGTCTGGGCTTTGAAAATTTAGCAGTTTTGAAATTCCATAGAAACTTAACGCAGAATCAGCAAACGTTAAGACTGAAGCGGCGGCAAGTGAAATCAATTTTTGTCTAGATAAAAGTAAAACAAAAATGTAAATTAAAAGAAAAGTTGAGATGGAAAAAACAATTTTTGAAACCAATAGTGTGTTATTGATTTCAAGACCAAGCACCTTTCCCATGTACCCTGCAACCATTGAACCAAGAGGCTGAAAAAGATACGGGAGATCTTTTCCGTCTTTATAATAAATTGCACCAAAGTTTGGATGACCATCCATTACTTCACGGGCGCGGGCAGACCACGGAGAATCTGGAAGTAGTTCTATCCCCTTATAGATACCGTCATTTCGATGTTCGATTCGAAAATAAACTTGAGGAAAAATTGTCACAAGAGCCAAAAAAATCGCAAGAATTAGTGCGAATTTATGTTCTAATACAAGTCTCTTAATTTTTTCCATGTTAATTTTTAAATATAAATGTCCTCTTAATAATCAACATACCACCCTCCTCCTTCTCTTCATAAAGGGGTGTCAGCCTACTGGTCTGCATCTCTACAGAGGAAACATACTTGGAACTCGGCACAGCACTATATGCTGCCTTTACACCCAATAATACCTTATTGCGCATGGCGGGTCCGTGGACGATATCGGTTACCATAATTGAGTCTAAGGAATACTCAAATTTTCTTTCAAAAAATATTTTTGAGCTCTTTGAATAGCTAATCATGCGTGGTCGTAAATAGTTTTTTACAAATTTTTGGAAGAATGGCAACCTTCCGAATATAAACTGCCAGCCCTTAAACAAAAGGACTTTTTTTGTATCTAAAACTGGTTCCTTAATCGGCTTTAAGAAACCAGAAACGTATAATTTTCCTGGTTCTTGGACAATTGTATTTTTGTCATCCAAAATTCCTGTTGAAAAATTTCTTGAATTCACAGTCAATTCAAGACCGCTATCAAAGTAGACGCCTTGGTTGGCATAAATCCTAAAAGAACCACCCTTCATCGCATTTGCAACAAAAAAATATGATTTATTAACCTCACGAACGATTTTGCATTCGTCATAATACCTCGTGCCGAGCGTAAACTCCGGAGACTCAGATGTTACCGCTAAACCCGTTTCCAACCAGTTATACAAAATATAGGCAAGGTACCGATCATCAAGTTCAGCCGGACCAACCGCACTAATCAACGGCAAGATCTTCGATGGAACAATATACTCTGTATTACGCGACATATACTCACCACCAGCTGTCATATCTGGATTAATAAACTCACCCACAAAAGTTTTAGCTTTTGAAATAGCTAAATCTGCTCGCTTGGAGCCAGTTAGTTCCTTATATTTTTCAAGATAACTAATTGTAAGAGTGAGATACCCAATATCCGGCCCACCATATTCAGACCACCAACCCTCCTTGTTTTGCTTTGCCACAAAACCATCCATCAAATGGTGTACCGCCTCAATCAAATCTTCTCTCCCATTCACTCTACCCGCAGCAGTAATAGCAAAAATCGCTCCTGAAACCTGATTCATCACAGTGTTCTCTTCTGTGGTCACCAAGAATTCTGCTGCTTTTACAAGAACTGAAGAAATTATGTCCTCTTCTTCAATAGAAACATCGTGGTCCCTCAACAATAAAATAGTCTGACCAAGTGCCGCTGTTAAAAACGCAGTTGCTACGTACGAACCCTCGTTTACATACCACTCATCAAAAGATCCGTTCCTACGCTGAAGTGACGCTGTGAATCGAAATGATGCTCGAATCCATTCCAAAAGTTTTGGGTTTTTATAATACTCATTATTTTCAAAATCTGAGCAGTATAGTAATGCCAATGCATACACCGCCTCTTGGTATCTGGCGCAACTGATATCATTGGTACGATAATGCCAAAATGCACGATCAAATGAACCGTAATTTTTTGACGAAGGATTGCGGTTAAGTTGACCAAGAAGTCTTGGTACCTGCGCAAGAGCAATTTCCAGGAGTTTATTACTTTTTATTTTTTGCATCGAATTACTGCGACAGAACCAAGAAAACCAAACCGTCTCATCCCTTGTATTTTCAAAATAAAATTGATCAATCTACTAATCATATCTGAACGCTTTTCTCGATGAAGATAGCTCGAACCCTCGCTCGCAATGTATTGAAGAAACATTTGGTAAATCTGCTCAAAAAAAGCTGGAAAAATAAAGTATCCGTGCCATTCCACGTCCTTGAATCCAGCCTCTTTAAGTTCATTCACAATTTTAGAAAGACAAATTGGTTTGTATGGACCAAAAAAGTTAAAAATTCCTGTCTTTCGTATGTCTTTTCCAAACTTCAACCGTATTGTCCAGAAAAATGGCGTCAAAAGGATATTTTGCTTTCGAGCGATGATTATCAACTCACCAGAAACTGATCTATAAACCTCACTACGGACCGATACGGGAATTCTCTCCATTCTAAAAAGGAGTGTGCTTGTTGGCGAGGTATTCTTGGCTTCACCGAGGACATAAGTATTTATCTTCCTCTTTACCGCAACAGCTGCGACGTTTGTATACTGAGCAGTTTCTTTGCAAAGATCGAAAGTGGAGATTTCAACACCCTCTGGAAATTCCCGAATGTATGAACCGTCGTAACTCAATACATCAGCAACCCTTCCCTGAATTGAATTTAGCTCTTTCCTAACTAATTCTCGTTCCAAGTCAGACATAATATCCATTTCTTTTCCAAGCACGGTCTTTCTGCAATAAAATTTTTGATGACCAACAAGATCATCCTTGGTCCAATCATCTGGATTGTATGAAAAAGGAATCTGCTTCTTTGAACCAAAGTTGCCCCAGTGAATTACCTCCCTAAAATCTCGACGTGGAACAATGGGTGCGGTTTGTGCCCCTTCATCGGGGAAACCCAACAAAATAAAACAACAAATTGTTTGACTTTCTGGGATACCGAGAATTCTCTTTACCCCATTGTCACCCCCATAACTATTCATTGGCAAAGACCCCAAACCAAACTCCGTTGCGGCAAGAAGCATGTGACCAACCGCCAGTGATGCCCCTTGTAGTGCCTCTTTGTAATTCCAACCATCATACGAAACCACGATGAGAACTGGTGCCCGGCGAATAAGCGTACTAGAAGCTGCTTCTTTAATTAATCTCACTTTTGTCGACGCGTCCTCAACCACAGTAAAATTCCACAATTGCTGATTACAATTTGTGGGTGCAAAAGTTCCAACCTCAATTATTTTTTCAATGAGTTCTCGTGGTACGGGTTTATCCAGAAAACTACGTACACTTTTTCGTGTTTTTACAACATCCAATAATTCCATTATGTGTGGTCGATTTCCTCACGAATATTATAAATCACTCGCCCCGTATTCTGACGAATCAAAAGTTCTCCAAGAAAACCAGAAGAAAAAAGCTGGATACCAATAATAACGATAAGGACACCCAGAAGTAGCAGTGGTCGATTACCAATAATCGCATCGTCAAAAATTTTAATCCACGTTAAGTAAGCCAGAATCACAAAACCAATAAAAGAGAAAACTGTTCCAATGATACCAAAAAAGTGCATTGGACGGTCGATAAAACGTCGAATAAGGAGTAGTGTCATGAAATCAAAAACACTTTTAAATAGTCTTCGGAAATTACCATACTTTGAAACACCGAATTTGCGATCCCGATGGTGCACAAGGACTTCTGAAATTTTGAATCCCATTCCGCTGACAATCGCCGGAATATATCTATGCATATCACCATACAAACTAAGAGATTTCGCAACATCCTTACTGTAGAGCTTGTAGCCACAATTCATATCATGAACTGAAGTACCTGTAAGCATTCGGGTTACACCGTTCGCGATTTTAGAAACTGTCTTTTTAGCAAAACTATCAATTCTTTTTTCCTTCCAGCCACAGACAAGATCAACATTCTCTATTTTCATTTTTTCAAGGAACTTCGGGATCTCGTTTGGATCATCCTGAAGGTCTCCATCCATAGTAAAAATATAGTCACCTTTTGCTGCCCTGAAACCTGCCTGGAGCGCCTGAGATTTACCGAAATTTCGACTAAAGATTATAGCCCTTGCAGGTGTAAGGGATCGGAGAACTACCGCTGAACCGTCAGTTGAACCATCATCTACAAAGATAATTTCAAAAGGAAGTCCAACCTTTCCAAGGGATTTTACAAGCTCAGCATGCAGTGGCACCAAGCTCTCTTTTTCATTAAAAATCGGTATTACTACAGAAATCATTGCCACTTACTATGTCATAAAACCTTGAACCGATCAAAGAGAAAATATCGAGTCAAAAAGGTTGTTCCGATAACCACAGTTGTCGAAATAATTGTAGGAATATGCAGGATATCAATGAAAAACCAAATGAGGAAAATGTTAAGGACAGAGATAAAGATGCTAATCCAGGTGTAGCGAACAAATTTTTTATCAAAAAAAAGACGGCCAAACTTATTACGTTGAATAAACCTGAAAAAACTCAAAAAATTAAATTGGCCGCCAGTATCCATTTTATTTTGCTTTCGCTATAACCATAACATAATCATCACGTCGCAGAATGTGAACCAAGTGCGCCAACACAGATCGAATAATTTTCCTGGGAACAATTGTTAGTGAAAACGACACCCCGCCAGACCGAGAGTCACTTTCATGGCCACCAACCTTAGCACTAGATATTGCTCCAGTCTTCAGCAAACCCAAACGCATGAGTGAATTTTTAATAGGGGCGTTCTGCCAATCAAAGGATCGCCGCTTAATATCAAGAATGTCGAAACCTGATTGTTCTAGTATTGTTTGGAGAGATTGTTCGGTCCAATAATACAGATGTTCTGGGTACACAAGATGATTGCAATGGTTTGTTACAGACTGAATCGGCGCTGTTGCATTAGGTGTTTCTATGACAAGCACCCCATCCTTCACTAAAACACTTCGTATAGTAGCCAAAGATTCTTTAGGATTTGAGAGATGCTCAATGAGATGAAACATGGTAACCGCCAAAACCTTTTTCCCTTTAGTTAAAACGGGGAGATCTTCGATCATACCCTTCACAATTGCTATATCTCTTTCACGTGCAACCTTAAGCCCATTTTCTCCTGGCTCAACCCCAACGCAATCCTCATAACCCAGATTTTTGAGTGTTAAAAGAAATGTTCCATCCCCCGCTCCCAGATCCCACACCCGAGACTTTGGAAGGTATTGTCGGATCATACTAATTTGGTCTTTTGTATTTCTTTCTCGTTTTACTTTTTTACCAGCAGAATCATCAACCGCAACTGTTTGATAATAATCTTTGGGCAAATCGAAACTTGTTCGCCATGCAAGGGAGCAGTTAGGACACACGAGTACCGAAAGATCGTTCCACGTGTCTCCAACACCCAGAGCTCCACACGCAATACAGTTATTCTCTTGAATCATGTTGTATTTTTGGCACAAGACTATCGATTGCATCCGTGACCATCTGCACCGTGATTGAACTATTTTGTCTCATTGCTTCATTGTAATTATAAGCTCTCGCATTCAAGACAAACAGCTCCGGCTTCCGTGGGCTAGGTGGAACAACCACAATATTCTTCGGACCTATTGGAGGCTGCTCACGTTCATCTATTGGCCCCGTAATGTCTACCGTCGACACATCAAACGCCTCTGCAATGTAAATAGGGCCAGTGTCTACGGAAATAAAAAGCTTAACCCGTGACATAAACGCCTTAAGTTCATCAATATTAAATTTTGTAACAGAAATGAAGTTAGAACCCCATTTTGCTTTTGAAACAACCAACGAGACCTGATTCACATCTGTTGGACCACCAATAACAAAAATGGTTGCCTTGTATTTTGAATACAGATAATCCGCAACCTGAGCAAATTTTTCTTCTGGCCATTCTTTTATTTTATTTCCAGCAGAGGGTGAAATTGCAACCATAAAATCATGTTTTGGACTAACATTGTTTTCATTAAAAAAACGATCGATACTCTCTTTGGCTGATTGAGAAAAACCGAGAATCTTTTTTGTTTCTTCAGTTTTGATGCCAATTGGAACAAGACAACCGAGTCTCTCACGAGGAGCATACATACCAAACCGATATGGGTATGTCACAATGCTTTTTTCAAGTACTCTATATGGTCGCGTTACCGATGGTGAAAATCCTCCCTCGACATGTGGCCCAACCACGAGTGGCACGCCAGCAATGTAAAGCAGCGCAAGTACATGATAACTCGGCCCTGTTACCAAGGCTGCATCTGCCCTGACTGCCTTGATACGACTGATTGAACCCTTCCCATCAAGATTCAAATATTCATCTACCAAGCCGCTGTCAGCCAGAATTGCCTGTCTCAGTTTAACCGGACCAGCAACAATAATTTTTGCTTTTGGATTGAACTTACGAATTGCTGCGAGAACGGGAGTACAACACACGATATCCCCCAACTTACCAGTCGGAACAACAATAATTGTATTAAACTCCGCCGACTTCTTGTCCGCACTACCCCCGGTCACCCTTTTTAGACCAACCACCAAAAGAAGGAGAAAACGATTTATTCGTTCGCGTGTAAACATATTAGGCAACGTTTAGGTACTTTTGTACGTACTCTCTGATGCCATCCTCTAACTCTGTAAATTCCTTTGTATATCCAGCCGTGCGAAGTTTCTTCGTATCGGCCTGTGTAAAGTACTGATACTTATCCCTGATGTTCTCTGGCATTTCTACAAATTCAATAACTGGAGCAATACCCAACGCTGCAAAAATCGAAGTCCCAAGATCATAGAACGTTCTCGCCTTTCCTGTGCCAACATTAAAAATTCCACTCTTACTCGGATTCTCAACAAAAAACATAATAACGTCAACAATGTCCTTCACATAAATAAAATCTCTTTTTTGACCGCCGTCGGTGTAACCCTCTTTGTATGACTTGAAAAGTCCCATTTTTCCTGTTTGTTTTATCTTTTGGAAACCTTGGGCGATCATCGACGCCATTTTTCCCTTATGATCTTCATTCGGCCCGTAGACATTAAAAAATTTAAGCCCCACCCACTGTGTAGGTTTCTGAGTATTATCTAAAACAAACTCATCAAACGAGTACTTAGAAAGACCGTAGGGATTGAGTGGTTTAAGGTCACGACTATTATCATCGAAATCACTTTCACGAGCGCCATATGTCGCAGCTGACGAAGCATAAATCATTCGCGCGTTGTGCTTCACGCAATACCCAAATATGTGCTTAGAGTATTCAACGTTATTCTCTTTGAAATACGCTTCGTCAAAGACAGTAGTATCAGTACACGCCCCAAGATGAATAAAAAGTTCGATTCCATCAAGTGTTGGCAGAGTGGAAATAAATTCTTTTTTATCAAAATACCTTTCAAACTTAAGATTCTTCAAATGTTGCTCCTTTCTGTCATGGTTAAGATTATCGACAGCGTAAATATTCGTGTATCCTAGCCTGTTTAGCTCAGCAACAAGATTTGAACCAATAAATCCCGCTGCTCCAGTAACAACAATTTTTTTGGTATTTTGCATTTACAGACTAATTTTACTTATAAATATATGAGTGGCAACCTCACCCTTTTCATCAGTATATTCCTTTTAGCAACTTCTGCACCACAAGTTCGTTATCTTAATTAGTTCTTGAACAAACCCCACAATCGCTTCTCCCCTCTTCTCCCAGGTATATCCATTAACATCAACCCGCGCTTGGGTTGCCAGGGTTTGTCTCAAAGACTTATCAGCAAATATTTTTTCAATACCCACCACGAGAGAATCTGAGTTTTCTGGTTCTACCAAAATCGCATTTGAATCATTGAGGACTTCGCACAATGAAGGCAGCTTCGACGCCACAATTGGAACACCCGATGCCATGTACTCAAACAATTTCATCGGAGATTGAGAGTATTCCCCTTTTGGGTGTGGGAGCAAAAGAACATCAGCAGCTTGTAGTAGTGTTGGGATTTCTTTTTGATCCTTCCTTCCTAAAAGCTTCATGTTTGCGGGCAGATCCGCATTTTTAAATTCAGGGGCAATAATTCCAACAAGTAAAAAATCAATATCTGGTAAGGCTTTCGCAGCACTCACGACATACGGAATGCCTTTTAGGTTACTTACGGTACCAGAGTACATAACAATTCTTTTCTCCTGTGGTAGTCCGAGTAAATTTCTAGCCTTCTCTTTACCTAGTGAGTCACCAAAGCTCTTTAGAGAAACAGCATCATGCGAAACCAATATTTCTTTTCCGTATTGCGAATAATGCAACTTCAAATATTCGCTTATCACAACAATACCTGTAACAAGCCTGCAAAGAATTTTGTCCCGAGTCATTTCACTCGAGGTCATTGGTTTGCGATGTGATTCATATATAACCGGCACTCGAAGCAGAAAAGACACCAAAACGAGTGGTAAAAAAAGATTTGCTCGCACATATATAAAATCTACTTCCCCCTTTATTCTTTTTAAAATTAAAAACCACGCCGCGGGAATATTGAATAAAACGAATGCAACTGCACCAGGTTTTTTGACACCAAAATTATTAAGGAAAACGACAGGTGGCATCGTATCTACATTTGAATTATCTTTCACCTCATCAAGATTAATCTCCCCTGCATACCGTGGTAAAACAAGTTCTACGTGCATATCGTTTTGCATATGAGCCACCGTATTCAAAATCTGACTCATGTGAGCTCGGGCATTTCTAATATCTGTGTTGTGAAAATAAAAGCCTTTCATGATCTAAGACGCTTCAAAATCTGCAATGATTTTCTTTGCCGTAAGATTTCCAACACCACTTGGTTTTCTCTTTAAATACTCAATTGCATGATACAGAAAACAAAGTCCGTGAATATCGGAATCCTTCAGGGTAATATTCAGTGAAGTAAAGTAATCTTTCAAATGTCTACCACAAACAACCAGTATGGAGCCATTCTTATAAAACCTTTTACAAAAGCCAAAAAGATCAAACCCAGGTAAGTCAGTAACACCAACAAAGTCATAATCAATAACACATAATCGGTTTGACAACCAAAGCATATTATCAAACGTCATGTCTCCATGCTGAATAATTCTAGGAAGTTTTATGTCTAACTGAAGCGCGTCAATGTAAGTAAACAGGCTGGTTTCATCAATCGGTTCTAACTCAAGTTCAGAAATAGATTTCTTTACATCAGACACCACATCGTGCACTTCTGAATTCTTTTCAGCAAGATGCTTCTGGAGTGCAATATGTTGACTTAATACTTTCTTAAAGTTTTCTTCATTGGGAATTATTTTAAGCCCAACACTGGCACTCTCTATACTGAAAATGAATTCACCGTCATCATGGAAATAAAGAGGTGTAGAAAACATATGCTCAAATTTGCTCCCTTTCACAAGAGCATGGAGTGTTTCTAGGTTTTTGTAATTTTGAACAATAACGTCTCTGGCTCCGTAGTTTCGTACTGTTTTTACACACAAAAACGGATTAACCTCACCTTTTTTAAATACGAGAAAAATAACCTTATCGTTAAGCGTCTTACCAGATGTCAGAGTACAAAGCTTGAGATATGTTAATGCAACACCACCAGGCAGCGCGTAGGCCAGTTTATCAGTAATAACTTTTTCAATTAAAGTAATCATGTTTGTACGTACGCACTGCGAGATTACTTTTTTGGTTCTTCATCAAGCGTTGCAACACACGTAAGGTTTGGATTCTGAAGTCGAAGGAGTGTAGGAATATATTTAAGAAAAATGTTGTGACTTGCGGCGGTATACAAGTTATAGAACCGGCAAAGGAAACCAATCCTATTCAAGCTGTACTCAAGATTCTCCTTGTCCCATAAGAAATAATGCTTTCCATGCTCAGGCATGTAAACTCTCGCTTCGTTATTAAATCCATATCTATTTGGCACAACGATAAGTACTCTACCGAAAGGGTTCAAAATTTTCTTGATCTCAAGCATAAGTCCAAGAGGATTTTTCATATGCTCAAACACTTGGTTCATAATCACAAGATCAAATCCGCCCTGAATATTGAGACTATCTAAATCATGCTGTACAAACTCTACCTTACTATGCAACTTTTCTGGTCGATGAAAATAATCCACTGCCACCACCCTTTTTAAATGCGGAATAGACTCGGCAATTGCATTTATCAATTCACCGTTACCACAACCCAATTCCAACACAGCAGTCTTGTTCTTAATATTTCCCTTAACAATATTTAATAGGTTATCCATTGTTTTGTACGACTATACCATAGCTAAAAAACACATACCGATAAAGACGTAATGTAAACGGCCACCGTGCGAGAATCTGGGCAACCTTTCTTTTTACTCCCGTGGCAGGCATAAGGGAGCGGACGGTGTATGCAAGAACGTTAAGGTCATCGTGCGGAATCATCATTCGAGGATTGTTGTAGCCTGGATACGGCAAATAAAATGTAGAACTCATTAACCCGGCTTCCCTGAGCAACTTTTCGTACCCGCGCTTTGTGTACGTATACGTGTCATACTTTCTTCCCTTTCTTACGCGCGTGTATGCATTGGCAATAAATCGTGGCATGTAACCTGTGAAACGCATACCACTATGGTCGATACCCCGCAGATATGAAGCAGCAAAACGATTTTCAATTCCAATATATAAATAGCCACCCTTTTTAAGAAGTTTTTTGCATAATCGTAAACTTTCAAGTTGTGCTTCACGAGGATTATCAAAACGATCCGTTGCACCAATCCATTCCAAAAGTCCGTTCATAACAATCACATCAAAGCTTGCATCAGGAAACTGAGCGTCGAACAGATCACCTACACACACTTCAATATTTTTAATACCCTCCTTCTCTGCTCGAAGCTTTAGAAATTTCGCTCGCAAAAATGACTGGTCGAGCGCGACAACCTTTCCAACCACGCGCGACAACGGAATACTAATTCGCCCCATACCCGCCCCGGCATCAAGAACCGTAAAATCCCTTGTCATGGGAATTACAAAACGCCAGTCTGCCCGATTTTCTTCAAACGTTACATCAAATTTGTTCTGATACTCAGATTTAAAAACTTCCCAGCCTTTTTGTTCAAGTGCTGTGAGTGCCTTTTCCAAATCTTCTTTCGGGGATTTCCCCCAGTATCGGTCCTCTGAGAAAAATGGAATTCCCTCTACTGTTTTAATATAAGCACCACCTTTCATTACAGTGTTTTCAGAAATTCATCAAAATAATCAGAACTCTTGAGATTAAGGAGATTCTTTCGATTCTTTTCAAGGTCAGCATATGTCATATTTTTGATCTCCTCTGGAGTGTAGCTCAACATATTTTCTTGCGGGCCTTTTAAGGTGATTCCCATGCCGTAGTCGCGGTCGAGTACAAATGCGTTGAGGTCTTTATAGTTAGAACGGATGTATACAATAGTCTTCCATACTTCCCATGCAGATTTTTCGCTTGCCATTTCTGGTGTCGTTGGATTGCAATCATGGAGAATAATCACCCCTTTATCACTAAGATGATTCAAACAATTCTTAAAATCTTTTAAAGATTGGTCATAAGTATGCCAACCATCAATAAACGCAACGTCAATTTTCCCCTTTTCGAATTCTTTTGCGTCCTGAACGAAAAAGTCATCACTTGTTTTCTCAAAATATTCATTACGAAAAAAACCCTTAAAAAAAGCTAGTTTCTTCAAAAGTGGAATCTGAAATTGGGGATCAATGCCGATTTTTCGTGAAGCATTCATTCTCAAGAACACACAACCGAAGCGCACCCCGACTTCAACGTAGGTTTTACCTTTGATTTTGTTAAAAATTTTTTGAATTACTTCAAGACGTTCTTTCATAAATATTCAATGTTTAGAAATAAGTTATTGCTTCGGTTTCTCGAGGACAAGAATGATTGTTTTGAGTAAAATTCCGTAATGAATCCCGCATGTTGCGAGATTTTTTTTAACCAAACGCCTGAATCCCGTACTACCTTGAGCATTATACACAATTCGTAATCCCGCCCTGTTCGCCCACTTTTTGAGCCGGAAAAAGCTGATGAAATGAAGATTCCAGTCTTCAAGAGGACTCGACTTAAAAATCTTTAAGAAAAATTGCGCGAGTGGTCGTGGCATCCAACTGATGAACCACAAACCCGAGTGACTCTCTTTGGGAGCATATCTATTAGGAAATGAAAGATAAAATTTCCCACCTGGTACCAAGGTCCGAGCAATCTCTACGATTACCTCACCAGGGTATGACATATGCTCAAGAACACTCGTTGAATATGCATAGTCGAATACATTGTCTGCAAAAGGAAATGTTTTTCCGTCATAAATCTTTAGTTCAACTGGTTTATTTTCTGCAGCAAAACGATTCTCTGCCATGGCAAGAAGTGCACCCTCTGTTTCAAGACCATATGGATTTGCACCAGCACGAGCGAATTCCAAAAGCATAATTCCATTACCAAACCCAACATCGAGAACATTCTTGCCATTCGGGTCACCGACATCTTTCACAAACTCACCAATAAAAGCCTTGGCGCTTTTTTCTTTTTTAATCCAATCGCCAACGAATTTCTGCCTTTCATAAAAACTACCTCGTGGAAGAAAGGCATTTGTATACTTCCATGCTGTCAATTCAAACGGTGAGGCTTTTTTGAGAATAAAAATGTGCTCGGATGTTGCACCAAATGATTCCAAGACAGAACGCATAAGGTCGAGACCGAAACCGTATCCAGAAAATGCCGGGCCAGACGTAACAGATACTATCGAGTATCCTGCCTCGACGAACATTTGCGCCCACTGCATCCTGCCGTACGCAACGAACTCACTTGCATGTCCTGGGAAATTTCCGTGTGGAGTCGGGATAAAAATCCTTTTTAGCCGTGATGCTGTGGTCTCAGACTTTTTCTCGGCGTTAATATTATTTTCAAGATCAATTTTGGCACCACGGAAAATTGGCTTACCCATGAGCTTCCCAATAGCCCGATCGAGTATAAGGAGTGCAAGTTTTGGGTAAAAAAGAAGGAGATAAGAAATCTTGATATGCCGGCTTGGAATAATGTGTACGGCATAACCATCATCCGAAAGCATGGGTTGGGTTACCTCAAGGAACTTTCGTGGATCACGTACGTGCTCAAGAACATTTGAAGAAAAGATGAAATCGAAATTTGCTGGTGCGTACTTCCCCTCTATTGCATCAGCATCAACTACTTCATACGTAACTCCGGGGAGCTTTAGAGAATCACTAATTCTTTTAAAATTAAGATCTGAAGAAATAAGATTCTCAACATGAGGGACAATGAGCGTAGTCTGGAAACCATCCCCTGCTCCGACCTCAAGTCCAGATTTGAAATGAGTTTTTGGTAGACACGAAAAAACGATGTCGATTTCTCTTTTTCGTATTGTATGGAGATACTCTTTCCAATCGATGGAGACGATCATGTAACTCGATTTAGACTGCTAAATTAGCGTATCGCAGTATAGCACGCACGTGATTAGAAATTGAAAATTTCTCTGAAGTTTTTTTAGCAGCGGCTGAAAGTTTTGTTCTGAGTGCCTCATCTTGGAGAATACGATTCATTGCAGCCGCCAGAGCTTCGCTGTCTTCGCGCGGAACAATAAGTCCGTTGTGCTCATTATCAATTACCTCTTTTGCAGCTTCAAAGTCACTGACAATAATTGGTTTACCTGCCGCACATGCTTCTGTCAGTACGAGTGGCAAACCTTCGTATCGTGATGGCAAAACAAAACAATCAGATGCGAGCAGGAGTTCAGAAATATCATTTCTCACTCCAGCAAAAACAATTTGAGACCTCAAATCCAACTCACGCACCTTTTCTTTGAGAAAATCATGCTCTTTCCCTTGCCCAGCGATAACCAAATATGAATCGCCAACCTTCTTAAATGCATCAATAAGAACATCAATCGCTTTTTGATGAATCAATCTACCAACAAAAATAAAAACAAAGGAATTTTCTGGCAGACCAAATTCTTTTTGGAAGTACATTGGATCCTTTTCCTTTTCAAACTTGGATGTATCAATGCTGTTATACAACACATCAATTTTTTCTCCTCTGATACCGTGTCGAATGAGTGATTCTTTAACCACATCTGAAACAGCAATGATTTTCGTTGTCATGTGCTGCAAAACTCGGTCCGCGAAAAACATTTTCCAGGTTTTGATCGAGTCATACACATTTTGTTCAAATGAAATAACCGTCGGCACTCCTGCAATTTTTGCTGCAATTTTACCAACCGTGTTTGCAAACCAAAGCTGAGTAATAACAAGGTCTGGATTTGTAGCCTGAATAGTTCGTGCGAGTTTAAATAATGAAAAAATATTAAAAAGACTTGAACAACGAACAAGAATTCTCTTTTCAGCAGGAAGCTGCAGCTCAAAGACAAAACTTTTCGATGACTCTGGAGCAAGAGTAATGAGGGTTACATCAGCTCCAACTCGAATAAGTTCATGAATCTCATCAACAACAAGCCTTTCAGCCCCGCCGATGCCAAGATTGTTTATGATGATGAGAATTTTCTTGTTCATATCTATCGCGCTGCAACTTCTTTGAAAATCTGAGCAATTTTTGCAGAAAAAATTTCAATGGTTAATTCTTTCTTAATTTTCTCTTGAGCTGCCTTACCCATTGCATTCGCTTTCTCCGGGTCATTCCACAGAGTCATGATCGCTTCCCTGAGTGCCTCGACATTTTGAGGTTTAACAGTAAGGCCGTGTACGCCGGAAGTAAAATATTCCTTGAGAGTGCTACGTTCTGAAGTAATAACCGCCTTGCCACATGTCATCGAACGCAAAAGCGCGTACTGACCCGAGCAATCTGAACCTACAAGGTGTTCTTCGCCAATAGTTGGAATAGCAACAAAAGCCGCGTTCTTTATGAGAGCAGTCATTTTTTCTTGATTGAAATGGGCAACCTCTACGTTTGCAGGCATTTCAGTAATATCGCTCAAGTTTCTCGGCAACGTAGCAACAAGAAGCTTAACCGGTAACCCATCAACTGCCTTAATGAGTGTTTGATAATCTCGGCCAATATCGCGACCAGAACTTAGGATGTAACGCTCAGTCGATTCTGCTGACCCAGCTCCTGCTTTATTGAAAAATTCATAATTAATTCCGTACGGCACATCGTAATTCTTTTCGGCTGGTAGTCCTTCATTCTTAAGAACTTCACATTGTGACCAAGATGGTGAAATAATCGCATCAGCAGAGAAAACTGCCTTCCTAATTACCCAGGCTTTCAATTCTTTCTTATTTCTTTTGAGAAGATTCGTGAGATACGTGTTGTAAATAACCCATTTCGGTCGCTTGAGACGAAGAACATACTTCATGAGAAACAATGTAAAAATTCCTGAACCAGCAAAAATTACATCGTATTTGTGAAGATGCAAGAAAACTGGCAACTGAGTGAGGTTAAAGGAAATTCTCCGGAAAAATTCTGTAAGTCTGTTTTCTAAAAAAGTCGCATCGATTCCGTTTTCAGCCATGTGGTTAAGGCCGACAAGATCAATCCCGGGTGTTTTACCACTTTTGTATTCCTCGTAAATTTTTCGTCTTGCCCCAGCGTAAAGATACAATACTCGTAGCTTCATTATGTCGTGGTTAGTTTTTTAAATAAACTCGCAATTTCTTCCCATGAATATACCATGTGGAAATGTGGACGTTCGAAGTGACTATTTAAATCATTTTTAAACAAAACAATTTCTGTTTCTAAATTATTAAAAACCTCGAGAATCTGTGGTTCATCTTCAACCGCTAAAAGAATTTCGCTTTCATACTCTTTAATATATGCAGCCTTATCCTTTGTAAACACAACGGAATCAAAAGGAATGTTGTATTTCTTGAGCCATGTTTCAGTAATCTCTAATATTTTAGGATTTTTACTTGGATTGCGTGCTGACAAAAGAACAATTCGGTACCCGGCTTCCTTAAAACTCGATACAGTACTGCACACACCATTGCATGGCAAAAAATACTTGAGGAGCGCGCTATGTCTGTACGTTTCCTTCACATAATCAAAATCATTTTCTCTTTTGATTGCCTCTTTGGATGATTTACTGTCTAGGCTTAACACGACTTCTGCCCACATTTGAAGAGGAATCGGATACATGTTGAGACACCCATCAATGTCTATAACGATTGTTTTCTTATTCATTAGTGATTGAGCAACTCTGAGTCGATTCCTGATTTTTCCAAATACCTTTTCAAAAGATATGCATTGTACTGAGTCCAAGAACTGATGTCATAAAAATTTTTAATCTGCACAGCTGATGTTTTTTCTGCAAGAGTTGAGGTTAAGAGTTTGCCTAAAACTGATTTATGAAAACCGAAACAAACTGAAACTCCATTAAAGTTTTTAGAGTCACTTGGTTTCGATTTAAATTTCATAACCTTGTTATCTTGAACCTGAACCGCGTCATACAATCGAATTCGAGTAACAGATTTCTCTGCTTTGTACGCCAGAACAAATGATTGATCATCGAGCATCTCACACATTTGATCGATTAAAGACTTTTCTTCTGAATCAATGATCAGCTGCGGTAAAAGCACAACATTCCTCTCCTCCAATACGGATTCAGCAGATTTTATTGCCTTCAAAGTATCTGTAACGTCAGATTTTTGAGAAATAATCTTGAGATCAACCTTCTTTGCATATTTCTTACTGACATATTCTGCAATGTCAGCCTTACGTGGTCCAACAACAAGAATCACTTTTACATGAGATGCACTCTTAAGAATGTGTTGAAACGTAGAGTCGATCACGTTCAAATCGTCAGAAATCTGCGCGAGTTCGGGTGAATGGGAAGCAAAAGCCTTAACCTGATCCAGACATGGAATGACAATCGAAACTGATTTGTTTTTGTTTTTCATGCAATAGGAAATATAACAGAAAAGACAGCTAAAAGGGTAACGGATGCTCTTTAAATTTCGACAACAAATTCTTCCCATACAATAATCTCGATAATGCCTCCGCTTCCCACAGTGCTCCGTTAAGTGCAATGTGTGGCTTCGGTTCTGCTGGAATACCGACATATTTCATAATTCCGTCAGAGTTAATATCGCTTTTTTTGTTCTTAATTGGTGGTTCAATCCCCCTCTTTACCATATGCATAAACGCCAAAGTATGAATATCAATAGACCGATGAGCTAATCTATAATCTTGACTCGCTCGATATGTAGCGGCCTGCAAAAATCCGAGATCAAACATTGGATTCTGTGCCACCACAAGCTGATTAGGTCTTAATTCAATCCAAGCAAGAAAATTTTTAATAATTTCAGCCTCAGTTGGCTTTTTGGGGTCTGTAATTTGCTCTTCGGTAAATCCATTCACGGCCAACGCCTCTGTTTCAACGTGGGCACCGTCCCAGATTCGACATTCTTGATAAAACTGTTCGGTTGGATTATCAAAATCAACAGCTCCAATACTTACCAAAGAATTTTTGATTGGATTGGTTCCTGTTGTTTCTACATCAACGACAATCATCGTGTTTTAAGTCCTGGGCAATTAGCTGCTGGAGTATAGCCTGCTCTTTCGGCTTCCTGAGGAGAACTGAAAGTAATCTTATTGGCCGGTAAAATCGTTTTGACACCAGGGCAATCAGGTAAATGGTATTTTGACCCACTTTTAGAGGCTACAACAAGCCCAATTTTTGCCTCAATTGACCCAGAAACAAGCCCAATTTGGTCAATTTTTGCCTTATTTTGAGCCGAAAAGTCTAAACTAGGTGAAATGACCCTTACAGCCTTTTTTGCCCTTGAAATTCCACCCAATTTAAAGCTACCAATCATAAACATGGTTCCCAAAACGACACAAACTGCAATAAGTACAATGATATTGATCTTTTTGAGTGATTTGGGTATACTCATTGAGCTAAATTATAACAAAAAAGGACTATGGCAACAAAAAAGGCCGGTGGCTCAACAAAAAACGGTAGAGATTCAAATCCAAAATACCTTGGTATTAAGGTAAATACAGGCGAACGCGCAGAAGCGGGCGCAATTTTGGTACGTCAGCGAGGCACAGATATTATCCCCGGTAGAAATATCGGCATGGGCACCGATCATACTCTCTACGCACTCAAGGCTGGTACAGTAACTATTACCTCAGGTCGACGAACCCATTTCGACAATTCTTCAAAAAATAAGAAAATAATTCACGTTTCTTAACAGTCTTTCTTACGCAAAACACGTTTCTCTGGGTGTGCATTAACCCAAACGAAACGTGTTTTGTTTTATATTAACTTCGTGTCGTTAAACGGCAACCACCTTGAGAATAAGAGTTGCTTGTTTCTCTCCTGTTCCAACCTTAATGGCATGTTCTCCAGCTTCTTTGATTGGTTTATCAAGATGAATAAAACTTACTGGAATTTCAATATGATTTTGTTTTTGAATTTCTTCAACGATTTGTTCTTTGTGAATTGAGGAAAACAAATGACCTTTTTCATTAACTTTTGCAGTGATTTTGATAGCATTCTCTGATAGCGTCTTGAGATTTTTTTCAAGTAATACGTCTTGCACCTTCTTTTCTGTAGCAAGAGCCTGTTGTAAATGCATCACTTCTTTTTCGGCTTGAGGTGTAGCCATGATCGCATATCCATTTGGAATAAGAAAATTGATTGCATAACCATCAGCTACATTCTTAATCTGAAACTTTTTTCCAATTTTTGCAAAATCTTTCTTAAAAATTACTTTCATAGTGACAACAGTATAGG
>CAYTZJ010000004.1:0-31194 GCA_964442475.1 uncultured Candidatus Saccharibacteria bacterium | reverse complement strand
CAACATAGTTACCTGCTCTTGTTCATGGAGATTTTGAATGTATGTCCAAATATGATGACGAGTTTGAGGATCAAGGCCAATTGTTGGTTCATCGAGAAACAAAACAGTTGGAGTGTGGAGTAAACCTCGGGCGATTTCGAGCCGACGCTTCATACCACCCGAAAAATTCTTCACAAAACTATCTTTTCTGTCCCAAAGCTCAACCACCTTTAAAAGTTTTTCAATTCTTACCTTATACACATCTTTTTTGATGCCGTACAAAATCGCATGGAATTGCATGTTTTCGTATGCAGTAAGTTCATTATCAAGACTTGGGTCTTGGAACACAATCCCAAACGACTGACGAGTTTGTCCGGGATTTTCTTTGACATCGTGTCCGTTAAGAAAAACTTCACCGCTTGTTGGACGAAGAATTGTTGTGAGCATTTTAATCGTTGTGCTTTTACCAGCACCGTTGGGGCCAAGAAACGCAAAGACTTCACCCTTATGCACCTTAAGCGACATGTTGTCGACCGCCGTAAAATCACCAAATTTTTTAGTAACATTCCTAATTTCAATCATAGGTGTAAATTTTACTCTTTTTTAAATTAAAAAACATCACATGATTATAAATAATCTGTGATTCGAGAACCTATTTGTATGTTTCGATGAGAGCCTTTACGGCGGTCAAATTTGCATCAAACTCGGTTTGATCATGTGTTTTGAGTTCAACGGTAATTGCTGGAATATTGAGAGACGCAAGCCAATCTTCTGCCGCACCAGTAACTGCATAAGCATCAAATATATCGACTGCTGGATAATTACCAGCTTTTGCATATACATTCATAACATCACGAGTGGTAGTTGGAATACCAGACCCGCACTGTGATGCGTAGACAGCACCGGCTTTGCTATGCCAAAAAACAACAACATGTGGTTTTGTTTTGAAAACAAAATCACGAAAAGCTATCGCTTCTGGTTCGGAAAATGGTGCAGTACCAGCACTTACAATTTTGCTTTGCCACGTACTTTCTGGTTGCCACTTACAATCAAAGTTTCGATTGAGATCAACACCATGAGCATTAAATCGCCCAAGTGCTGACTGTTCTCTAGTTTGAGTTATGTCTGCGGGAACGAATCTACCCTCTTTGCCAACAATTTTAAATACACCATCAGGATTAAGTACTGGAATAATGGTAACCGAAGTATTTTCTGGAATGATTTTAGGGTTGGCATCGAAGTAATCGATCATTTGATACGCCAAAACGACACTATTCCATTCATACCCTCCGTGAATACCTCCTACAAAAACGAGGTGTGTATCACCATTGCCATATATATACGCTTCGATATTTCTACCATCAACAGATTTTCCAATTATTTCTTTTTTAGGAGCCGTAACTTCAACAGGAATTGGTTGTGGTGGAACTTTTTTAGAATAGAGAAAATAAAAAAGCAAACCGACAGCGGCAAAAATCAAAAGGACCGCTATAACTAGTTTGCTTTTTGTAATATGCATTATTGAGTAACTTCTTTTGGCTTCATTGCATCACCGGCGTCACTTTTCATCATTGCATCACCAGGTTTACTCATAGCATCCCCTGCTCCATATAATTTAAATAACGCTTCAATACCAGCTTTGTTTTTATTCCATTCTGTATCTGTATGATTTGTAAGAAGAACACTGATAGCTGGAATATTGTTCTTTGCAAGCCAGTTAACCATATCACCTGTTATCTCGTAGAAATTGAATGTCTGATGAGCTGAGTAACCTGCTGCCTTTGCAAATGTCTGTGTAAGAGTGTTTGTCTCTGGAAGAACTCCATTGTGACAACTTGAAGCAAATACACCACCCGCTGAGCTGTACCATACAACAACTGCGGCAGGGTCGTTAGATTCAACATAATTCTTTATTGCCATACTTTCTGGTTCTGAAAATGCAGCAGTACCTCCACTTACGGTTTTATTTTGCCATGTACCTTGAGCTTTCCAATCACATTCGAAGTTTCGATTAAGGTCTACATTATTAGCATTGAAACGACCCGGAACAGTTGCATCTGTTCCCTTTGGAACATCCGCAACAGTGAATCTATCTGCTGTTCCAACAGTTTTGAAAAGACCATCTGGATTAAGCACTGGAATAACAGTGACCTTCAAATTATTAGGAACGACTGAAGGGTTTGCCTTCAAATAATCGATTAATTCATGAGCAACAAGAGTTGTATTCCACTCATATCCACCATGAATACCACCTACAAAGAGAAGTTCTTTACTGCCAGTACCAAAATGATATGCAGTAATGTCGCGTCCTTCAACAGACTTACCAATACTTTCTTGATCTTTGTTTGCAGGAACCTGCGGAGTAGTAGTCGGGGTTGTTGTTACAGGACTATTATCTACGGGTGCAGGTTTGGATTTTTGAGTAAAGAAGAAAAAACCAGCGCCAACCAAAATAATGATAATTACTACCGCAATGATTAATTTTTTCATGACAACATTTTACCACAGGTATATGGGTGTAAATTCAGTCGAAAACACTGTTGACTAAAGAGCAAGTTTGGGTGGTTTTTGGGGTGTTTTTAGGTTTTCAACATTCTTTGTAATGCAAAGCAATATCAAAATTGAGCCAGTAAAAGCATTATTGAATTTTCGAAAATAACCTATTTAGAAATAAGACGATACGTCAACAAAAGCAGAGCAGACCACCACCCAATATCTGAAACAATAAAGCTTAGTACAATTTTTCTTTGCCATGACTCCGGAAGAAGTTCACCTGAGCGACCCTCCTTTTCTCGTTTCAATAAAAACGGACTAACCTTGAAGGAAAGAAAAAAACCATTTAGCACAAGAATCGAAGCAATTATTATGTGAGCAAGCGGTACACCGGAAAAACTTTCTGTTCGATAAAACAACACCCCACCAACAGTTGCAAGAAATATTCCAAGCCAAATCAGGGGTTTGGTTACTTTATGAGTTCGAGTTGTTGCCTCGGTCCAATATGCAGATTTCCTACCAAGAAAACCATGAAGATCAATGACCGTTACCGCACCCAGGCCAATGACAAATCCTGCAAGAAAAAGAAATAATCCAATAAAATCTACAATGTTAGTTGAGAATCCAGATTCCATAGTTTAAATATGCGGCAAAACTAACCCAAAAAACATATGGCACAAGTAACAGTGCTGCGGTTTTTGATATTTTGGAAAAAAGCCCGATCGTGACTAAAATTGCGACCCATAAAAGCACGATATCAATAAACGCTAAGCATGGATTTTCTGCCCCGAAAAAAAGAATTGACCACAGCGTGTTTAAAACAAGCTGAATACCAAACGCTAACATTGCGATTCTTACTTGCCGTTTTTCCCAACCGTTTTTCCACACAAGAAACAAACCAATTCCCATCAAAACAAAAAGAGTTGTCCAAACAGGACTAAATATCCACGATGGTGGCGTGAGTGTTGGTTTATTCAAATACACGTACCAATTCGCTATTGAAGAAAATGTGAAAATTGAGCCAACAAAACCAGCCAAAAGTGGTATTGCGATAGAAATAACTAGTTTAAAAATATTTTGCTTTGGCATGTCTCGAATTTGGGATGTGCTTATTATAGTAGCATCCAAACATAAAATAGCAGTTAACTTATATCTATAGATTCTGATCCTGGATTTCTGACAGACCCAGCCTTTCGCAAATTAACCCGCTTCAGTTCTTGTCTGATTTTTTTATAATCCGGAATAGTTTGCGCAACCAAAGCCCAAAACTTTCGCGAATGATTAAATTCCCCAAGATGGCAAAGTTCATGAACAATAATGTAATCTGCTTGCCATGGTGAAAGTAGGGCCAATTTATAGCTGAAATTTAAATTTCCCTTTTTTGAACAAGATCCCCAACGAGTTTTCTGATTCTTAATCCGAACCGAATTGTATTTGAAGTTGTAGAACTGGTTAAAATATTCGAGTCTGGAAAGCACAAGCGCACGTGTAGTAGATTTATATTTTAAATAATCCCTCCGACCTGTTTGTGTTCGTTTTGTGCGTCTTTTGACTCGCCGTACTCGTTTTATTAACCTAAATTTTCTAAAAAAGATACGCATTATTTCTTCAATAATTCCTTGTTGGTATATCGCGCACACCGAAAGGAAGTGTCTTTTGCATACAGAGATTATATCGGATTTAAGATCTATCGAATGCATATTCATGAAAATCTAGAATGAATTATCACAAAGCAACACTCTCAATAGTTTTTTTATGAAAATATTTGCAATGATACAAAAAAACCGCCCAGTGCTCTGGGCGGCAAAATTAATCATCGTGACTGTCACGCTTCGATTCGCCGAAAGAAATAGACATTCCCTTCGATCTCACAAATCGAGCAAGGTTGGTTCGAGTTTTTTGAATGTTGTTTGTGTAAACTCGAATTTGTTGTACATACATGTTTCCTCTAACATGCATTAGGATTCCACCATTAATGTCGCGAAACTTCACCCAGAAAGCCCCGCCCGCATTACGTTTTGTCCTTTTTATCAGACCAAGGGTGACTCGAGTAGTGCATGGGTCTTTCAATGCCCCTTCTCTGACTACAACCTCTGCCGGACCGATCATTGTCGTGTGAGTGTTCGTCAGACGTGCCGACGAATGCATATTATTCGCCATTAGCGCTCCTTCATTTGGTGTTTTATTAGTGATTCAGAAACGAAAACTTTTTTTTAGATTAACACAAATATATTTTTATGTCAAAAACACTTGAGTATTTAATTTTCTAATAATCATGCTAGTACAGGTTGGCTGTGTTCTCCGGTCTAGAACCACCTGATGTGGGGCAGACCAAGGGTTTATTTAGAGGTTTTAAGTATAGCAAACTGACCCGTCTGGGTCGCCTATTAATATAGCTCGTTTGGAAAAAATAAGACAAATGAGACAGTATTCACTCATTCAAAACAATTGACTTGCATTTACATACATGGTATTAAATATTCGGAAACAATCCCGTACGAAAGGAGTGGTTTATGAGTATCCGTATTTGGAGCAAGAAGATTGTGGCGGTATTACACCACCACCAATCAAACCCGCACACCACTCTTTTTGGTGTCACGGGCGATATCGACAACCTCGGAGTGTACGTTGCAAGAAATGGTCGAGCAAAAGCAGAAGTTCTCGTGGACACATACAACCGAGTAATCGGTTCGGTCTTCTACCAATTCGTGGAACAGCAACCGCACCTGTTCCATGAATCTCATTTTCTTCCAGCAGGAGAGGAGGTGTTTATTTTGGGAACTTGCGCGACAACGCAGGCAGCAGAAACTCTTTTTGAGCATCTCAATGGTGTGCCGGTGACCAAACTACTCACCGAAGCTGGTTTTGAAGATGAGGTTGCCACTACAGACGTCTCATTTGGATGCCGAGTTCTCAACCAAAGCATCGATGACGTCCAGATTCGTGAGCTGTTGACCCAAATCGAGAGCGGAAATGTGGTTAGTGCGAATCGCGTCTACGTCACCGTGATTCAGCAGATCCGCAATCTTCTCGCCCACGAACTTGATCTTCGAAAGTTTGAGGATCTCACAGAAGACAAACAAGTCGCTATTCTTTTGAGGAATCTGGTGTACGCGAAGACCTTGGAATACAAGGACTCAACTCGATGCCTGCTTCGCAAGACAGGTCGTCAGATTGCTGACGATCGAGCACTAAGAGAAAAATGTGCTGCCATTTTTGGAAGCGAGTACGGCCTGGGCAACAAAGATCACACGCGCATTCTTAAGGAGTTCGAGTGAGTATAAAAATAACCCCGAGCAGAAATGCTCGGGGTTTTTCATTGGACGGGGGGTTCGAACAGACTTACCGACCCATCAACTGGATCAACAACACACGCCACACCTTGGGGCATGGTGAGTTTATATGCTCCATGACCCAGTGGAAAACCGTAGAAAATTGGGAGGCCCAACAGACCCCGTAGAAATTCGCAAAGCTCACGGATTTTCTTCTGGTCCCTTAACTCGGGATACAGACACTCCTTTCTGTCAGTTCTCTCCGTTAAAGTCGTCAGGAACAATGCCCTTGCTCCATTCAATGCATCCGCTTTTGCAAGTTCCTGAAAGGCAACTCTGACCTGGTCAAGCGTCCAATCCATCGTCTCTGTAAAAATAATGGATCCCCGCGATGAAGACAGCCAGCCTCGTCGGCTCAATTCAAGAAAAGCACCGATGGTAATACAGAAAGTAGTACCACTCACCGAATCGTTAACGAACGAGTGGAATTTTGCATCCCGTCTTCGCTCGTCAACTATGCGATCAGGCTCATGGTAAATGTTGGAAATCCTGATTTTCCCCTTAGATTCATCCCTTACAGAGAAGAAGTGATGCTTTTCATGGACCGATGAAATCTTGTTCGCCTTGCCCTTCTTCCACATCACCATGTCCCAAAAACTCTGAACACTGAACTCATTCTCTCTTTGGGGTGCATAGGTATGAATAAAGGGTAAATGTGGACCAAAGAAGGTAACAATTCCAGCCCTCTGGTGCAACCAGAGCGAGAGCGCAGACATGGTGCTTGAGCCACAAAAAATCAACGACTTTGGAGCCAGCACGGCCGGATCAAGGTGTTCCATGACCTCAAAGATCCGATCTCCACCACAAATGGGAAAGACTGCTTTGACATCAGGATCAAGCCACGTGTCTGTAAATCTTTGAGCGAGCTCCTTGGCATCCGCCTGCTCTGGCGCCAAGCATTCCCTGACAATAAAACCCTCCTCTCTTAAATATCGCCCCATGTGCGAAATGAATCTCCTGAAACGCTCAGGAGGCATTCCAACAGGGTTCACCAGCGCCACTGTATCACCAACGACTAGACGTCTAGCCCTGTTCATGCAGACCTCCTTTCTCAAGTGTTAATGAACGACTCACAAAATAGTAACCCAGACAGATAATTATTTCAACACTTAAAGTAAGCTCTGTAAATCGAGCACTAATTCTGGAATATTTTCTTGCTTGAAATGTCCCCTTCCGTCGAGTATCCGAAAAATAGCATCTGGGAATTTTTTCATATATTTTTCCGCTTCGGAAAAAGCAACGACCGGATCATCTTTGCTGAAATAAAAATAAATCTTCTCTGTCCTTTTATGAATATTTTTAACCTTATCTGAGTCAACAACAAAGGACCCAAGGGATTCATCGGTCTCATCATCAAGGGGTGACGCAATCAGAAAAAGTGATCGTATTTTTCTTGTTGGGTTATTTTCAGATAAGTATTTAACGATAAACAACGCCCCCAAAGAGTGACCAACGACGATAACGTTATCATCAACTTGGTCAAGAATTTTTTCAAACACAATTTTCCATTCGGAATACTGAGCATTGTTACTATTCGGCATCCGTGGTTGAAATACATCAAACGTTGATCCCAATGTCTCCTGTAATGTGTCTTTCCAATCTTTTCGATATCGAAGTTTGTCCAAATCGACGACAGAAGAGTTTAACGACTTCAAATACACCTCTGCACTACCAAAGGTGGTACCGCCGTGTATCACTATAATTTGTTGTTTTTTGTTCATAATGATTTCGATTACCTCCACTATAGCCTTGTTTAAAAAATAAGTGAAGTTAAGATGACCACGATGGTTTATCTAGTATTTCGAAAATTAAATCTATTCCATATCCAACCCGTTACCCAATAACAAATAGGCCAAATCGCAGCGAGATACAAAAGATGATAGATGTCACTTACGAAAACTTCTGGTCCCCAAATTAGACCAACAACAAAAACAACAACCACACAAAGTGTCCAATAAGTCAGACTATATAAAGATCCCCACTCTCCGATAAGCGCCAGGAGAAAGAAAAATACAAGCGCTAAAACAAATAACCCACCGATCAATAACCAATGACGAGTGAGAGTATCGATCGCAAGGTTCCACATAATATGCGCCATCTGTTTTTGTGCTTCTTCAAATTTCTGCAGAAACAAAAGTGCAATCTGCTTAGGTAATTCATTAGCAATAGTGGTTGTAGAAAAATTCATGGCCATATTATGGAGAATCGTGGAAATACATCAACAGAAATACTTTGCGCAATATTTGACCAGATATATAATCTGGGTATCCAGCAAAGGCAGTAAAACTAAATACATGTCGGTGGTAGCTGGACCACTACACGGACTGGAATCGAATACAAAAGATTTCTGAGCCGTTCGGTAGCCTTTTGGTAAAACCAAAATACAGAGACCGAGAAAGATCTTAGATTTCCCATTGGGAAGTCTGAAATGTTTCTCGATCTTTTCTATTAGTTAGCAAAAACACAATGAACAAAATCAAAATTGAGTACGTAAGCGAAGTGTTGTACGGGAACTTCTGGTTTTTTCTGCTTTTTTATTGGCATGTGGAAACAAGCACATTATTTCACAAAGCTATCTCATTTTCGAGAACTTATTTTCAGACAGCATTAGACTCTCTGGTCACTCCTCGATACTATGTTGACTGCTGCTGCCGATCAGGGACTCGCCCGCGACTCGAGCCCTCGCCGTCGCTCGGCCTCGGTCTGGGCACCGGCTCGCTTCCGTCCGCTGCTGCGGCCGGCCTGCGCTCGTTGCACTCGCTTCGGGCGCTCCGCTGTTCTCGCCCTGACCCAGAAAGTGCTGGCCTCACACGGCCTACGGCCGTATCGGCCATCACTAGCTGCCGGACTTGGAATCGAACCAAGATAAAGAGATCCAAAGTCTCTTGTCCTACCTTTAGACGATCCGGCAATAATTACGAACTGACACACTTTACCGCGTTAGTAAACATTATTCAATCGGCTTGGCAATCTTCATAAGCGCCAACTCAAGCGGTAATTGAGGAATGAATGCCCGCCCGACGAGCTGACTTGCCCGTAGGAGCTCGAGAAGTGTTTCGAAAGAAAGATTCTTATTCTTTGCCTTAGCAAGAGCATTCAAATACTCAAAATCTTCTGCAGATACTCGTTCCTGAATTGATATTGCCATGTCTGGCGCATGTGCAATCAGGAGAACAAATCGAAGTTTCTCAAGCACAAGTTTTGAAAAAATTACCATATCGATATTGTTTTCTGCTGCTGCATGAAGCGCTGCAATTCCCTTTTCAGCTTTTCCTTCCGCGATTGCATCAATAAATGCATTCACAATTGAATTCTTTGGTGCGCCAGTGACAATTTCAACCTCTTCTCGGGAAACTTTTTTATCTTTTGACGCAGAGATAACTTTCTGCAAGATTCCATGCGTATCCCGAAATGATCCATCGCCAAGGATCGCGATCAAATCACCCGCTGCTGGCTCGAGTATAAAACCTTCTTTCTTTGCAGTAGAAAGTGTTGCTTCACGGAGCATTACTTGATTTGGCTTCTTGAATGTAAATGTCTGACAACGAGAAACCACAGTCTCAGGCAATTTTTCTATTTCAGTCGTAGCCAGGATGAAAACGGCGTGAGCTGGAGGTTCTTCGAGCGTCTTAAGAAGTGCATTGAACGCTTCTTTCGTAAGCATGTGCACTTCGTCGATAATATAGACCTTGTACTTTGATTCAAACGGCAACGTGTTTACTCCTTCACGAATTTCGCGGATGTCATCGATACCACGGTTTGATGCAGCGTCCATTTCATACAAATCCTGCGGACTTGTTCCAATCTCTGTAGCAAAAATTCTAGCAACAGAAGTCTTACCCGTACCTCGTGTTCCAGCAAAGAGATACGCATGAGAAATATTGCCGAGCTTAATTGAGTTCTCGAGAACCTTCACCACATGATCCTGACCGATAACATCCTTGAATGTGTGCGGACGATATTTGCGATAGAGTGCAATGTGGGAATCTTTTTCTTTCATTCGAACAGTATATCAAAGTGTTCAAAACAAAAGAAAAACACCCGCTGCCGTGACAGCGGGTGTTGTGTTCAGACGATGAAAAACGAGAACGAGGAAACGTGACTCTTGATTTGAAATCGCGCGGTCATTCAACCTGTGAATGTGCCGCGGGAACCAGTGCGAACGGTGGATGAGCCTCGGGCGGACCACGAGTCTTACATGCTGGATACAGTATGTAGACCACCTCTACCTCCTTTCCTTAGGTTAAAGAACTTTGTAGTCGTGGCATCAGCGCACAACTATTATCAAACAAATATATCACACTCAATATTTTTTAATCAACATAAAAAAGGCCCCACCAGCTGTAGCTAGTGGGGCCCGTCGTGCTGTGGTTGCTCTCTCGCAACCCAAAGGCCGTACATGAACAAATCTGTCTTTTTTTAGAATAACACACTTCAATAAAAAAGAAATGGTTGAATACAGACACACGAGTACAGATTTTTATATAAATAAAATCCCCCCGCCGATTTCCATCGGACGGGGGGTTGGCGTTGCAATTCGCCAGCGAGCAAACAATTTCAATGCGGGCAACTGCATCAAACAGACTGCAGGGTCATCGGTTTGAGCTAGCAGGCAAAAACCGAAGCTTCGCATGTATTGGGCTACCTAATTCACCCGACACACAGGAAGGTTGGGGTTACCAACTGGGGGTCGTCCCCTCAGATACTGCCCTTATTCACAGGATTCCTCCTTGAGCAGCTGTAGCTGACCTATACCAACCATTTTTCGAAATGGTCAGTACCACCAGGGCCAGGGCGATGTTGCCCTAGACGTTGGCGCCGGCGCCGGCGTTGCTGATCGTGCTGAGAGTGTGCCAGAAAGCAATGGACTTGTGGTTGACACAGACGGGGCCGTCACGAATCAGATTCTTCATGAGAGAAACCTCCTGTTCTATGGGAAAGAACTTGTCGGGCACACGTTGTACCTGACGAAAGCAGTATAGCACACCTTAAAATCCTGTCAACTAATATATACTTAATTTTGTTTTAATTTAAGAAAAATTAAAAATATGGCTTATTTATTGGGTTTTTGAATTAGATATTCATCAATAATTTTTTTAACATCAGTTGAATCTACTGCATCCATAAGCCTGATCCTTAATTCCTTTGCCCCATCCCAACCATGCACAAATGCCTTAAAATGCTTCTTCATAATGGCGAAATTTTTCACACCACCAAGCAATTCATCAAAAAGTTCTGAGAGTTCTACGAGTACTGTAAGCCTTTCTTGAATTGTGATTGTTTTTTGATCTCTTTCGGAGAAAAGCCATGGATTACCAAAAATAGCTCGCCCCAGCATGATGCCGTCTGCACCAGTTTCTGTGGCTTTCACTCTTGCGTCTTCAATATTCATCACATCCCCATTACCAAAAATAAGAGTGTTTGATTTGAGTTCATTACGAATGTCCACCGCTCTTTTTACATGCTCCCACCGAGCTGGAACTTTAGACATTTCTTTTCGAGTTCTGGCATGAATAGTTATGACCGCAGGTTCTTCGGCTAAAATTTCTGGTAACCATGTTTCAAGTTCTACTTTATTAAAACCGAGTCGAGTTTTCACCGAAACAGGAAGATTGCCCGCTCCTCTCTTTGCTGCTCGAATCACTTCACGGGCAAGCTTCGGATTTTTCATCATCGCCGCGCCCGCACCTTGTTTTTCAATAGTTTTGTCTGGACAACCCATATTAATATCAACACCATCAAAACCAAGCTCTAAGGCTAGCTGGGCGGCCTTTTCCATCATTTCAGGTTTTGAAGTAAAAAACTGAGCAACAATCGGACGCTCTGCATCAGTAAATGCTAGATCTTTAATGAGTGCATCCTTGCCACCAAGAAAAAGTCCATCTGCAGAAACGAATTCGGTCCACAAAACGTCTGGCTTGCCATACTTTGCAATGACACGTCGAAACGCAGGGTCGGTGACGTCGGCCATCGGTGCCAATACAAGAATTGGTTTTTTAAGTTTATTCCAAAAAGATTCTTTCACCTGGATATTGTAACGAAAGACAACAACAGAGCAACTAATGTGCAAGTGCGACAATATCGGAAACGGTTACAGTTTTAACTCCTTTTTTTATAATCTTTGGAATGATTTCTATAAAAAGTCCTAAGGCTCTATATTCTGCAAGATGTTCACCGTGCGACTTGATGGCAATATCTGCAAGTGTGACAAGTGATTGATACGTAAAGAAAATTTTTCCACGTTGTTCTGCAAGATAAGCTTTCTGTTGCAAGGCTCGAAGAATTATTTTTCTTTCTTGAGTTTCAAAATGAATATTATCAAAATGAACTGAAAGTTCTTTGTCTGGTTTAACAAACTCTCCAAAAGCATTCGTAGTTGAAAGGGCAATAACATCAATACGACCCGAAGATAAATATGGTTTCAAAACATCGCTAAGTTTAATTCCTCTTTTTTTTGCAGTAAAAACTAAAAATGGAAAATTTTTAATCACAAGAATTATATCTTCAGCCAAAACAACCTCAGCAAAAAGTTCTGTCAAAAAAGTTACAAATCTCCCTTCAGCTTGTGCCCTGTCATCAAGCCGTACGGTATCCAACACAAAAAGTCTTTTGTGCTGAATTGGTGGTAATACCGAACCATCACTAATTCTTTCAGCCAAACCGGCAAGTATCGCTTCGAGCTTTCGATATTCATCAGCAACAAGAAGAATCTTTTTACCTGTCTGACGCGAAAGAGACTTTTCAACAATGTTAATCTCTTTTTTATATACTGACTCTTCATTTTTTGGTTCCGCAAAATAACCCAAATTCTCCATCATGTCCGACTGATTTCGAGTCCAATCTTTGCCAATGCCCCGGATTCTACCCAAAGAATCTCTGCCCCACCAACGAAGCATTTCCTTTCGTCTTTCGTAAATATCAGTTACCCATTCAGTTACTCCAATAAAGTCATTTCGCCCGACACCGTGTTCTGAAAGCAGTTGTGCAAAAGACACATCTGCATCAAAAACAGCCGAAGCATAAGAAACAAGATCAACTGGTTTTGAAAACGAAACAGAATCTGAATAAATCCAACGTCTATCTCCCTTGATGTATATTTCAACAATTTCGGGAGAAATGTTAAGCCGCATCATTATGTCCTTGCCAGCCTTTGAACCAAGAAAACCAGCCGTGAAGTCAGGGGATGATGTACGAGAAATTATCTCATGGATTTCATATGGTAATACCGAACCATATGAATCAACTCCCCATTCGGGCAATGCAGTATGAATTCCTGCGAAATAATGTGAATGATAAAAACAATCGATCATAAAAACAACAAGCAATGCAGCCACATTTAAAAACATCAACCCATATAGTGCGTTGATTGGGAAAAAAGATATCCATTCGTACGAAAGCAGTACTACCATAAGCAAAGGCAAACCCAATAACAAAAATTTCTTGAGTATCGAACCTGAACCAGTGAGACGCAATGTATCGAGCGCCAAAAGACCACTAATTTTCCCCTCTTCTTTTTTTAATTCTGAAAATTTCATTTGAATAAAAGCTGAAAACCATACACGATAAGCATCAACACAACTACTGGGAGCATTATCCATACGATAATCAGGCACAGTCCAACACATAGCACCATGCCCATAATCAAATATGCTGAAAAAAGTGATGCTGTCTTAATCACCAAACCCAAAAAACGAGACACCAACTCAAAATCCTTACCGACACCGTGAAGTGGTGAAAAAATCGTACTTGAGAGCACAGAAACAGAGAAAAAATGGTACACAAACCATAAAAAATTAGAAACAATATTGACTATAAGCTTAATGGCTTTTGAGTAATGCCAGACCAAATACTCTGGAATTAAAAGGGCAAGTTGCATACAAACATTATAACGCACCCAAACAACTTATTTCATTTTTACAAAAACCTTACTTGTAAATCGAACATCAACATAATCTAGGTTTGCCAAAAAATCCGAATGAATTTTATTTTGCTCAGTTACCACTGTTTCGAGATTTTCAAATGTAGTGAGGAATGGTTCACGACTAGAGAAAATAACCTTACCCCCACCAGAAAGAAGGATTTCATAATCATCGGTACTCAATGAATTGAGTCCAATTGGAGTCATCTTCAAAAGCTTAAGACTATCCACAAAGGCATTAAGTTCCTTAAATTTGTCTTCTGGCAGATACGTTTTACCAATTGGATCAGTTGCATCTATGTTGCCATAATAGGTGAACAAAACTCCGGAAGAAAAACCAGCTGATTGCGTAAAAATATAACCATGGTTATCCATGAAATAACATTTCTTGGATTCCGAGGAATCACACCAAAGATACGTCGGTTTGTATTCAACAACATTAACAAGAAGTTTACTTATTCCTTCAAACGAAACAGAAACATCTGCAACTGTTGTAAATTGATTTCGAATTTTATTTTCTATTAGTTTTCTAGGAAAAAGAAGAAAGTTATTTTTTGGAAAAAACCAAAATCTTTTTGCACCAAGCTCCTGCTCTGCAATTTCTTGAATTGACGCCTTATTCACAATCTCATTGCCCGTAACATCAACATTTTTTACTTTCAGAAAATCAGCACGGGTAATAAACACAAAACTAAAAAATATTGAAAGAATTCCCAAACCAATGCCTCCGTATTTATAGAATGCGTGTTTTAACCTCTTATTCCGTTGCCGTTTAGATCTAAATGATGAAGAACGAACGCTCATTGTGATTAGTTTGCTTTTGAGAGTTTTGTTTTACCGTTCATGTATGGACGAAGAACTTCGGGAATAATAATTGATCCATCTTCCTGTTGTAATTGTTCAAGCAATGGTACGAGGATTCGAGGAGTTGCGATTCCGGTATTATTTAATGAATGCGCAAACTTTAGTTTATCACCATCCCGATATCGGATATTAAGTCTTCGAGTTTGGAAATCATGAAAATACGATGCAGAATGAGTTTCTCTGTATGTATTCTCTGATGGTACCCATGCCTCAATATCATATTTTTTTACCTGCCCAAGACCGAGATCTCCTCCACAATTAGTAACTACGCGATAGGTTAAACCAAGCTTTTGAAGAAGTTCTTCAGAATTAGCGGTGATTTGTTCATGGAGCTCAACTGATTTGGCATGGTCTGCTTCACACAACACTACCTGTTCGACCTTATAAAATTCATGAACACGAATGAGACCTTTGGTATCCTTACCATGACTTCCTGCTTCACGTCTAAAGCATGGAGAGAAAGAAACAAATTTTATCGGAAAATCTTTTGCATCAATTGTTTCATCCATGTAGTACCCCATGGTTGCAACTTCTGCGGTGCCAGAAAGATAATCACCATCTTGGGTTTTATATAAATCCTCTTCACTTTGCGGTAAATATCCAGTACCAATAAACGGACTTTTTTTAATCATCGAAGGAACGGACATTGGAACAAAACCTTTTTTTGAAAGTTCGCTGAGCGCAAACTGCCAAATAGCCATTTGAAGGAGCACAGCATCACCCTTCAAAATATAACCACGAAAACCTGCAACTTTCGTACCACGATCAAAATCAACCATATTGAGATTTTGGAGAATATCGATATGACTTTTGGGTTCAAAAGAAAACTTTGGTTTTTCTCCCCAGGTTCGAACTTCCATGTTGTCCTTATCGCTCGCTCCATCCGGCACAGACATGTCGGGAACATTGGGTACTGCAACCATGAGAAGTTGCCATTCATGCATAACTTCCTTAAACAGTTCTTCTTCACGTTCAAGAGACCCCTTAAGATCTTTCATACTATTAATAAGCTCAGTACGTTCATCTGGATTGGCCTTTGCAATCTTTTCACTCGCTACATTTTGTTCACTCCGCTTTGTTTCAATAGAAGCTAGAAGTTCTCGACGTTTATCATCGATAGAAATGAGTCTTTCCACGTCAAATGTGAGTCGTTTCTTTTCTGCGGCCTTTTTAATAAGTTCTTGATTTTCTCTTATGAATTTTATGTCTAACATTGTGAAATTAGTATACAAGATACAACACAAAAGGCTATTTCAGAAATCCAGAGAGAAAACCTTCCGTCACTTCTACGTGAAATTACTGATCCTCCAAATCAGCTTTTTATTCGCGGTTCACTTCCGAGCGAAAATCATACTTTTCTGTGTGTTGTGGGATCACGCAAAGCAACACACTATGGCACTCACGTTTGCAAAGAACTTATTGCTGGTTTAAAAGGAACAGAGATAGTAATTGTTTCTGGACTGGCACTTGGAATAGACAGTATTGCTCATGAGGCAGCACTTGATGCCGGCCTCAAAACTATCGCCGTTCTTGGTTCGGGTTTGGATTGGTCTGCGGTGTATCCGCGGTCACATGTAAACTTAGCAAAAGAAATTATTGCCGCGGGTGGAGCACTTATTTCAGAACAAAAAAATGAGAAACACAATCCGCATCAATACAATTTCCCAGAACGCAACAGAATTATGGCGGGCCTTTCACACGCCACTCTTGTAATAGAAGCGAGTATTAAATCTGGAACACTCATTACTGCACGATTGGCACTCGACTATAACCGCGACGTCTTTGCTGTTCCGGGTTCAATTTTTTCAAACCAATCAGATGGACCACATATGCTTATCAAAAATGGTGCTACACCGATTGTTTCATCACGGGACATATTAGACGCACTACACATCAATTCAAATTCTTTTTCTCAAAAAAATCGCGTGCTGGAAGACTGCACACCATTCGAAAGAAAAATTTACGAAACACTCGCAGAACCCATGAGTCGCACCGAACTTTTAAAGAAAGTTAACTGTGATGTGAAAGAAATGAACGTGGCCCTGTCACTCTTGGAGATGAAGGGATTTATTAATGAAAGTGGTGGGGTTTTGGGGCATTATTCTTAAATTATTTTCTTTTTCATTAAAAGTATTACATTTCCGTTGAATTGAGTGCATTACAATTGTATTGAATTGCATTCCCCTTCTCCATGCATCGCCCTGGAGGGACTAGGTCGGCCGACGGGCCGAGAGGGAGCAAAATTTCAGTAGAAATTTATGCGTGCCCGGAGGGGCGATGCATAAAAGAATATTTGCCAACAAAAACTATCTATAGTATTACTTAGTCTCATGAAGTTATTGATTGTTGAGTCACCTGCAAAAGCAAAAACAATTTCGAAGTACCTCAAAGACCTTCCCGGACAAAAAGAACATTTCGAAGTTGTCGCTTCGGTTGGACATATTCGCGATTTACCAAAATCAAACAAAAAAGCCATCGATATTGAAGGTGGTTTCATTCCTCATTACGAAATTTCTAAGGGTAAAGAAAAAGTCGTTGCAGATATTGCTCGTCTTTCCAAAAAAGCTGACGAAGTCCTCCTTGCAACCGACCCCGACCGCGAAGGTGAAGCAATTGCCTGGCACATTGCCCAAGCTGTTGGCCTGAAAAAACCACAACGAGTTGTTTTCCATGAAATCACAAAGGACGCTGTTGCTGAGGCAATTCAACACCCACGTGCAATCGACCAAAACTTGCGCCAAGCCCAAGAAGCTCGACGCGTGCTCGACCGTCTCGTTGGGTACGATCTTTCTGGTTTGATTTGGAAAAAGGTTCGCTACGGACTTTCTGCTGGTCGTGTTCAGTCCCCTGCACTGCGAATCATCATGGAGCGCGAACGAGAAATCCGCGCTTTCAAACCTGTAGAATTTTGGGTTATCACCGCTCAAACTGAAACTCCCAAAAAGGAACCGCTTACATTTACTTGTTCCGAAGAACCAAAAGACAAGCAGACCGTTGATAACATTTTAAAGAAAGCGAAAGCTGGTGACTGGAAGATTTTTGATCTTAAAGAAACCGCGGTCAAACGCTCCCCTCGCCCACCATTTATTACATCCACATTGCAGCAAACTGCGTCGTCTCAACTCGGCTTCGCACCTTCACGCACAATGCAGACCGCTCAGCGTCTCTACGAAGCTGGTCACATTACCTACATGCGTACAGACAGTTTGAATTTAAGTGCTGTCGCTATTGCTCAAGCTGCATCGGTTATCGAAAAGAAATTTGGTAAAGAAATGGTTGAAGTGCGAAAGTACAAAACTAAAAGCAAAAATGCACAAGAGGCCCACGAAGCAATTCGTCCAACGAATCTTGCGAAAGAAGTGGTGGGCATGAACGACGAGCAGAAAAAACTCTACAATCTCATTTGGCGACGGACAATCGCATCACAAATGGTTGATGCCCAAATGCTTCGGACAAAAATCACTGCAGGAGTAGAAGACAAATCTGTTCCAGAATTCGAAGCCAACGGCTCACGAGTTATTTCACCTGGCTGGCTTATGGCAGACCCCGAAGCTCAAAAGGAAGACACAATTTTGCCCAAGCTTGTTGCAGGCGAACCATTGAAGCTCATTTCCATTGATTCTGAGAGAAAAGAAACCACTCCGCCCGACCGATACTCAGAAGCGGGTTTGATCAAAGAACTCGAAAAGCGAGGTATTGGCCGACCGTCTACATACGCTTCGATTATCAAAACCATCGAAGATCGTGGATACGTCGACAAAGTTCAACGTTCTCTTGTTCCAACAGACGTTGGTGATGTTGTAAGTTCATTCCTCGAAGAAAACTTCATGAACTACATCAGTGATTCCTTCACTGCAGAAATGGAAGACAAACTTGACGGTATTGCCGACGGCACACATGAATATGAAAAAACCCTCAAAGATTTCTACAAACCGTTCCTCAAAGACGTAAAGTCCAAAGATAAAATAGACAAACTCACCAACCTCGGCGAGGCTGATGCGAAGTTCAAATGTCCAGTGTGTGCCGGTCCAATGATCATCAAACTTTCAAAATCTGGAAGATTTTTGAGCTGTGCAAAATTCCCCGACTGTACCGGTGCCCGAAAAATTGATGGTACTGAACTTGAAGGACCAAAAGAAACTGGCGAACTCTGTCCCGACTGCGGTGGTAAGCTCATCGAACGTGACGGAAAATTCGGTCGGTTCATAGCGTGTGCCAATTATCCTAAATGTAAATATGTGAAACAAAGCGAAAATAACCAAAACAAAACTGGTGTGAAATGCCCAGAATGTAAAAGTGGAGAAATGACAGAACGCCGCGGACGGTTCGGACTTTTCTATAGCTGTTCAAACTATCCAAAATGTAAAAACGCGATCAAAGCAAAACCAACTGGAAACATTTGTAACTACGTACGCGAAACAGGTATCTGCGGCCACCTCATTATGGAAGGAACAAAAACTATTCCGGAGCGATGTTCAGACAAAACGTGTCCGAATCATAATCCGCATAAGTTGGAGAAGAAGTAAAAAAAGAGGCTCCGAAAGGAGCTTTTTACTTTGTTTGAGTAATTTCTGTAAGCAATATAAATATTTGACGAACCAAACAAAACATGTTAAATAAACAGTGGACGTACATTCACCCACCCCAACTACTTTGGAGACGGTATGGCATCTGTGAGGATTTATTGGTGCAACTTCTGTAGTACGTACTACTGCAATTCTGGAGGAATCAAATTTACCAGTCTGTCCAAAGAGGATCTGGAAGACAAGGTTAACGAACTCGAACGTAATAAACACAGAGTCGAGGTTGTAAGAGACAGACTGTCCAGACAGTGCACCAACACAACATGCACCGAGATCTCGGCAGAGGTCGGCAGGGGTCGAACGAACAACTTCGGACCAGTTCGCAAAGAAATTGTCGACCACAACGCCTGGGGATCCTGAGAAGTAGGACACATCAAACACCGCCACTCACGGAAAACCGTAGGGGAGGCGGTTTTTCTTTTATAAAGAAAAATTCGTCACCGAATACAGCTCATTTTCTTCTTTCTCTTTTTCTATTGGAGTTCTATCATCAACAGCGTGTGAAATTTCGGATGAAATTTCTGATGCAGGATTTTCGAGCTGAGTTGTAGCTTTTTGATCAACCATAATTCGATACCCAGAATTTTTATTAGACTTTACAAGCTCTAGAATTGTATGGAGATCATCATCCGAAAAGAAATCAATCACAACCTTTCCACTTCCTCCATTCGCCTTTCGTTCAATAGAAACCCGTGTGCCCAATGCTGAACCCATTTTTTCTTCGAGTTCTGCAGTTTCCGGGTCAGTTTTATATTCTTGTTTGCGAACCTTGTCGTATGCAATCTTACGAGAAATTGCTTCTGCTTCACGGACAGTGAGCTTGCGGAGCATAATTTCTTTGAACAAAACCATTTGCTCTTCTGGTCTGTCGCCCAACATCAAAATCGGTCGAGTGTGTCCTTCAGAAATTTTCCCTTGCCCCAATGCATCCTGAATTTCTTGAGGCATTGTAAGAATACGAAGTGTGTTTGAAACATACTCTCGGCTCTTGCCAACTTTCTTTGCAATTTCTATATGCTTGAATTTAAATTCTCTTGCGAGACGGTCGAATGCTCGGGCGCGATCGAGCGGATTTAAATCTTCACGCTGAATGTTTTCAATGATCGCAAGCTCAAGCTTCATTTGGTCAGTCTCGTCCCCAACCTTTATGAGCACTGGTACCTGTTGCAAACCAGCAAGCTTGGATGCACGCAAACGACGTTCACCAGCAATGAGTTCGTACTCAACATCAAGTCCGCCGTCTGGCTTTTCAACCTCTTTTCTGGTCACCACAAGCGCCTGAAGCACACCGTATTGTTTAATAGAATCTGCAAGGCTTTCGAGTTCAGCCTGGTTAAACTCCTTTCGGGGTTGAAATGGGTTTGGTTTGATTTTCTGAACATCAATCCAGAAAATTGAATCGTTGTAGTAATGTGACATGGAAATATTTTAACACACCGTAGTACACTGCGACTTTGGCAAAGTCGACTAGAAATTGTTACGTATTTTTAGTACAGTTGAGACCTCGCTCGACTTTGCCAAGGCTACGTCGGAGCAATGCCGGGATGGCGGAATTGGTAGACGCACACGACTCAAAATCGTGCGGAGCAATCCATGGGAGTTCGATTCTCCCTCCCGGCACCACGTTGAAAACTACACCCAAAATAATCGTCATCCTCGGCCCAACCGCCTCAGGCAAAAGTGGTTTGGCTATTCGTCTCGCTAAAGAAATAAATGGCGAGGTTATTTCTGCTGACTCACGACAGGTCTACAAAGGAATGAATGTAGGCAGCGGAAAAGTTACCTCGCGTGAAATAAAGGGCGTTCCCCACCACCTCCTCGATGTCACTTCACCCAAAAAAGTTTTTACCGTTGCTCAGTTTCAAAAATTAGGTCAAGAAAAAATTAATGAAATCGTGGAACGAGGAAATGTACCAATCATTTGCGGTGGTACCGGATTTTATATTCAAGCCCTTGTTGATTCGGTTACCCTTCCTGATGTACCACCAAACCCGAAACTCCGAAAAATACTCGAGAAGAAAACAACTGAACAGCTTGCAGAAATACTCAAAAAAATTGATTCGCGACGATATTCAAAAATAGATACAAACAATCGAGTTCGACTAATGCGCGCTATTGAAATTGCTAAGACATTAGGAAAAGTACCGAAGGTAACCAAGAAAACTTTATACAACCCCCTATTTATTGGAATTAACCCGGATCAAGAAACCCTTAAGAAAAATATAAGTCGCAGACTTCATGCCCGTTTCAAACAAGGAATGATTAAGGAGGTTGAAGGGCTTCACAGTTCTGGAGTTTCGTGGAAACGACTCGAAAACTTTGGGCTGGAATACAGAAACATTGCTCTGTTTCTGCAAAAGAAGTTAAGCAAAACGGATATGGTTGAACGACTAGAAACTGAAATCAACCAATATGCAAAAAGACAGATGACATGGTTCAAGAAAGACAAAAGAATTAATTGGTTTGAACCAACGGAGTGGAACGAGATTAAAAAGTTGGTTCAGAAATTTCTTTAATTAAAATCACTAATTTCCTTGATTGCTTCCTGAAGTTTTAAAAAACCATTATATCCAGTAATGTGGCCCGCCTTATGAAGCACTAGAATTTTGGAACCCAGTTCTGTAAATCTCTTTTTATTAAATTCAAAAGCACCATACGGATCATTGTCGGAAATAATTAGGGTTGATTTCAGTAAAACTTTCTTTAATCTTTTAAAATCAATTGGAATTTCCATCCACGGTTTTGCAACCGCCTCTGTTTCTTCATCTTCTAGGTTTTCAAGCTTGAACCACCCAGCAACAAACACCGCCCCACCAGCAGTTTCTTCCTGAGATTCTAAGAATCTCATAATAGTTTGGCAGCCAATACTGTGGCCAATAAAATAGGTGTCTGAATCAACCTCGCCAACCACATTTGCTAAGTGACCAACCCACGTATCAATATCAGGTTCATCAGTACCCTTCATGGCTGGGACGATTACTTCATGGCCCTTTTTCTCAAGTTCAGCCTTAACCCATGGATACCAATCGGTTTCTGGTTCTCCCGACCATCGATGAACGATAAAGACTTTTTTCATATGTTTTTTGCGAACCGTCTCGTACTAGAACCGTTGTCTCAGCCAAACCCAATTCTACTTCGTGAATTTAAATGAGGAAAGAAACTTGTTTAAGACCGTGCTGTCAACCGAATTGATGTTAAAAACATAGAAAGATCCATTGCGATAAACGATTAGCTCTTCCCCACCATGGTCATAAGTAACCAGCACAGCTCTTTCGCTATCAAGTGTAGTTTGACTTTTCACTACCGCGGGGAGCTTACTAACGTAAGTGTCTAAAGAATTAACACCATCCCAAAATTCTCCGACACGTGTCTCCCCCTTTGCATATACCCTTAACCCAATTTGATTCACGGTAGGAGTTTTAACCCAATCTTTAGCAAAAATATATGAACTAAAATTTTCAGCACAGGTGGCAGGCCATTCTTCGGCTCTTTCACTTGCCCAAACCTTCCAGTCGTTTGGATATTGAAGCTCATATCCATATTTTGTATTTACACAGTTAACAGTCCTCTCTTCTTGACTAGCTTGTAATGTTTCTTGTGTACTTACAGACGTGTTTATCTTATTTTTGTAAATATAAATACCTCCTCCGATAGCCAACACAGCGATTACTGCAATTACTAGCGGCGCCACAAAGCCTTTTTGTAAATTTTTCATATTGTTAAAATAGTAACACGAAACAAAAGCCCTTATTCAATACCTCTTTTGCGGCGCTAATGGGCGGGGTTCCCACGCCGTAGCTACGTCAACACACAAAGCTCGCCTTCGTCACTTGCGTGACTACGGCGGAGCGAAGGTTTCCTACGCAAACCTTCTAGCGGGCTTTGCCTCGCCGAAGGTTCGCTTCGGCGAACCGAAGGCGGGCCCACCCCGACTCGAACGGGGAACTGCGCGTTTGGAGTGCGATGTTTTACCATTGAAACTATGGACCCGTGCTCAGTATCCTACCAGAAAAAGGGAAACAAAAAAGCCCGCCATCGCGAGCTTTTTGTTATTTCTTCGTCTCTTTGTGAGGGGTTCGCTTTCTGCAGGTTTTGCAATACTTCTTAAGATCAATCTTACGTTCAACAGACTTACGATTTTTCGTAGTGTGATAATTGATATTTTTGCATTTTGTACATGCAAGTTTGATCAAGTGATCTTGTGACATAGTGGAAGAAATATACCGTAAAGGCCCCAAAAAGGCAAGATTTATTGTAAGCAACGCTCTTCAGGGCACGCCGTAAATCCCTGCTGGGATTTCGTCTCGCCCTCGGCCCGTCGGCCTCCGGGAGTCCCTTCAGAGCGTTGCTTAGAGAAAAGAAATGCGACTCAAAACCTACACAAAAAACCTTTTGATCAGTGGATTCAAGCGAGTAATAATCTCATACTCAGAAGTTCGTTCAGGGTCAGCAATTTTGTAAGCAAGTACTTCTTCTCCCCCGTCTTTGCCAATAATAGTCACGATACTTCCAACTTTTACATCTGGAATATCGGTAACATCAATAATGAGCATATCCATAGAAACACGACCTGTGATGGGAGCCTTTTTACCATTCACAAGAACATACCCAGCATTAGAAACAGAACGTGGTAAACCGTGCCAATACCCGATCGGGCAAATTGCAAGACGTGAATTTCTTTCAAGTACCGCTGTAAAATCATATCCAACCCCCTCGCCTTTTTTCACATCTTTTACCTCGCCGATTATTGTTCGCCAGGAAAGAATCGGTTTAAGTTCCATACCCTTTTCTACACCCTTCACTTCAGCAGAAGGCCACACACCGTACATTGCAATACCAAAACGAACCATATCGTAATGTGCCTGAGGATAGACCATTGCGCCCGCACTTGCCGCAGCGTGTGAGATTATCTTGAGTCCAGCTTCTTTAAACGCTTTTCGCCACATTTCAAACTGAGCAATTTGAGCAAGCGTTTGCTCTTGTTTTGTGGGGTTTTTTGCAGCAGCAAAATGTGTGAAGAGCCCGGTCACAGAAATATTCTTAGGAAGCGATTGAAGTTTTGAAATAACCTCAACTATTTGGTCAATCTGGAAACCCTGACGATGCATGCCGGTATCAACTTTTATATGAATGGAGATAGTTTGATTGAATTTTGAAAGAGCTTCGAGAGTCTCAAATGTCGAAACAGAAAGTGTAATGTTATGCTCCGCTGCTTCGTCGAGTCTGCTTGGCAGTGTATAGCCCAAGACAAAAATAGGAACTTTAATTCCCTCCTTTCGAAGTGCAGTTGCTTCGACAATAGAATCAACACCTATCCAATCTGCGCCAAGTTTCTCGATCTCCAGGGAAAAATCTTGCAAACAATGCCCGTACGCATTCGACTTCACTACTGCCATGAACTTTGTTTCAGGGGTGAGCAATTTTCGAAGGACAGCATAGTTATGCGCCATTGCCGCCTTATCAATTTCAATCCAGGTTCGAAGACCTTTCGTGTCGAAGCTTTGCATTGGATAACTGTAACAAAATTAACGTTTTATGGAAAAGAAAAGCCCCAAAAAAGAGGGCTTAGATCCGAAATGAAATCATCCAAAAAACAAGATCAAAAGTAGGGTCAACAAAATAATTCCTGCGATCATGCCCCACCCAAACCCAATCCAGAAGTTGGTCTGTCCGTCTTGCTCCAGGAACTTAATGTGTTCTTCCCTGCATTCTATAGCTCCCGCCGGCCAGAGTTCAAAGCCTGGATATTCCGTTCCTTCTTTCTTCATAATCACGATAAACCTCCTTTGAACGTGAAGAACAAACACTGTGCGTAGGGCAGGATTCGAACCTGCGTAGCCCAATGGGCGAGAGATTTACAGTCTCTTGCGATTGACCGCTCCGCCACCTACGCGTGAGTGTTATTGTATTGGAAATAGTGCCTATTATCAACTTTAAAAGAAATTATTGAATATTTGATGTTTAAAACGTATAATCAACCTACTTATGATAAACACTGTTAAAAAAGGCAGAATTCGTTGTATTGTGTTCAAAGATGGCGACTCTTGGTATGGGGTTGGTCTTGAATTCAACATTGTCGAATCAGGGGATGACCCAGACGTTGTTAGATTTAATCTAGACGAAGCAGTTCGAGGCTATATTGAATCACAGAAGAAAATTAAGGGAAACAGAGTGGCACCACTTAATCAGAAAACTCTTGCAGAGTACGAAGAGATGTGGAAAAACGTCACTTCCCCCAAACCTATCCCTTCACCGTACGAGATAAGCTACCACGGCGAACTTCACGTCTAACTCCCAATGCCGAATAGAATATTCAACTGGACCTTTAATGATGTAGTGACCATTCTCAAAGAAAATGGATTCAGATTGAATCATACAAAGGGTAGTCATTTCTACTATATTGGATACGAGGAAAAACAAATGAGACAAGTCTGTGTACCTAAACATGGGAATCTTACCTTGAAACCAAGAACGTTTAAGGGAATAATGACTCAATCTGGATTACCTAAAAAGGTTTGGGGGCTGGAATAATAAAAAACTCCGACCGCAGGGTCAGAGTTTTTTATTATATTTACTTCACCACCGGCTCTGTCGGCAGCAACGATTCCTCAATCAAACTTCCCTTTCTGCCCTTTTTTACATCAAATACAAATTCGTTATTTTTGACATCAACAACAACGATTCCACCCCTCGCAATGCCTTTTGAAATAATGAGTGAAGCAACTTGGTTCAAAATCTTGCTCTGAATGAGTCGTCGGAGCGGACGTGCACCGTACTGTGGGTTATATCCTTCTTTTGCTAAGAATTCGATTGCGGCAGGAGTTACTTCAAGAGTAATTTCCTTTTGAGCTAATCGTTCTTTTACAAGATCAACTTGAATCTGAGTAATGTTTGCAATTGCATTTTCATTAAGGACATCAAAGATAATAATGTCATCAAGGCGATTCAAGAATTCTGGTTTGAAGTAATCTTTGAGTGCACCTAAGAGTCGATTCTTTGTATCTTCGTACGTATCCTTCTCATTTGTACCACTGGCAAAACCAATTTTTTGCATACGGTCGATAAACTGAGCGCCAATGTTTGAAGTAAGTACAATCACGGTGTTCTTGAAATTCACAGTTCTACCCTTAGCATCCGTAAGACGACCGTTATCGAGAACCTGGAGCAAAATGTTAAAGACTTCGGGGTGAGCCTTTTCGATTTCATCAAAAAGAATAACAGCATATGGACGATGTCGAACAAGTTCAGTAAGTGAACCTCCTTCTTCGTAACCAACATAACCCGGAGGCGCACCAATGAGCTTAGAAACGGCATGTTTCTCCATAAACTCAGACATGTCGACTCGAATCAATGCTTTTTCGTCATCAAACATAAAGCCCGCAAGAGCCTTGGTCAGTTCAGTTTTTCCCACACCCGTTGGACCCATAAACAGGAATGAACCAATCGGTCGATTTGGGTCAGAGATTCCAGCTCGTGAACGCTTAATTGTGTCAGAGATAATTTGAACAGCATGATCTTGACCAACAATTCGTTTCTTCAAGAAATCTTCGATGCGTCCAAGTTTTTCGGCTTCTGCTTCAAGCATTCGTGCCATAGGAATACCGGTCCAGCGAGACACAATCTCCGCAATATCACCTTCGACAATTTCTTCTCGTAAAATACTGCGTGAGCTTTGAAGTTTCTTGAGTCTTTTACTCTTTGTGTCGAGATCTTTTTCGAGTTCAGGAATTCGACCATAACGAATTTCAGCAACTTTCGTAAGATCAATTCGGGCTTCGGCAGCATCGGCTTCGTGACGCAAACTTTCTAATTCTTTTTTAATATTTTTAATATCAGAAACAGTTTCTTTTTCATTTTGCCATTTAAGTTCAAGTTCTGATGTCTGTTCTTTCAAATCCGCAACTTCTTTGTCGATTTCCTTGAGGCGATTCTTGGTTTTTGGATTCTTTGAGGTTTTTACCTCCTTAGAAAGTGCCTCCTTTTCAATTTCAAGACGCATTATTTTTGAATGAGCTTCTTCAAGAATTGGAGGCATATTTTCTAGAGAAATTCTTCGGAATGAAGCAGCTTCATCAATAAGATCAACTGCCTTGTCTGGAAGGAATCGATCTGTGATATATCTGCTACTTAACGTTACTGCGGCGCGAATTGCATCGTCAGTGATTCGTACACCATGAAAAAGTTCGTACTTATCCTTCAAACCTCGCAATATAGCAATTGCATCTTCATTTGATGGTTCATTAACAAACACTGGTTTTAACCGTCTGGTGAGCGCTGGATCTTTTTCAATATATTTTTGATATTCCTTGAGCGTCGTCGCACAGATTGCGCGAAGTTCACAACGAGCAAGTGGTGGCTTGAGCATGTTTGATGCATCGATTGAACCCTCAGCGGCACCTGCCCCAACAATAGTGTGAATTTCGTCGATAAAAAGAATAATTTTGCCTTCGGATCGTTCAATTTCTTTGATAATGCTTTTAAGTCGCTCTTCAAATTCACCTCGATACTTTGTGCCGGCAATAAGCAAACCGAGATCAAGTGAGACGAGTTCTTTACCCTTCAAAGATTCTGGCACATCACCGCTTGCCATTTTAATAGCCAAACCTTCAGCAATAGCCGTCTTTCCCACACCCGCTTCACCAATAAGGATTGGATTGTTCTTTTTACGACGAGAGAGAATCTGAATGATACGAGAAATCTCATTATCACGACCAATAACTGGATCGAGTTTGTTTTCATGGGCAAGTTTTGTAAGACTGCGAGTATATTTCAAAATCGCCTTTGGTTTTTTTGATTGAGCTGCATCAGGGGTTTTTGTATGCTTCAGTTCTTCAACAACCTTCAAAACCTTATCCTTTCCAATTTTGAATTTGCCCAAAAGTTCTCGTGCCTGACCCTGACCATCAAGAATGGCAACGAATAAATGCTCTGTTGAAACAAACTCATCGTGAAGTGTTCCTGCAATTTTTGTGCTACTTTCGATCGCTTGAGCTAGTTCTGGAGTTAGATAAATTTGATACGAAGGTGAAAGAGTACCGCCAGTTTCCGCACTTTCAATTGCTTCTAGAATCGAGTCGGTGAGTAAAATGGTATCAACATCAAGTTTTTCGAGAATTGATGTTACCATACTCTCTTCTTGAAGAATCAATGCCGCTAAAAGATGCATTGGGTTTACGTGATTTTGACCACGTTCAATAGCAAGCTCATGTGCTTTTCTAATCGCTTCTTTTGCTTTTGTAGTGAAATGATTAAATGGTGGCATATTTTTATTTTGTGTCACAATGTTAACACGTTTTTGTCAAAAAATCAAACAAATTTTTGCACCTCATCAAAGCGGAAACCGAAAGATCTACTGGAATAATTCTGGATGCTCGTTCTTGAAAACATTCATAGCAGTATAGGAACTTTCATTACCTGTTTGAGAATACAATTCAAAACCCACAAGATCACCATTTAAGTTAAGCAAAATAGACCCAGGAGTATAATCTAAGAGCGGAGTATCTGTTTGAAGTCCCACCACAACTGCTGTAGAGGTTGCTGTAGATGGTTTGCCGTCGGCGGTCTGTGTATTAAGACTTATTGCTCGACCTATAGACACTGCTTCCTTATCTCTACCTCCCATAGCTATGATTGTTTGGCCCAATTGAATGTTATTTGGATCGGCAATTCTTGATGGAGTAAACGTTTTTGTAGATGCAGTTGAACTCTTTGAAAAATCGGGTTTAAGATATACAGCATTTGATGTGCGACTTATCTCAATTGTTGTAACCGGATATACTTCACCCCCAGCAAAAAACTTTGCTGAATACCCGCTTCTTCCTGTTATATAACGCTTATCCGACAAAATTGTTCCATCTGCCCTTACAACAACACCAATAGCCCTAATAGCACTGATGGCTGGCGCATCTGCATCAATTATCCAAACAAGATTTGCACGACTTTTTTTGATTGCATCTATAACTAAATCTTCTTCCTTTACGACAACAGTGGTTTCTCGAGTAATGACATTTGGTTTCGAACTCTCTTGAGGTACGATTGTTTCTACGGTTCTTTCTACAACTCGATTAATAGTCTGAGTAACATTTTGGGGCGCCTCTTGTAAAAGAGAAGAAGTAATAATTCCAGTACCAATTGAGGTCACAAAACTGACCAAAAGGCACAATAGAATAACTTGTGTCTGAGTAAGATCCTCCATTGCCTCAAATCATACGGTAAGGCATGAAACCACGCAACAATACTTTGGCAAAGTAGAGTTTTATACCGTATAATCGCCTTATCATGCCTTTTACTCTTACTCCTGAAATCATTTTTTTTACGCTTGTTGGTGTCGGATTTTTAAGTATTTTAAATCTCGTTTGGCTTTTTATAAACACTCACAAAATAAAACAACTTCTTGGTGGTACCGATGCAAAAAATATTCAGGAAGGAATGGTTATTATTCGAAACGAATTAAATCAGCTCAAAACATTTCGAACTGAAATTGAACGATATCTAAAAACAGTAGAAATGCGACTCAAAAGAAGTATACAAAGTATCGAAACGGTGCGGTTTAACCCATTCAAGGGCACAGGTGGTGGTGGAAATCAAAGCTTTTCAACTTCATTTCTTGATGAAAAGGGTGATGGTGTTGTTGTGTCGGGTCTATACAGTAGAGACCGAGTCAGTGTTTTCAGCAAGGCAGTAAAGAGCTATACTTCTACCTTCGAACTAACTGACGAGGAACAAGAGGTTATCGAGAGCGCAAAAAAGAAAATTTCAAGTCGAGAGTGATGTATGTCACCACATGTTAAAGTAGACCCGAATCAACTATTTGATTTCAAAACAGATACAATGAAATCAAATAAAACGTCTCCTTTTTTCGAACAAAAAAGCCCCAAAAGTCATGTCGAATACCGATACACAAAAGAAAATGGTTACGGAGCGTCCACCAGTCGTTGTGGTTATGGGGCATATTGATCATGGCAAATCTACCCTCCTCGATTATATTCGCAAAACAAACATCGTAGACAAAGAAGCTGGAGGCATTACTCAGCATGTCTCAGCATATGAAGTTACTGCAGAAATGGGTGGCAAAAAAAGACGCGTCACATTTCTTGATACTCCAGGGCACGAAGCATTTCAAACTCTTCGAGCTCGTGGCGCAAAAGTTGCTGATGTGGCGATTCTTGTTGTGTCCGCAGAGGACGGCGTAAAACCACAGACCATTGAAGCACTTAAGTGGATTAAAGAACAAAGCGTTCCGTTTGTTGTGGCGATAAACAAAATCGACAGACCAAATGCCAACGTCGACAGAACCAAGCTAACCTTGGCAGAAAATGAAGTCTACGTTGAAGGATACGGTGGTACTGTTTCAAGCGTTCCTGTCTCTGCAAAAACCGGCGAAGGCATTCCTGAACTCCTTGAACTCGTCTTCCTTACCACCGACGTACTCGACCTCAAGGGTAATCCCGACAACCTGGCAACAGGTGTAGTTATTGAAAGCAAACTCGACCCACGTAAGGGTGTTTCTGCCACACTCATTGTAAAAGATGGATCTCTCGAGTCTGGCCAATTCGTAGTAGCGGGAGAAAGTCATACCGTAGTACGAATAATGGAAAATGATCTTGGGGAAAAAATCAAAGACGCAACGTTCTCTACCCCAGTAACTATCATTGGCTGGAGCGAACTTGTTCCTGCCGGCGCAGAATTCAAAACTTTTAATACAAAAAGTGAAGCTCTTGAATATGCAGAAACATTCAGAACACAAAAAATAAAAAATATACCTGAAATGGTTAACCCGGACGAAGCCGTACTACCTATTATTATCAAAGCCGACACGCTTGGCAGTCTCGAGGCAATCAGATTTGAAATTAAAAAAATTGGTACTGATTTAATTAAACCAAAAATTATTTCTGAAGGCGTGGGGGCGATTGGCGAAGGCGACATAAAATCTGCAAACGTTGGCAAAAAAGCATACGTTTTTGGATTCAACACAAAAATCGACGCTCCGGCCAAAATTCTTGCCGAACGAGATGGAATCATCGTC
>CAYTZJ010000003.1:3521-35435 GCA_964442475.1 uncultured Candidatus Saccharibacteria bacterium | reverse complement strand
CCCTCGAAGATGTTAAGAACCATAATTGGAAAGAAGGGAAAATTCCCGAGATTCCTGCCGCTCTATAAGGGGCGGTTTTATGCAAATATTTGCTTGACAAGCAAATATTTGCATGTTACTCTTGTATGAGTTGTCAGGAGCGCTTGTAGCTCTCCCCTTAACATCAACCTGGAGCAATCATGCAAACAGTAGAACCGTCTCCGCAATCGATCAAACCCGAGGAGATTGACCCACCACCGACCAAGCTCGCCGAGATTCGCATTGATTCAGACGGAATGATCACGAAACACAATTTCCCGTGCCCGGTCTGTTTGAAGAAGCCCGCAGTTATTAATCACGTTACTGGGAATTTTGAACCTTGCTGGGGCTGTCAGAACAAAGGCTGGTTCCTCGTCAAGGTAGATTCCCGCTTCAAGTGTTGGCTTCTCGGCATTGGGAAGTAGCAATCATCGTCGCAGCACCCACTCAACAGGAAAACCCCTGCTTGCAGTGGGTTTTCTTTTTGCAAAAAATAGAAAAACCCCTAAGAATGTGGTATGTTTTGCCAATTGGAGACGTGGCTGAGCGGCCGAAAGCGCCTCACTGCTAACGAGGTAGGGTTTAAAAGCCCTCATGGGTTCGAATCCCATCGTCTCCGCAACGAAATCCGAGAACACCGAAGGTGTTTGAGGATTGCGTCGAGAGCAAGATGGGATGAGAACGGCGCAGCGTTTGTCGAGCCAGTAGGCGAGACCGCGAGCCGGTGCCCAGACCGAGGCCGAGCGACGGCGAGGACTCGAGTCGCGGGCGAATCCCATCGTCTCCGCATTTGATTTAAGTTACTGAAATTTACACGAAACGTCCTTATTCTGAAATGGAGAATGAAAAAGAAAAAATTCAAAGCATTTGGCATGAGACCTTACAAGAAGATCTAAGGGTTAAACATGAATTATTACAGGACTTCTACAAAAGAAAGATAGAACTTTCTAGTCACAGAAATGAACTCTTCAAATTGATAATTCAATTAAGTGCTGGTGCGATTATTGCTCCATATCTTTTTAATTTATCTAACAATCAAACGTATTACTTCGTGGGGAACATTACGTTGTTAATTCTTATAGTGTTTTTGGTTTTAAAAAACAGAGAGGAAATTGATAGTGAGTTTAACGGGATACAGAAATTTGAAGATGATACGGTTATCGCGATGGATAGAAAGAGAGAAATTACAGAGAATTATCTAAAGCGACAAAAATTTTCTTTTGTAGAGTATGAAAAATATTGGGAAGAAATAAAATCTGACCCAGAAATTAAAGTCATTAAAGCAAAAAATGATAAAAATATTAAATTTCGCAAAAGTCGTCAAATTTTGCCGCTAAGTTATACTGGTCAATTGGTCTCGTTCCTATTTCTGTCGGGAATATTCTGGATTACAGCTGCGATTTTACCAAATAAAATTGACCCTTTTAGTATTATTTTGGGCGAATTACTCATATTTGTAATTTCTACGTTTGATTCATCTACGAAAATTGCTGAGATATATTCAAAAGTTGTAGCCCTTTTGATTATTAGAAGTGACAAGACGCCCTTTTGATTTTGGGTAAGTAAATAAATTCCTTTTCAAATGAATTCTTCCTGCCCCTGGCCCGGAACTGACGAACAAATGATCAAATACCACGACACCGAATGGGGTGTGCCGGTTTTTGATGATAGAAAACTTTTTGAATTTTTGGTTTTGGAAAGTGCCCAAGCAGGACTTTCGTGGCGAATAATTTTACATAAGCGGGAAGGGTACAGAAAAAACTTTGCCGGTTTTGATCCTAAAAAAGTAGCGAAGTTTGGTAAGAAAGAAGTTACGAAAGCCATGAAGGACGCTGGCATTATTCGTAATCATCTAAAAATTGAATCAACAATTACAAACGCACAAAAGTTTCTTGAAGTTCAAAAAGAATTTGGAAGTTTTTCAGACTATATGTGGAGCTTTGTGAATGGAAGGGTGATTGATGGGAAAAGAAAAACCCTCAAAGACATTCCAGCCATTACAAAAGAAGCTGAAGCATTTTCAAAAGATTTAAAGAAAAGAGGATTCAAGTTTCTTGGTCCGACCGTGGTGTATGCCCACATGCAGGCGGTGGGGATGGTGAATGATCATATACAGGGTTGTTTTAGATACAAAGAAGTGAAACAATAAACCCATGAAAGGCTACATCACAAACATAGAGAAGGATACGATCGCGAATGAAAATTTTAGAAAAGTTCTGTATACCGACCACAACAGTCAGTTAGTTTTGATGTCACTTAAACCCGGAGAAGAAATCGGTGAGGAAATTCATGGTGTGGATCAATTTCTCCGAGTTGAACAGGGGAATGGAGTTGCGATTCTTGAAGGAAAATCTCACGATATTGCCGACGGCAGTGTCATCGTCGTTCCGGCTGGCACCAAACACAATGTTATCAATGGAAATGACGGCGCAATGAAACTCTATACGCTCTACATGCCACCACATCACAAAGACGGCACAGTGCACAAAACAAAAGCTGATGCAGAAGCAGATACAACTGATGAGTTTGATGGTAAGACTACTGAGTAATATTTGAATCGCCGTGTGATCTAAGTAGTTGTAATAAAAAAGAAAAAAGATTGCATAGTATGGGAAAGAAAATCACAGTTAATGACAAGATGCAGCAGGGTTATATATATGAGCTCGTTGAACCCGAGGGTAAAAATTTTCGAGCAGACTTTAAACCAACACTTTCACCAAAACACATGCTCGAGCTCGGTGTCTTTGGTGGGCGATACATGCGGGACTGCACAGATGAATTTCCCAAAGACTGGTTTGTAAAAGCAAAATTTCATCCTGCTGGTGTGCCGGGACATTCTCCAGAAATTAATTTGTTTGGAGTTGATGCAAGTCAGTCACTTAAAGAATGGAGGAAGAAGGGTTGGATTAATGAAGAACATGATCCACGTGGTTGGTTTCAGTGGTATTGCCGGTACTATATGGGTCGTAGACTTCCAGAAGAAGATGATCGGCAAATAAAAAGATTTCGAGCAATTACTCGACATATTGCTCAAGTTGAAAAGAATTGCAGAGCAGGAGACTTGCATTGTCGACCAGTTCAAAGACAAGCGATTCTACATTGGGCGTATGATAGTCGGGCAATATGATGAATTAATAGTTAGTTTATTTTTAAATACATAAAACATGTCATCAAAAACTTTAATTTTACTCATTGTCATTCTTGGAATTGCTGGTGGTGTTTTCTTTTTGCAGAATAAGTTTCGATCAACAGAAAACGATTTTGGCACAACTCAACAGAATTTTGATCAGGATAAGAAAGAACAAACCACTCAAAACGAAACAAAAAAACCAGCTCAAGCCCCAATCACTTCATCAAAGGGAACATATGAGTCCTATGGACCAGAAAAAATCGCTCGAGCCGCACAGGAAAAAGTAATTTTGTTTTTTCATGCACCATGGTGTCCAACCTGCAAAAGACTCGATGCCGATATTCAGAAGAATTCAGATAAAATTCCTGGGGGAATTGTCATTCTTAAAACCGACTACGATTCTGAGGTTGCTTTGAAGCAAAAATACGGTGTGACGTATCAGCATACGTTTGTCCAAGTTGATGCAAACGGAAATTTGATTTCGAAATGGTCTGGTTCACCAACCCTGTCTGAATTTTTGGAAAAAGTTATATAAATCAGCATTAATTGACAGTATCAAAGAAATACTAAATAATATTGGTGGAATTTAAATTCTGAACAAGGGAGGATCGTATGGATTTTGCTGAACAGGTCAACCTCTTGTCGAGGTTTGAATGCAAGTTAGACGTCCATGCAATGAGGAGGGATTGGTTTTTTAGAAAAAGGCGAGTGGTCATCGGATATCTCTGGGTAGTCGATTGGGGTAACTCGTGGAATCTGGTGTGGAGCACACGAGGATGTCTTCTTGATGGCATGAGGTATTGTCTGTTTTCAGCCGACTTCAACAAGGCAACCGGACGTTGTATGCTCTATTCGGACACCTATGACGGATTTGCCATCAAAATGAGTGTTCGTGGCAAAGTTGTTCCGGTCCAGACACTTGATCATGCAAGAGAGATAGTTTTGGTGATCAAGGAAGCGGTCAATCTTGCCTACGATGAACATCGTTCAAATATCTGTTTGGTTCCGGCTATGGTCTGAATGTTGTTTGGGGGTAGCACCATGAAGTGCGCCCCCTTTTTTATATCCACTGTATGGTTAGTTGACATGATGAATAAATGATAGAATGTATGATGTGCATAAGGTGAAGGTTTATAATTTTGTATAAAAAAAATGAACAAGCTAACAGTTCTTGATTGGGTTGCACTTGTGCTTCTTGTGGTTGGGGGATTAAATTGGGGTCTTACAGCTCTTGGAATGAACATTGTTGAACCATTGGGTGCATCAATCGCAAAGATTGTGTATCTTCTCGTTGGTCTCGCAGCTGTCTACATGATCGTCATGATGACAAAGTTTCGCCGAGCATAGATATTTTCTATTGCAATGAAAGAAAAACAGTCCTTGAGGGCTGTTTTTCTTTTTACTAGTGAGCGATTGCGAATATTGTGATTTGTTTTGCCTGAGCGGCAACAAATTGTTTCATGGCCTCATTAACTGTTGCGCCTGTGGTAATTACATCGTCGATAATAATTATATTCTTATTTTTTACTGCGTTGTGATCTGTGATTGCGAATGCGTCTTTGATATTTTTGAACCGATCTTCTCGATGTTCGATCGAATTTTGTTTTGGAGTGTTACGGATTTTTTTCAAAATTGTATTTGATGAAGAATAGTTGGAGGGTAGATATTTCAAAATATTATCAACGATTAGTTCGGTGTGGTTAAAGCCGCGTTCGTTGAGTCTTTGAGGGGTCTGAGGGATTGGTACGAGTGTGTATGATTCGTGCCTTTTTGCCTGCTCAAGAATTTTTTGAGCTAAAAGTTTCCCAATAGTATGTGCGACTTTTTGATTCTTGTAATATTTAATTTCCCAAACCAATTCTTTCACACTATTATTTTGGTAGGCAAACAAACAGGTAAAACCGTTAGAGATTTTTGCCGCAGGAAATATTTTCAGCATATTTTCAGGATAAGATTCAAAGGAATTTGTTGTTTCTGAGGTTGGAAAAATAAAATCTAACAAAGGTGTGAAAATATTTTTGAACATACTGTTTTGTGAATGATGGTTGTGTCCGTATGGTATAATTCAAAAATCGTAGTCTATCTATGGCTAATTTTCTTTTAAGTTTGTTTAAAAAATCCAATACCAGTGTGATTGGTATTGATATTGGAGCATCAGCAATAAAAATTGTGCAGATCAGAAAGCGTGGTGCTCGGGCGATTCTTGAAACCTACGGTACCTTATCTCTTGGTCCATATGCTGGAGTAGAAATTGGTCGAGCCACAATTTTGCAACCAGAAAAAATCATTGCTGCACTTACGGATATTTTGAGAGAGGCAAAAACTACCACTAAAAAGGGTGGTATTACGATTCCTTTTGGTTCAACCCTAATGTCTGTTATCGAAATGCCGGTTGTTGATCCACGACAACTTACCTCGATGGTACCAATTGAAGCGAGAAAATATATTCCAGTACCAATTGCAGAAGTAAGTCTTGATTGGTCCATAGTGCCAAAAGAGGGAGTGAAATCAACTCAAGAAGATCCAAAAGATCCAAATGATAAAAATTTACCCAAAAAATCTCCAATGCAAGATATTCTTCTTGTCGCAATTCATAACGAAACATTGCGAGAGTATCAAGATATTGTGAGCAAGGTTGGTCTCGATGCAAATTTTTTTGAAATTGAAATTTTTAGCACGATCCGTGCTGTACTTGATAAAAATACTAACCCCGTTCTTATTATGGATATGGGTGCGGCTTCGACTAAGTTGTACATTGTCGATCGAGGAATTGTTCGAGCTTCACACACGATTAACCGTGGTTCACAAGACATAACGATGACGCTTGCAACCAGTTTGAATATTCCACCCGATAAGGCAGAAATAATGAAGCGAACGATTGGTTGGACCAAGGATGGTCAACGAAAGGATATTTCAGATACGATTTCTTTCGTTGCTGATCATATTTTTTCTGAAGCTAAGCATGTGATCTCCAATTATCAAACAAAACATCTAAAAAATATTGAGAAAACAATATTGGTTGGAGGTGGTTCGAATATGAAGGGTTTTATCGAACTTGCACAAGCTGGTCTACAAATGTCTGTCGAACTCGGTGATCCGTTTAGTAAAGTTGAAGCACCGGCCTTTCTTACTGATGTTTTAAGAAAAAATGGACCAGAGTTTACTGCTGCTTTGGGTATAGCCCTAAGGCGAATTCAAGAATAACCACAGTTATTGTTTGTTTTTCTATACACACACCCATATAATTAACAGAGTAATGGACAATCGTCTTCAAGCAACTTTCATGCCACGTCAGGCGCCTGGCGCAAATGACGCCTATGTGCGGCCAAAGGGTCCGCTCAACTTCCTCATGGCAATAGCATTTGTTCTTATCCTACTCGTTGGTGGTTCTTGGGGAGGGCTTTATTTCTATAAAGGTATTGTTATAAAGGAAAACGAAACAAAAAAGGCAAAAATTCAAGAGGAGATTAATAGTTTTGACCCTGAACTTACAAAACAATTATCTATTCTTAGAACTCGTCTTGATTCCGGCAAAATGCTTATTTCTAATCATGTGGCCTTTTCACAATTTCTAGAACTTCTTGCGGCCAATACCGTTCAGTCCGTACAATTTAACAGTTTGTCATACTCAACAGATGACACTGGAAAAATTTCCTTTGATCTTAAGGGCCAATCATATTCATATAACGCTATTGCCTTTCAGTCGGATGTGTTTTCAAAGGTTTCGCAAATTCAAGCCCCAGTTTTTTCGGGTCTAGTGCTTGATGACAAGGGGGTGATCAGCTTTAACGTTAAGGCTGGACTCGATGCAAGTGCCTTGAAATATTCGAATCAGTTTAAGAATGAGGTTATCGCACCGGTATCAGTACCTGTTGCAACAACGTCACCAACCTCACTTCAAAAAAGTACTACAACCGCACCCACAACAACTCCAGCCCGTACAAGTGGTACAGCAAGTACAACGACGGTTAGAGTCGGTACATAAAATATTAATATGAAAAGTCTTGTCCCAATTATTTTAATAATAGCAGCGGTAGGTCTCTTCTTTTTCGAAGTGAAGCCTTTTTATTCCGAGGTACAAACATTGCGTGCCGAAGGTGTTGAGTATGATCATGCACTCGAAATGGCGGCAGAGCTCGGTACGCTCCGTGACAAACTTGAAACCAAATTGGAGAGTTTTTCTCAGGCCGACCTCAATCGACTCAATCATTTTTTGCCGCAACAACTTGATACCGTCAGAATTATTTTTGATATTGATGGTATTGGTATTCAAAATGGGCTCAAGGTCAACAATGTAAAAGTAACCACAGAAGGCAACACATCTCCGAAGGTTGATGTGGAAAAGGTTCAGAGTCGAACTGCGGCAGCGTTACCAACGTACCAGACTGTAAATGTTTCGTTTGATTTCAATGCTCCATATCTTCAGGGTGTTGCTTTTATCAAGGATCTCGAAAAAAGCCTTAGACTTTTTGATAGCGTAAAGGTTGATATCACTCCGCCGGATCAAAAGTCTAGTTTGTATACCTTTAAAATGGATATTAAAACGTATTGGATAAATCGATGATTCGTAAATTATTACAATAGTATGACAATGCCAAAAATCAACAAAAATATACTTCTCATCATTGCCTTGGTTGTGGTGGGTATTGGTGGATATTTTATTTTTGCTGGTGGCGGTTCTGAACCAGCACCTCTTACAGAAGTTCAAAGTGGCTCTACTGGTCAGTTGGGTCAAGAAATTGTAATTGAACTTAATCGCCTCAAATCATTACAAAATATTAATGGCGATTTGTTCAAGAATTCAGCTTTTGTTGCACTCAAAGATTTTACACAGATTGTTGTACCTCAGCCTGTGGGACGATCTAATCCGTTTGCTCCGACAGGTAATTAATATGACCCGCGCATGCGGGGAAAGTCTATGGATCTCCTCGAAATTCTTGCCGATAAAAAAATTATAAAAAAGACCGATGTTTCGGTGATCCAAAAAGAAGTTGGAACCGGAAATCAGTCTGTTGCCCAAGCTCTTGCAAAGCGGGGTATTTTGCCGACTGAGGTAACTAAGGCTATTGGAGAATACTATGAGATTCCTGTTAAAGAGATTGGCGAAACACCCATTCCCAACGAAACATTAGCCTACATTCCAGAAGAATCAGCTCTGCATTATCGATTTGTGCCGATTGAAGTTAATGACGGTGTTTTGTCGGTTGGTATTGTTGATCCTGATATGATTGAAGCAAAAGCTGCTCTCAATTTTATTTCTTCAAGAATCAACATGCCGTTTAAGCTTTTTGTAATTTCTGAAGAAGATTTTGATAAGGTGATTGGTATGTACCGTGGTCTTTCCGAAGAGGTCGGAAAGGCACTTTCTCAACTCGAACCTGCTGCCTCTGAGGGGGTTACGTTTGATCTTGATTCTGCAGAGCGTGCAGAAAAACAGGGAGCTGATAAAAAAACTCAGCAAAAAATTATTGAAGAAGCGCCAATTACCAAAATCGTTGCAACGATTTTGCGATACGCCACAGAAGGCAATGCGTCCGACGTACATATCGAGCATATGCGCGAAACAATTCGAGTTCGTTTTCGAGTTGACGGTGTTTTGAATACGAGTCTCGTATTGCCAGCAAAAGTTCATTCGCCGGTTATTTCTCGTATTAAGATTCTCTGCAACATGAAGCTTGATGAGAAACGAAAGCCACAAGACGGTCGTTTTTCTGCTCAGATTGAAGGCCGCAAAATCGACTTTCGTGTATCAACATTTCCAACGTACTATGGAGAAAAGCTGGTAATGCGTATTTTGGACCATGATAAGGGGGTAAAAAAGCTTACTGATCTCGGGTTGAGTCAAAAAAATCTTGAATCCATCAAACGAGCGATAGATCGACCCTTTGGACTCATTCTTATTTCTGGTCCAACTGGTTCCGGAAAAACTACAACACTGTATTCAATGCTCAACGAGTTTGATAGGGAAAAATATAACGTGTTGTCTCTTGAGGATCCGATTGAGTATTCGATCGAAGGTGTAAACCAGTCTCAAGTTCGAGCTGATATTGGTTATACATTTGCAAACGGCCTTCGAACCACTTTGCGTCAGGATCCCGACATTATCATGGTCGGAGAAATTCGTGACGAAGAAACCGCTGGCTTGGCTATTCAAGCGGCGCTCACAGGACATTTGGTGTTGGCTACAATTCACACCAATTCAGCAATTGGTGTTATTCCACGTCTTATTGATATGAAAGTTGATCCATATCTCATTGGCCCAACCTTGATCTTGGCACTTGCTCAGCGTCTCGTGACAACTCTGTGTCCTGGTTCCGGCGAACCAGTAATGGTAAAAGACAGCACAAAAGCACTGATAGAAAAACAATTCGCAGATTTACCTGAAAAGTTTAAAAAAGATATTCCATTTTCAGACACCGTGTATCGAGCAAAAGCTACACCAGAATGTCCAACGGGTACTCGGGGACGTATGGCGGTGATGGAGGCTCTTGAAGTAGATAAGGATATTGAACAATTGATTTTAAAAACACCAAACGAACCTGATATTTATAAAATGGCTAGACAAAAAGGCATGATTACTATGAAGGAAGACGGAATGATTAAAGCGTTCGAAAAAAAGGTGCCTTTGGAAGAAGTGTTCAATTTGTGATTTTTTTAGCATCGCCCTGTCGAGCATGCATAAATTTCAATGATTTCCTCAGGCGAATAGAAAAAACAATGATAGTAAAACAAATATGCTAAAATATTCCTATGGAAGAGAAATACAAAATTCTAATAATTGATGATGATGCATTCATTCTCAACCTGTACGTAGCAAAGTTTCAAAAAATAGGTCAAGAGGTTGACACCGCTCGAAGTTGCAGTGAGGCTCTCTCGAAGTTGAAGAATGGATATTCTCCGAACGTTGTCATGATTGACGTGGTTTTGCCCGATATGAATGGTTTGGATTTTTTGAATCAGATTCGAACCGAAAAGATAGCTCCTGAAGCGATTTATATGATGGTAACAAACCAAAATAGCGACGATGAGACCACCCGGGCAAAAGAGTTGGGAGTTGCTGGATATATTATTAAGGCTAATTCAACACCATCCGAAGTGGTAGCTAAGGTACTTGATTTGGCAAAGACACACAAAAAGTAATTCATAGGATAATCATGGAATATAAAAAGGATCTTGAAGAGCTCGTCGACATTGTGATCAAAGAGGGTGGTTCGGATATTCATTTGGCCGAAGGGCGATTGCCAGTAATTCGTATTTCTGGTTCACTCGTGCCTTTGATGAAAAGAAAGGTGATTACAAAAAAAGACATGGAGGGATACCTCAATGTTCTTCTCATCGAACAAAGCAAAGAGATTTTGAATAATAAAAAACAAGTTGATTTTGCATTTCAGCCCGAAAACACAAAATCTCGATTTCGAGGCAACGCTTTTATTCAACAAGGTTATATGAGTATTGCGCTTCGTTTGATCCAAGAGCATATTCGAAGTCTCAAGGAGTTAGAGTTACCTGATTCGCTTTCAGTCTTTGCTCGCAAGCAACAAGGATTTTTTCTTGTAGTGGGACCTTCAAATCAAGGCAAATCAACAACACTCGCTGCATTGATCGACATGATCAATGAAGAACGCCTTGAACATATCATTACCATCGAAGATCCGATCGAATATGTCTACAAACAAAAGAAATCAATTATCGATCAGCGTGAAGTGCGATCCGACACCCCTGATTTTTATACAGGTCTTTGGGGTATATTCCGACAAGACGTGGATGTGGTAATGATCGGAGAAATGCGTCAGCCCGAAACTATGTCGACAGCTGTGACTGCAGCTGAAACCGGTCATTTGGTGTTCTCAACACTTCATACGAACTCTGCTTCGCAAACTGTAGAACGTATTATTGATTCGTTTCCAGCTTCACAACAAAACCAGATCCGCATGCAACTTGCTGGTTCGCTCATTGGTATTTTTTCTCAACGTCTTATTCCGAAGGTTTCTGGCGGATTGGTGCCAGCGTATGAGTTGCTCATCAACAATACGGCTGTTGCTAACGTTATTCGTGACAAACGACCTCATGAAATTGATCCGATAATTGAAACAAGTTCTGATCAGGGCATGATCGATCTCAATCGTTGTTTGGTTGGACTTGTACGAAATGGGGTTATTTCGGTCGAAAATGCATATCGATATTCTTATAATCCAAAAACCTTGGAGAAAATGCTTTAACTATGATCTTCGCATATAAAGGTATAAATCAAACAGGTGAAGTTCAAGACGGACTTATTGATGCCGTCAATGTGGATGTTGCGATTAAATCACTTCAGAATCGTGGGGTAGTTATTTCTTCGATCAAACCTCAATCTTCTCGTTCTTTTGTTGAAAGAATTCCGTTTATTAATCGAGTTAAAACAAAAGATATTGTTGTGGCTTCACGTCAGATGGCCACACTTTTCGAAGCACAAGTTTCTGCACTTCGAGTTTTTAAACTTATTGGTAGTCAGGTTGATAATCCTACGCTTCGAAAGGTGATGCAAGAAATTTCTGATGATTTACAGGAGGGTTCTTCTATTTCACGTGCGCTTGCAAAACACAAGAACGTATTTTCAGATTTTTATGTAAACATGGTTGCTGCTGGAGAAGAATCCGGACATCTTGATCAAACATTCAGCTTCCTTGCAGATTATTTGGAACGACAATACGAAGTTACATCAAAGGTAAAACATGCGTTGATCTACCCGATTTTCGTTGTTCTTACCATGATTGGTGTTATGACTCTCATGCTTACATTCGTCATTCCACAAATGGCACCGATTCTTGAGGATTCAGGACAGGAATTGCCGATTTATACCAAGGCTGTTTTGTGGCTGAGTTCATTTGTTACAGATTATGGACTTATTGCTCTCGTGGTGTTTGTTGTTGGAGGTTTTTTCCTTACACGATATGCTCGCGGTTCTGGTAAGGCCTCGTTTGATCAGTTTAGACTCGATGTTCCATATTTGGGTAATTTGTATAAAAAATTATATCTTTCACGAATTGCGGATAATATGAATACGATGGTTCTTTCGGGTATTTCTATGGTTCGAGCATTGGAAACAACGGCAAATATTGTTGGTAGTGAAATTTATAAGGCGATTTTGTACGATGCGCTTCAACAAGTGCGTGGTGGTAAGGCGCTTTCGTTAGCGTTGTCTCAATACCCAGAGATTCCAAGTATTATGGTTCAGATGGTGAAGGTGGGGGAGGAAACTGGAGAGCTCGGAAATATTCTCAAAACTCTTTCACAGTTTTATCAGAAGGGGGTTGTGGCGGGTGTTGATACTATGGTTGATCTGATCGAACCCGCAATGATTGTATTGCTTGGTCTTGGTGTTGGTTCGCTTCTTGCGGCAGTTCTTTTGCCGGTGTACAACTTGGCAAGTTCTATTTAGTTGTTGGCTAGAGATTGGCTTTTGTAAAAAGGAATACGCGATGCGGGATATACTCTAATCCACATTCTATTGTTGCAGTAGGTAGTTCATAGCCTATAATTAAGTCACGATCGAGTGCCGTCGATAGCGCACTTATAGATCTTAAAATTAAGTTTATAAATAACAGTTTATATGAATAAAATGAAAAAAGGTTTTACACTGATTGAGCTCTTGGTCGTTATTGCGATCATTGGTATTTTGGCTTCGGTCGTTTTGGCTTCTCTTAACACAGCTCGAGGTAAGGGTTCTGATGCTGCGGTAAAGGCAAATCTTTCAGGAATTCGTGCTCAAGCAGAATTGATTTATGACACTGATGGTGATTATGATGCTGTTTGTGGAGCAAATTCTGTTGCACAAAACGCACAAGTTTCAACAGCAATCACTGCAGCTAATACAGCGTCAGGTGGTACAGCTGTTTGTGGAAAACCAGCTTCAGGTCAAGCAAATGCATGGGCTATATCTTCTCCACTAAAAACCTCTGGCTTTTGGTGTGTTGACTCTACAGGTGCTTCAAAATCAGTTGGCTCAGCAATTTCTGCTACAACAGTTGTTTGTCCATAGTTGATGTGTTTTTTCTGAAAGCATATCTCTAGATCAAAAAAGATCCGGAAATATTTAGGAAACCAAAAAACCGCACTGAGCGGTTTTTTGGTTATGCACGGATAGTATGAATAGGTTTGTTGTATAATGTTCGTTATATGCAATTTGATAATAGAGGATTTACACTTATTGAACTTCTTGTTGTGATTGCTATTGTTGGGCTTCTGAGTTCTTTGATGCTTGTTTCGGTAAATAATACCAAAAATAAAGCTATTGATAACAAAATAAAATCAAATTTACTGACAGTCAGGTCTCAGTCTGTAATATATTATGAAGAGTTTGGGAATTATGATGATTTTCTTGATTTTCAAAATAACCCCAACACGATCCAAGAGCGAGCCCTTAATACTGCAAGTAGTGCTGCAGGAGCTGCATATTATACAAGATGTGAACCTGGAGGTTGGTATGCACAAGTTCCTCTCAAAGGTGAACCCGGGTTTGGTTGGTGTGTGGATTATTTAGGTAATTCAAAAAAGGTTATTAGTGGTGATCAAAATTTAATCGATCCGCTTGCTTGTCCTTAGATGAAACCTGATAAAAGATTATTTGTGTGGATGTAGAAAATTTGAGATATAAAATTGAGGTATAATTTAACTGCTTATACTTTGAAAAAATAAAATGAAAAAAGGATTCACACTCATCGAGCTTTTGGTTGTTATCGCTATTATTGGTCTTTTAGCCTCTGTTACACTCGCTGCACTTAATAATGCAAGAGCAAAAGCCGCTGATGCAACCATCAAACAAAATTTGGGAACAATAAGGGCTCAATGCGCACTTATTTATAGTAATGACGGTAATTATGGTAATTGTTTAAATGAAGAACTCTTTACCCCAGGCCCTGACCTGCTTGCTTACTTCGCTGCGCTCGATGCATTGAATCCAGACAGTATTCCTGTAGGTGGGTATTATGAAGTTGATCCGGTTTTGGGATGGGCAGTTTTCATGCCCTTGAAAACAGATTCAAATTTGACATGGTGTATTGATGCTACTGGAACAGGAAAACAAATTCCGACATCGGGTGCTGGGTCGTATGTAAGTGGTTCGTATGTTTGTCCGTAATTAACACAAATTTATTTAATTAAAATTAATGCAACCAAATTATAAAAGTATGAAAAAAGGATTCACCCTCATCGAACTTCTGGTTGTTATTTCGATCATAGCACTTCTCTCCTCGGTTGCACTTGCTTCACTTAATAGCGCTCGAGCGAAGGCCGCTGATGCGGCGATTAAGCAGAACTTGTCGGGAATTCGTGCACAAGCAGAGCTTTATTTTGAGAATAACGGGGATTTTGGAGACGACTTTATTGTGGGTGGTTTTCCAGAATTGCAAATTAGTCTATGTCAGACAATACCGGGTAGTCTTTTTGCTGATCCAAACATATCAGCGGCGATTACGTCTGCAGGAACAGCACTCTCGGGTTTAAGTGGTGCTGATGCAATGGCCAGGGGGTACTGTGGAGCCCGTACGGCTAACCGTGGTGGACCTTCATGGGTTGTGATTATGCCATTAAAATCAAGCCCAAATATTGTTTGGGGAAACGGTAAGCCTGTCGTTGCATGGTGTGTTGATAGTAGGGGTGCTTCTAGGATAATAAGCACGACAGATGTACAGCCATATCTAGACTTGGAGATAATAGAATGTCCACAAAGCTAATTATCGTTCAGGTATAAGGGTATGAAAAAAGGATTCACTCTCATTGAGCTTTTAGTTATTGTAGCGATAGTGAGTCTACTTTCTTCTATTATTCTTGCGAGTTTGAAAACATCGAGAGATCGGGGAGCAAATGCTGCTATTAAATCAAATATTAATACCATTCGAACCCAGTCTGAAATTGTGTACGATGAAACGGGAAGTTACGCCACACTTTTTGCTCCCGGAAGTCCGGCCTTGAATGCTTTTAATGCAGCAGAAAGCATTTCGGGAGAGGTGACACCGAGGGGTCTTTATCAGCCCACTCCAGACACGTGGATTGTTCAAATTAAACTTCGGTCTGGAGATGGTGGAGGGGTGTGGTGTACAGATAATACTGGTGTCGCTCGAAAGATTTCCACGCTTACAGAGCAGTATTTTTGTCCGTGATCCATTATGGTGTTAGCCAAATGATGGTGGGGTGTGTATATTAACTAATGATCTATATTTTTGCAGTTTATACATTTATATTCGGCACCCTCATCGGTAGTTTTTTGAACGTAGTGATTTTGCGTTACGGAACGGGTAAGAAAATTGTTGGACCAAAAGAAAGATCAATGTGTTTTTCTTGTGCCAAAACCCTAGAATGGTATGAACTTTTGCCGGTAGTGAGTTTTGTGTGTCTTCGAGGAAAGTGCAGTGCGTGCAAAACAAAGATTTCTTGGCAGTATCCATTGGTTGAAGTACTTACTGGTTTGGTTTTTACAGGAATTTTTCTTAAAAACTATCAAGGTTTACTTTCTCATGATTATTTTACCTTCGGCTCTGTGTCGCTTTTACTCCTGACGCTACTTCAGTGTGTGATCTGGTCGATACTGATTGTCATAACGGTATATGATTTTCGACACAAAATTATTCCCGACGCCTTAGTGTACGCTTTTTCGGGACTTTCTTTGCTTGGGCTTTTTTTGTTTCCGGATGTGGCGGGTGACTACACTAATCCAATTTTTGCTGGTCTTAGTTTCTTTTGTTTTTTTGCTGGACTCTGGTTTATTTCTGGTGGCAAATGGCTTGGTTTTGGTGATGCAAAGCTTGTGCTTGGTGTTGGTTTTTTTCTTGGTCTTGTTTCGGGACTCTCTGCGCTTGTTTTGGCATTTTGGATTGGGGCGGCGGTAAGTATTGCACTGCTCGGGTGGCAGTACGTGCGGAGTCGTGCTGTCCCAGACAAAAGATTGCAGTCACGTCGTATGCCACTTACAATAAAGAGTGAGATACCTTTCGCCCCATTCATCATTCTCGGTACACTTATCTCTTTTTTCTGTCACGTTGACATTCTTGGTATCAGTACATTTTTCTAATATGTTTGTTGGTAAATTTCAAACAAAAAAAAGTCTTTACTCTACACGAGGTTTTACTCTCTATGAGCTTTTGATTTCACTTGCGATTATTTCTATCATTGCGGGAATCGTTCTTTATAATCACAAGAGATTTGAAACTGATATTGAAGTAACGAATCTTGCATATCGTATGGCAGTAGAGATCCGTCAAGCGCAGGTGTATGGTATTAGTGTTCGACAGCATGCCGGTGCGGGACTTCTTGGGTTTGATGTGGCATATGGAGTACATTTTGAAACCGATGTGAACGATTCATTTATTCTTTTTGCTGACGGAGATGGCAATGGTTTATATAACGAAGCGGTATCTGAGGGTAGTACGGATTGTCCTACAGATGCTGGCACCGAATGTGTGGAAAAATTTTCAATAGGAAGAAATAATAAAATTATTGGATGGTGCGGTATTTTGTGGTCCAACACGGCAGATGTGACTCAACCATGTTTTTTTCCAAATTTTCAAACCGACTATAAATTTTTTGATATTAAATTTAAACGACCTAACCCAGACGCGATTTTTTCTTGGTACAAGGGTTCGTATGATGGAGGTAGTACTTCGAGTGCGTTTAACCGGGCATGTAGCGATGGAGGTGTTGATAAGGCTTGTAACGGATATGCGATTTGTCTTGAGTCGCCACAAGGCAGAAGGAAGCGTGTGGTCGTGTACGAAACCGGGCAAATTTCTGTTGAAAACGTCGAAGTTGGTACAACATGCAGTAATATATAACTATGTTTGATTTTGTACTGAAGCATAAAAAAAATTTTAAAGAAAAGAAAAATCAGTCTGGTTTTTTGGTTATTGAACTCATAATCGCAATTTTTATTTTTGGCATTGTTATGACCATAAGTATTGGTTCGCTTGTTACTGCACTTGATTCAAATCGCAAATCTCAGGCCTTGAAATCTGTGCTTAACAATCTCGAGATTGCGATGGATACACTGACAAAAACTATTTCCGCTGGAAGATATTATCAGTGTGCAGAAAATGTGGAATCAGGGTTTGTTTTTACTAATCTTGACCAACCAGATTGGTGTGATACAGCCGATCAGGATGGTCATACTGCGATTAGTTTTGTATCAAATGAAAATCTAGACAATGATCCGAGCACAAGAGATGCGCTTGTGTATCGACTAAACCATTCTGCAGATGATAGTGCGAACGGGTTTATCGAAAGAAAAAGATTTAAAAGTACAAATAACGGTGTAAGTTGGAGTGAAAATGATGATGAATGGGTGAGAATGACAGCTCCTGAAGTTGATGTAACTGACTTTAAATTGTATATGACCGGTACAGCACCTATCGAAGATTCAGACTTTAATCAACCCAAGGTGACAATTTATCTTGCTGGAGAAGTTCGATCTGCAGAAAGAACTGGTACGACCCGCTTTGCTGTTCAAACAGTCGTAACCCAACTTATCCCAGATTTTTAACATGAAATATTTTAGTTACAGAAAAAAAGGTTTTACAATCATCGAAACATTGGTGGCGGTTTCGGTTTTGCTCATTGCGCTAACCGCAGTATTTGCCGCTGCAAGAAATGGGCTTGCTTCATCGACCGCATTAAAGAATCGAATTGTTGCAACATATCTTGCAGAAGAAGCTGTTGATGGTGTTAAAAATCTTAAAGATACAAATCTGCTAAATATTCTTGTTGATGATACAACCGACTGGCTTGATGGTATTTCTGAATGCTCTTCTTCTTCACCGTGTGCATACGACGTATTGGATAATAATGGAATCGGTACGCTTAGTCCGTGTAGTGTTATGGATGGCTGTAAGGTAAAAACTGGTTCTTATGGTGGTAATCCAACACTTGTATATCGCCAGTCATCTGTGTCCGACAACAATGCAAGTACGGTCGAAACGGGTTTTGTGCGAAGAATTTGGGTCGAAGAAACAACGGCTGATATGGAAGCAAAGGTGACTGTAGAAATTACCCGTCCAGACCAATCAAGCTTCAACTCATACCGAATTGAAACATTTATCTACAATTATTGGCCAACACTATGATGAAAATTAAGACTAATCCTCAAAAAGGTATAGCGATTCTCATTGCGGTGATTGCAGTGAGTGCCATGTTGCTCATTGCGCTTGCTATCTCTGACATTTCATTTAAAGAACAAGTTTTGACTTTTTTCGGACGTGATTCTAAAACCGCATTTTATGCTGCTAATTCTGGTATTGAATGTGCCTTATTTCATGATTTTGGTGGTGGGGTTGAGGGTTTGTTCAAATTTCCAACATCGACAGAAAGCGGTCTGCCCGGAACCGTTCAATGTGCAAATCAAGCTCGTGAAACAGATGTGTCATCGGACGCGAATTCTGCTGTCACAAGTTTTTATTTTAATGTTATTTCTGAGGCAAGTTCTTGTTCCGTTGTTCGTGTAACAAAGACGGCTGTGGGGGGTGGTATTCAGACAGTTGTTGAATCAAGGGGGTATAACAACACGTGTGATGAAAGTCGAGATCCTTCTGATCCGGCGCTTTCTGACGATAGTGCACGCAATATTGAACGTGCGCTTCGTATGAATTATTAGTTACCACAACTATCATTTCGAAATGCCAATCGACGCAAAATCTTAGAAAAGATTTTGCGAACCTGAAAGCGTATTGCATAAAAACTCCGTAAGGAAAAAGTAAAACAGAATTGCTATAATGGTCACGCATGTCACAAAAGCCCCCTAGGGAAATCGTAGAACGTCTCCAAAAGCTTAAAGAAACGGTGGAACATCATCGGTATAATTATCATGTCTTAGACAAGGAAGAGATTTCGATTGAAGCTCTCGACTCCCTCAAAGACGAGTTAAAAAAGATCGAAGAACAATATCCTGAGCTTCTTACTCCAGACTCACCGAGTCAACGTGTAGCTGGTGAGCCACTACCACAATTTAATAAGATTCCACACAAGATTGCGCAATGGTCATTTAATGATGCATTTACTGAGGAAGATATTCGAGCATTTGATGAAAGGGTGAGGAAAAATTTAAGGTCTGCACTTGGTAAGGATATTCAGCCGATTTATAATTGCGAACTCAAAATCGATGGTTTGAAAATTGTAATTGAATATGAAAATGGGCTACTCAAACATGCTGCAACACGGGGAGATGGTAAGGTCGGCGAGGATGTGACCGCAAACGTAAAAACAATCGAATCTGTACCACTTACACTAGCGAAACCTATAAACGCTATTGTGGAGGGTGAAGTTTGGCTTCCTAAAAAGCAACTTGAAAGAATAAATAAAGAACGAGAAAAAAATGGTGAGGTGGTTTTTGCAAACCCACGTAACGCTGCTGCGGGCTCTATTCGCCAACTCGACCCGAAGGTTGCTGCTTCACGTAAGCTCGATACATTCATATATGATCTGAGTTTGTATAGCGAAGAAATGCCAACAACTCAACATGAAGAATTGAAACTTTTACAGCAGCTTGGTTTTAAAGTAAATAAAAATTTTACATTGTGTAAAAACGTAGAAGAAGTTATTTCATTTTGGAAAAATTGGGAAAAGAAAAGTAAAAGTCAGGATTATCAACTTGATGGGGTTGTGGTGAAGGTAAATGAAATTGAATATCAGGAAGTTTTGGGGTTTACTGGCAAGGCTCCACGTTTTGCCATTGCTTTTAAATTTGCTGCAGAACAAGTGACGACTGTTGTAGAAGATATTCGTCTTCAGATCGGTAGAACTGGTGTACTTACACCCGTTGCACATTTGAGGCCAGTACTTGTTGCGGGGTCAGTAGTATCTCGAGCAACACTTCACAATGAAGATGAAATAAAACGTCTCGATGTGCGAGTTGGTGATACTGTAGTTATTCAAAAGGCGGGTGATGTTATTCCTGACATTGTAAAGGTTCTTACCGAAATGCGAACGGGAAAGGAGAAAGAATATGTTTTCCCAACTCGAGTTTCAGAATGTGGAGGTGACGGCTCAATCGAGCGGATTCCTGGTCAGGTTGCGTATCGGTGTGTGAACAAAAATTCTGCCGCTCAGCATAAGCGGAAGTTGTATCATTTTGTTTCAAAGCATGCATTCGACATCGAACACCTTGGTCCACGAAATATCGATGTGTTGATTGAAAATAGTTTGATTTCTGATGCGGCTGATATTTTTGCTCTCGAACGTGGTGACTTGCTTAATCTGCCACGGTTTGCAGAAAAGTCGGTAGACAATCTTCTCGATTCAATCCAAAGGGCCAAAAAAATAAGTCTTGCGCGATTCATCATTGGCCTTTCTATTCCACAAGTTGGTGAGGAAACAGCCGAAGATATTGCGAAACATTTCCAAACAATCGAAGCGATTCGACGAGCGACACTTGAAGAATTAGAAAAGTTGGAAGGTGTCGGTCCGATCGTGGCGCAGTCAGTGTATTCTTGGTTTGCAGACGCTGATAATAAAAAGCTTGTTGATGAACTTCTTGGGTATGTAAAAATCGAGAAGGTAACAAAGCCAATAACAGAACAAACTCTTGCTGGTCGAACATTCGTACTCACTGGCACACTTTCTACAATGTCTCGAGATGAGGCAAAAAAAGCTATCAAAGACCGTGGTGGTGATGTGTCGAGCTCGGTTTCTAGCCAAACAAATTTTGTGGTGGCGGGGGAAGAAGCTGGTTCCAAGTTCGATAAGGCTCAAGAACTTGGCGTCGCAATTCTTTCTGAGGAAGAGTTTGTAAAAATGCTAAAATAAGTTACGCTGTGCCCTGAAGAGCGTTGCTTAAAACTTTATGATTGAAAGAAAAGATATTGAAAAACTAGCGGCCCTTGCCCGTATCACTGTTCCAGAAGCTGAAATGACAAAACTCCAAAAAGATATGGGGGCGATTTTGGAATATGTGGGTCAGATCAATGAAGCAAATGATTTGGCCACCGATACCGAAGACGATCCCGCTTTGGCCTATAATTTGGGAGTAAAAAATGTAATGCGAGAAGACAGTGAACCTCATGAATCTGGAAAATATACTGACGTTATACTCAAATCTGCTCCCAAAACCGAAAATGGTTATCTTAAAGTAAAGAAAATTCTTTCATAATCTACATGATTCCTGATGTAACAAAACTCACAATTCGCCAAGCACATGCCCATATGAAAAAGGGCGATTTTTCTGCTGTGGATTTGTGTAATGCGTGTCTAAAAAATATTGCAGAAAAAGACGGTGAAATTCATGCATTTCTTGAGGTGTTTGAAGATGCGCTCGAACAAGCTCAAAAAGCAGACAAAATGTTTAAGGAAGGCTCGGCAACACTTTTGACCGGTATTCCAATTGCCATAAAAGACAACATTTTGGTGGAGGGGCGTAGAGCTGGCTCGGCATCAAGGATTCTTGAGGGATACATTGCATCCTACAGTGGTTTGGCAATTCAAAAACTTCAGGCAGAGGGTGCCGTGTTTATTGGCCGAGCAAACATGGACGAATTTGCTATGGGAAGTTCTACCGAAAATTCTGCATATGGCCTAACAAAAAATCCTCACGATCCAACACGAGTTCCGGGTGGTTCGTCTGGTGGCTCTGCAGCAGCGGTGGCAATGGGTGGCGCAATGGCAGCACTTGGTTCTGATACTGCTGGTTCTGTGCGTCAGCCAGCAGGTTTTTGTGGAGTTGTTGGACTCAAAACAACATATGGAACTATTTCGCGAAGCGGTTTGATCGCACTCGGTTCTTCACTCGATCAAATTGGTCCAATTGGTAAAACAGTTGATGATGTAGAAATTCTCTTTGAAGCAATGCGTGGACACGATCCACTCGATAGTACAACTATCCAAGATAAGGATTATAAAAAAGCTCACAAAACAATCCCTAAGTCGCTCACCATTGGGGTACCAACTAACCTAGTAGAGGGTGGTGGAATCGATCCTGACGTAAAGGATAATTTTGATGCAACAATAAAAAAGCTTCAGGAATTAGGACATACGGTAATAAATATTGAATTGCCGCATGCTAAATATTCGTTGCCGGCATATTACATCATGCTTCCAGGTGAAGCGTCTTCAAATTTGGCTCGATTTGATGGAATGAAATATGGTTTGTATATTTCGGGCGACAAATTACTCGGTGATTATCTTGAAAGTCGTGGAAAAGGTTTTGGTCCAGAACCGCGACGTCGTATTCTTTTGGGAACATATGTACTTTCATCTGGATACTATGATGCGTTTTACAATAAGTCTCAACAGGCTAGAAAACTTATCGCCAAAGATTTCGTAGAGGCATGGAAAAAAGTCGATGTAATTATTACTCCAACATCTCCAACTCCAGCCTTCAAACTCGGCGAAAAAACATCTGATCCTGTTTCTATGTATTTGGCAGACGTATTCACTGTGCCTTCTAACATCGCCGGTATTCCAACTATTGCAGTACCATCTGGAACAGTGGTGCGAGAGGGCGTTGACCTGCCAATCGGTATACAGATTTTTTCTCCACATTGTCGCGAAGATGTTTTGTTTAAACTCGGTAAGGAGTTTGGTGCTGAGCAGTCTGGATAATTTACAGACGAGTTGAAGAAAAATCTAGTACAATAGAAAGGAATGGCAGATAAAAAAGAAGCTTCAAGACCAATACATCCGGCTGAGCCGGTGATCGTATTGTTTTTTATAGCATCAGTACTCGGTCTAATTCTTATGAGGATCGAGGAATTTCTCGCTGGGCGTAGTTCACTCGCCAGTTTCTTACGTTTTTTGTGGTTATTTCTTACCGGTAGTATTTCTTTCGATCAATTTGTTGAGGCGGTGGGTGGTGGTGGGCTTACAAGCACTGTTTTCATTATACGGATCGCATCGCTGGTTTTTTCGGTATTAATGGTTTGGGCAATTTTTAGTACGTATAGAAAATATTCTGAAGTAAACAAAAAATTGTTGGCACCACTTAAACCCCCTACACAAATTAAATATGGTGTTGAAGCTCCTGAGACGCCATACACAAATCCACGATGGGCAAAGGTGCTTGAACACGTTAACTCCAACAATGCTTCGGATTGGCGTCTGGCTATTTTGGAAGCAGATATTATGCTTGGTGACGTGCTTGATAAAATGGGGTACCACGGCGTAACCATTGGTGACAAACTTAAGGGTATTGAACGGGGCAGTTTTGACTCGCTTAATGATGCGTGGGAAGCACATAAGGTTCGAAATGCTATTGCTCATGAGGGTTCAAATATAACTATTAGTAAATCAGAGGCCGAAAGAGTAATCCGTCTTTTTGAAAGGGTGTTTAAGGAATTTAAATACGTATAAGACATATACATAGGGTATACGATAAGCTAATTGTCTTATCTCTATAGTGTGGTATCATTGTAGTCACGAGTGTAGTATTTATAGCGGGGTAGAGAAACAGTAACTCGCCAGGCTCATAACCTGGAGATTGCCGGTGCAACTCCGGCCTCCGCAACAAGTTATTTAATCATCATTTCGAAATGATGATTGGGGAAGGGGAATACAAATGCAATACATGCAAATTTAGCTAATTTATTGTATTGTATTTCAATCGTGAGGCGAGAGGCGGCACATTCTCGCCTTATGCGCGCCAGCTGAACAAGACAAATTTCGCATGGGCCAAAGGGCGCCCAGAGAAATTTGTCTTGTGAGGTGGGCGACGCTTCGCGTAGCGAGAATGTGTCCTTCGAGTAACATGTCGGGGTAGCTGTTTTGGTAGGTCGATGCAGAGGTAGTCTGAAACAATTACAGACATGGTGCGCGAGATACGCGTCGGGGTAGCTCAGTTGGTAGAGCACAGGACTCATAAGCCTGGGGTCGTGGGTTCAATCCCCACCTCCGACACAAAACGTAAATCTATATTGAAAGGGAAGTAAAAGTCTGCTAAATTATAGCGACCATAAGTTTTTATGGTATGCGCTCATGCGGGCGTAGCTCAACTGGTTAGAGCACTCCCCTGTCACGGGAGAGGTTGCCGGTTCAAGTCCGGTCGCCCGCGCATCGTAAAGACATCCGTAGGATGTCTTTTGTTTTTAAGTAATAATGTTGATTTGCCAGGTTTGACGAAATTTAATATTGGGTGTCCAATAGGTTTGGTTCTTTGGACAAAAATCACCCACGTCATGTACATAAAGGAGGATACACATGTCATCTGCTTCCGTTTCTATTTCTTCATTTCCAATATGGAAAACAATCGTAGTTGAGGAGAATCTTTTGGTTTCTGAGGAGGAGATGCGTAAGGCGGGAATTCGTACCGGTGGACGCATGGAAGATGTTTTTCGTGGAAATGTTTTGAGTGGAAAATATCGTGCCGAACCAAACCTTGCGCTCGTAGTTGTTACGATCGAGAATCTTGGTTTGGTGGCTAGTCAACCCATTCAATCAATTCTCGCTCGTGCTAGTTCTTTGGGTCTTAATCGGTGTGCTGTAAAAGACGCACTTCGATTGCGTCTGCAGTATGGTGATCAGCCAGCTGATGAATCTCTTCTTGTTCCTGTTCTTCCAACCAATCAGTTTCCAAACGATCAGCTCGTTTTCTTTGTTCGCAGATCCAACGGCGATCGATGTATCGATGGATATCTCGATAATGGTTTCCGTCACTGGTTCGTGGGAGACAAGTTTGTTTTTGTCCGTGTCGAATAGGTAATGAGTGTTGAAAAACACAAACAGCCACAACAAACCCCATCGAACGGTGGGGTTTTTCTGTACGGGAATATCTTTACTAATTTTCAATTCTATTCTCTAAAACCTTATCCACATTGACTGGTGAACGTTCGTTCACTTATACTAATTTCATAACAAATTAGTAATAAACAGAACAAACATATGGCCATCACACACATTGCACCAATGATTGAAAAAAGACTCAAAGAACTTAACAACAAAATCGATTCAAAAATTCTTCGTGGTCAGTCATATCGAAATGAAGCTCGGGAACACAGAATGCTTCTTTTGAGACTAAGGGGTTACCGAACAGGTATGCTCGCACAACCATTTTCATTTTTACGATTCCGATAATTTATGTCTGAGCAATACAAACAAAAAATTCTTTCTTTCTATAGTACACATAAGCGAATGCCTGTGTACCGAGAAATCATGAACCTTCTTGGCTTCAAGTCCAAGAATGCCGTGTACAAGTTGGTCCAAAAACTCATTGATGAGGGTACGGTAGAAAAAGATTCTAGTGGCAAACTTGTGCCAAAGAAATTGTTGGGCGAAGTACCCCTCCTTGGTTTAGTCAAAGCTGGTTTTCCAGCAGCGGCAGAAGAAGAAATGCTCGATTCAATGAACATCGATGAATTTCTCATCAAGCGAAAAGATGCTACATATCTTCTTCAGGTTGACGGAGATTCAATGATTGATGCCCATATTGCTCCAGGAGATCTGGTGGTTGCGGAGAGAACAACAGTTGCTCGTGATGGCGACATTGTTATCGCTGAGGTTGATGGTGAGTGGACCATGAAATATTTTAGACAAAGACTTGGCCGGGTTTGGCTTGAGCCAGCTAACAAAAAATACAAACCAATTTATCCAACAGAAGAACTCAAGATTGCTGCAGTAGTGAAGGGCGTGGTAAGAAAATATGGCCGATGAAAAAATTTGTAACCAAAATGAATTTCCTTGTGCAATTCTACACATTGATGGAGACGCTTTCTTTGTTTTCTGCGAAGTAGCCTGTAATCCATCACTGAGGGGTAAGCCTGTGGTTACAGGCGCGGAAAGACGCATTGCTTCCGCAATGAGTTACGAGGCCAAAGCTCTTGGTGTTGGTCGTGGTATGCCCGTGTACCAGATCAGGCAGCTTTTCCCTCAGGTGATTGTTGTGCCCTCACACTATCGTCTGTATGAGATATTTTCTCAGAGAATGTTTAAAATCATTTCTCGATTTACTTCTATGGTTGAGTGGTACAGCATAGATGAATGTTTTGCAGACATCACCGGGCTCGACGTTGACCTTGGAATGTCTTATGAAGATATTGCAAAACAAATTCAGGAAACTTTGTATAACGAACTCGGTATCACTTTTTCCGTGGGACTTTCTACATCAAAAGTTTTAGCAAAGGTAGCTTCAAAATGGAAAAAGCCAAACGGTAGAACGATCATTCCTTTATCAAAGATAGGTGAGTATTTGAGAAAGGTTCCGCTCGGTAAAATATGGGGTATCGGACCACAAACGAACAATTATCTTTTTAGGTTTGGAATTGAGACTGCGCAGGATTTTGTGGATAAGGGGGAAGAGTGGGTGAGGGAAAATTGTGCGAAACCCATGGTGGATATTTGGTATGAACTTTCGGGTGTTTCACTCCACGATGTTCATATTGGTAAAAAAACGGATCAAAAATCATTTGCAAGCACTGAAACATTTACACCAGTTTCCGATGATTCAATTTTTCTTTTTTCAGAACTTTCTCGTCATGTTGAAAATACTACACGTAGTGCTCGTCGACACTCTTTGGCAGCCACACGCGTTTCTTTTTTTCTCAAGACAAAAGATTTTCGGTATCATCGTACGGAATGTACATTATCAGCACCATCAGCATTGCCGGGTGTGATATTGGAAGCAATTGGCAAGTCGTTCAATGGTATTTTTGATCCATCGTTTAAGTATCGTGCCACCGGTGTTACACTTTTTGGTATGATTCCGATTTCACATATTTCACAAAATCTTTTTGGTGGAAATAATAAATCTGATTCAGTGAAAAAGGTTTATGATGTTGTTGATGGACTTATCTTAAAATATGGCAGTGGGGTAATGCATGTGTGTTCAAGTCTTGATGCGTTTCATCATCGGAAAAAGAAAAATAAAGGTTTTAATATTCCAATTTTGGGAAAGGTTCGTTGATTGAAAACACACAGAATTTGTAATATCATCAGCCTCACGGTCTAGTGCGTTTATCGAGAGTGAGGAAGATAAATTCTTGCGTAGTGCAAGGTGCCCGCGCGGAGGCAACGGTTGAAAATGTAGCTGTTTTGGTAGATAAGACCAAAATATGCTCACAATACGCCAATGTAGCTGTTTTGGTAGATAAGACCAAAATATGCTCACAATACGCCAATGTAGCTCAGTTGGTAGAGCACGCCCATGGTAAGGGCGAGGTCATCGGTTCAATCCCGATCATTGGCTCCAATATGCCGATATAGTTCAGTGGTAGAACACTGCTTTCGTAAAGCAGGAACGTGAGTTCGATTCTCACTCTCGGCTCTCAGTTGATTAAGGTTATTTTGCTCGAAGGGCGAACTCGCAAAGCTTGTTTATGATCTCTTCTGTTACTTTTTCTCGAGGCAGTGATCCATCAACTTCAACAAGAAGTCCGCGTTCTCGGTAGTATTCAATAACTGGAATTGTAAGCGTACGAAATTTGATTAAACGATTTTCAAGAGCTTCTTTGCGGTCATCACCGCGCTCACCCCGATCATGAAGTTCTTTTGCGGCTTCGAAACGTCGCCAAATTTCTTCTTCAGTTAGCTTCAAAAAAACAACAGCTTCAATAGGATGACCAGCTTCTGCAGTAGCTTTCATGACAATTTGTTCTTCACCCTTTAGTCTTCCCATTGCACTTAAAATAAGTGGTTCATTCGCGAATTCTGGTTTCGATAAGTACGACAGCATAATTTTCAAATATAAATCACTGGGTAGGAGATCCCCTCTGGCCATAGTTCGTTCTATTTCACCTTGATCGTGGTAGCTTCTGAGAACGTCGCCACCCGCGATCAACACCCCATTAAGAAGTTTTGCAAGTTCGCGTCCCTGTGTATCCTTACCCGCAAACGGTGGACCAAAAACATTAATTGAATTTTTTTGCAACCATTCTGAAAGTATTTTTATTGAGCTGTTCATAAAACACAGTATACATCGAAGGTTGAAAAAATCGCCACGCTTTTGTGAACCACATGCTAAAATAACAGTATATTTATTTAAGCATCATCATGTACAAACACATAAAGTTTTTTAAGGATATTGTTTTAACTGATATTCCAGAGGTAGGTGGTAAAAATGCATCACTTGGTGAGATGTTTCATTATTTAGCTCCAGAGGGGATCAATTTACCTAACGGTTTTGCAACTACTGCAAAGGCCTATTACTACTTTCTTGATCACGCTGGTATCCGAAATGAAATCGCAAGCATTCTCAAAAGTATCAATACAAACGATGTTACTGACGCTGAAAAGAAAGCGGCTCGAATTCGTTCTCTTATTATTGAAGCTAAACTCCCAGATGATTTTGAGGCTGAAATAAAAGAAGGTTACAAAGAATTAAGTAAAATATGCGGACAAGAAAATCTTGTTGTTGCTGTTCGATCAAGTGCAACAGCAGAAGATTTGCCGAATGCGTCATTTGCTGGTCAACAGGAATCATTCCTCAATATTTCAGGAGAGGACGGTGTCCTTGATGTGGTAAAAAAATGCATTGCATCACTTTTTACAGATCGAGCGATAACATATCGTGCAAACAATGGCTTTGACCACATGAAGGTTGCGCTTTCTGTCGGTGTTCAACAAATGGTTGCAGTGCGAGCTCAAGCTGCGGGCGTGACATTTACTATTGATACTGAATCGGGTTTCAAAAATGCTGTTGTTGTAAGCGCGGTGTATGGTTTGGGTGAAAATATTGTACTCGGACATGCAAATCCAGACGAATTTACCGTTTTCAAACCAACAAAGGCAATCATTCGCCGCAAGCTTGGGTCAAAAAAAGTCAAAATGATTCCAATGCCTGGAAATAAAACAAAGAATCTCGATGTTTCAGTCGAAGATCAACGACGCTATGCTATCACCGATGATCAAGTAAAAACTCTTGCAACATGGGGAATGATGATCGAGAAGCATTATGGCAAACCAATGGACATTGAGTGGGCTCTTGATGAAGACAATGGCAAGTTGTTTATCGTTCAAGCTCGGGCAGAAACAGTGCAATCTCGTAAGAATCCAAACGAAATCGAAGAGTATGTGCTGACACAAGAAGGTTCAATTATCACAAAAGGAACACGAGTCGGTAATAAAATTGGTGCAGGTAAGGCGCGTCGGATCATGAGTCTTTCTGATATCGGGAATTTTAAGGACGGAGATGTGTTGGTAACCGAAATGACCGATCCAGACTGGGTTGAAATCATGCGTAGAGCAAGTGCGATCGTTACGGATAAGGGTGGACGTACATGTCATGCCGCAATCGTTTCTCGAGAATTGGGAATCCCATGCGTTGTGGGTACTGCTAACGCTACTCAAAAGATCGAAGATGGGGATGATGTAACCGTAAATTGTGCTGGAGGAAATGAGGGGATTGTATACAAGGGTATTTTAAAGTTTGATATCAAAAAGACCGACATAAAAGATATTCCACGAACCAAGACAAAGATAATGATGAATATTGGTTCACCAGATCTTGCGTTTGAGTACTCACAAATTCCTAATGATGGTGTCGGACTTGCGCGAGAAGAATTTATTATCGATTCACATATCAAAGTTCATCCACTTGCTTTGTTGCATTTCAACGAACTCAAGGATACAGAAGCGAAAGCTACAATTGAAGAACTTCCATACAATTATTCAAATAAGGCAGAATACTTCGTCGATAATCTTGCTGAGGGTATGGCAACAATTGGAGCGGCATTTTTTCCTCGGGATGTCATAATTCGTTTTAGTGATTTCAAGACCAATGAATACGCCAACCTGATCGGTGGAAAGCAATTTGAACCACAAGAAAACAATCCAATGATTGGCTGGCGAGGTGCAAGTCGATATTACGATGAAAAGTTTCGTGCCGCTTTTGAGCTCGAATGTCAGGCTCTAAAGAAATGTCGCGATGAGATGGGACTCACAAATATCAAAGCAATGATTCCGTTTTGTCGCACACTCACTGAAGCACGAAATGTTCTAGATATTATGGGTAAGCAAGGACTTACGCGTGGTACCAATGGATTTGAAGTCTATGTTATGTGTGAAATACCTTCGAACGTTATTCTGGCCGAACAATTTGCAGATCTTTTTGATGGTTTTTCAATTGGCTCAAATGATCTTACTCAACTTACACTCGGTGTAGATCGCGATAATAGTTCTGTAGCTCATGTATACAGCGAGAATGATGAGGCAGTAAAAACTTTGATTCGAAATGTTATCGATATTGCACACAAAAAACATGTAAAAATTGGCCTTTGTGGTCAGGGACCTTCGGATAATGCAGAGTTCGCAGCATTTCTTGTTGAAGCTGGAATTGATAGTATATCGCTTGCACCTGATTCGGTTATTAAGACAACTATTCAAACTAAAAAAATTGAAGATAGTCAGGGGTATGGTGGTTATACGGGACACAAACACCATAGTTTTTTAAGGCGCTTCTTTTGAGGGTTTGGTTCATGTTATAAGTTAAAATTGATTAATAAAGTTTAAATTTTTGCCGTTCATATTTCGGTTTTTCGAAATGATTTTGATATAGTTATAAACACATGATTATTCTTGTTGGTATTGCTGCATTTGTGTTCACGCTACTTGGTGGTATGTTCGCGCTTAGATTTAAGGACAAACTTCACCTTATTCTGGGTTTTAGTGCTGGCGCAGTTATAGCGGTAGCATTTTTTGATCTTATTCCAGAAGCAATTGAGTTGGGTAGAATTTATGATGTTAGTACTATTACTTCTGTTGTTGCTGCGGGATTTATACTGTACATGATTCTTGATCGATTCGTGATTTTACACTCTCATTCTCACGAACATAATGGTGAAATTGGTCATCAGCATACTCATAGAGGGACGCTGGGGGCGGGTAGTCTTGCGGTTCACAGTTTTCTTGATGGTGCTGCAATCGGTCTTGCATTCCAGGTTTCCGCTGCCGTTGGCATGATCGTGACTGTTGCTGTGCTTGTCCATGATTTTTCTGATGGAATAAATACTGTTAATCTTATTTTGAAAAATCACGGCAACAAAATGGATGCTTTTCGGTGGCTGTTTATTGATGCAATTGCACCGATACTGGGTATTCTTTCTACTCTTTTTTTCACCTTATCAGAATCAACACTTGGTATTATTCTTGCTGCTTTTGCCGGTTTCTTTCTTTATATCGGAGCAAGCGATCTTTTACCAGAAAGTCATCACAACCATCCAACCCGATGGACTACATTTATGACGATTGTTGGGGTTTTGGTACTGTTTTTTGCTATTCGTTTGGCTGGACACTAGTGTAGTTTTAATACTTGAGTTTTTTCAAAATTTCATTTAATCTTCTCACACGCATACTAATGCGTGGTTGATGGCCCAGGTTGCTGTCCTTTCTCCAGACTTTCACGTAACATCATCGGATCGGGTCTCTTGGGAGTCGTGAATGTGTTGGATTGATTCGCATTAGCAATGGTAGGGCGGCCTTGAGAACCGTCCCGAACCCCAGGCAATTTGACCATTTGCCTGGGGTTTTTCTTTACCTTTTCGCATGATATTCTCCTCATATGTCAGAAACCCACGAAATAGACGTAAAAATTGCAGAGCTTGAGTCAAAAATGACCAATCCAAATTTTTGGGCTGATAAAAATCACGCTCAAAAAATAATTAAAGAATTGAATGATCTTAAGTCTGCAAAAGAAGGGCATGGAAGATACGATCGGGGTGACGCTATCATGACAATTTTTTCGGGAGCGGGTGGTGATGATGCTGAGGATTTTTCGAGCATCTTGCTTTCAATGTACATAAAGTTTGCAAACAAAAATGGTTGGGGTGTAAGGGTTCTTCATGAGAATAAAAATGATCACGGTGGCTACAGAAATGTAACGGGGGAAATTG
>CAYTZJ010000003.1:0-3511 GCA_964442475.1 uncultured Candidatus Saccharibacteria bacterium | reverse complement strand
TACGGAACACTGAAGAACGAGTCCGGTGTACACCGCCTTGTCAGAATCTCTCCTTTTAATGCCAAGAAAATGAGACACACTTCTTTTTCTTTGGTAGAAGTTATTCCAAAATTTGAGAAGGTTACTGACCTAGAAATTCCTGAAAGTGAACTTCGAGTTGAATTTGCACGCTCGAGTGGTCCCGGAGGACAAAACGTAAACAAAAGAGAAACAGCGGTTCGGGTGGTCCATATTCCAACAAACATTGCTGTTCATGCAGATGGTGAACGGTCCCAGGCTCAGAATCGGGAAAAAGCCATGCAGATTTTACGAGGCAAAATTTTTAAAGCCCTTGAAGATGAGCGAATTAAAAAAGAAGGAGAAATGTATATAAGCAAAACTACAAGTATTGAATGGGGTAATCAAATTCGCTCCTATGTATTCCATCCATACAAAATGGTAAAGGATCACCGAACAGATACCGAAACATCAAACGTTGATGCGGTTTTGGCTGGAGATATTGAGGTATTTATAGAGGCTGAAAAGGATCTATAACCCAGTTTTTTATTAGGGGAATGGTAAGGGTACATATGATATAATTGCTCGATAATTGTTTTTACATGATTCACTTCGATAAAGTTTCAAAGGCATATCCTGATAAAACTGTTGCGCTCGACAATGTCTCATTTAAAATCGATCCAGGTGAATTCGTTTCTATTGTTGGACACTCAGGAGCTGGCAAAACTACACTCATAAAAATGCTTTTAGCTGAAGACAAGCCAAGTAAGGGTAAGGTTTTTCTTGATTCAGTAAATATTCATTCCTTACCGAAAAGTGGTATTCATGCGTATCGACGTCGTGTTGGTGTTGTGTTTCAGGATTTTCGGCTTCTTTCAAAGAAAACAGTTTTTGAAAACATTGCATTTGCTATGGAAGTTGCTGGTCGACAAGATACTGAAATTCAATCTGATGTGCCACATGTGCTTAAGCTTGTAGATCTCGAAAATAAGATCTGGAATTATCCAGAGGAGCTTTCTGGGGGTGAAAAACAGCGCGTTGCGATTGCGCGGGCGATCGTTAATCAACCCGATATCGTTATTGCAGATGAACCGACAGGTAATTTGGATCCAGTAAATACTTTCGAAATTGTTCAGATTTTAAAAAAGATAAATAATCTTGGCACTATGGTTATTTTGACCACCCACAATAAGGGTGTTGTGGATTCGATTGGAAAAAGAGTAATCACCCTTGATCGTGGTAAAATAATTCGCGACGATGAAAAGGGCAGTTACGTTTTGTAAAAATGCTTACTACAAATATCAAAAGAGTAATACGATCCGGTTTCTTTAATTTTGCTCGTAACGGGTTCGTGTCTTTGTCTTCGATTTTTGTAATGTTTGTAACGCTGTGTGTGATTGGTTCACTTTTGCTTACAAGTGCCGTTCTTAATTCAACCTTAAATGAGCTTCGAGACAAGGTTGATCTCAATGTATATTTTGTCCCAAAAACTTCTGAGTCAGATATTTTGAATATCAAAAAGAATTTAGAAAATTTGGCAGAAGTCGAACGGGTTACATATGTTTCCCAAGAACAAGCTCTGGCAGAATTTACTGTTCGACACGAAAATGACCAACTGACATTGCAGGCTCTCGCTGAGCTTGAGGAAAGCCCTCTTGGTGCGGTGCTCAACGTAAAAACAAAAGAACCGTCACAGTACCAAGGTATTGCCGAATTTCTTCAAGGTAGAAACATTTTAGGTTCTGGTGGCACAGAAATTGTTGATAAGGTTAATTATTATCAAAATAAAAACGCCATTGAAACTCTTTCGAAATTTATCTCTACTTCAAAAAAGCTGGGCCTCATTCTTACTATCATTCTTGTCATTATTTCTGTGTTGATTACCTTCAACACCTTACGACTCGTCATCTATGTTTCTAGGGAGGAAATTTCAGTCATGAAACTTGTCGGAGCAAGTAATTTTTATGTTCGTGGTCCATTTGTGATCACCGGAATCTTGTATGGTTTGATCTCAGGTATTCTTACGATGGTGACTTTTTACCCAATAATGTTTTGGCTTGGTCGCTACACCAATAATTTCTTTGGTGATTTTAATTTTTTCAGCTATTACACTTCAAATTTCGGTCAGCTTTTCTTGATTGTTGTTGGGTCTGGAATTATTATCGGAGCAATATCGAGTTATCTTGCAGTCCACAAATATTTAAATACATAAAATGAAGCGCCGAAAATTTATATTCGTAACGGGTGGAGTAATGTCTGGAGTCGGAAAGGGAATCGCTTCTTCTTCAATTGCACTTATTTTGCAAGCCCGTGGTTTACGAGTAACTGCGCTTAAGATTGATCCGTATATTAACGTTGATGCCGGAACGATGAATCCAACCGAGCATGGTGAGGTTTTTGTTCTTGAGGACGGAGATGAAACTGACCAAGATATGGGAAACTATGAGCGATTTCTCAACACATCGCTTTCTCGGGTGAATTATATGACGACCGGCAGAGTCTATCTTGAAGTTATTCGCAAAGAAAGAAATCTTGAATATAAGGGCAAAAACGTAGAAGTGGTTCCAGATATTCCACTCGAGGTTATTTCTCGAATCGAAAAAGCTGCAGTCAATGCAGATGCAGACGTAACTGTTGTAGAAATCGGCGGCACAATTGGTGAATACCAAAACATTATTTTTCTCGAGGCTGCCCGAATGATGAAAACCAAATATCCAGATGATGTTGGTATTGTTATGGTTTCGTATCTTCCGAATCCGTCAAAGATCGGCGAAATGAAAACCAAGCCGACTCAAACCGCCGCCCGAACACTCAATAGCGTTGGTCTTCAGGCCGACATTATTATGGCTCGAAGCAATCTACCGCTTGATCAGAAGCGAAAAGATAAGATCGCAATTTTCTGCAATATTCGTCCAGAAAATGTAATTTCTGCCCCAGACGTAGATAGTATTTATGATGTGCCGATCAATTTTGAAAAAGACAAACTTGGCGAAATTCTTTGTAAGGTAGTAAACATTAATCACAAAAAACGCACTACAGATCTTTCGAAATGGACGGCTTTTGTGAACAAGGTAAAAAAGCCCCGGGGCACAGTGAACATTGCTGTTGTTGGAAAATATTTTGATTCCGGATCATTCGTGCTTTCGGATGTATATATTTCGATTCTTGAAGCGCTCAAATTTTCTGCATATTCTCAAGGGCGTAAACCAGTCATTACATATTTAAACTCAAAAGCTTTCGAAACAGGGGAGATAAAACTTTCTGCGCTTAGTAAATACGATGGCGTGCTTGTACCAGGCGGTTTTGGTTCAACTGGTGTTGAGGGAAAAATAAAAGTAATTGAATACGTTCGTCGCAAAAAAATTCCATATTTTGGTATTTGCTACGGCATGCAACTTGCGGTGGTGGAATATGCTCGTAATGTTTTGGGTTTGAGGGATGCTCATACCACAGAAATCACTCCTAAAACGAATCATCATGTAATCGATATCATGCAGGATCAAAAAGACAATGT
>CAYTZJ010000002.1:0-39465 GCA_964442475.1 uncultured Candidatus Saccharibacteria bacterium | reverse complement strand
TTCAAAAAAAGAGCGTTGATAGATTCAACGAGGTAATGAAGAAGCTAAATCTCAAAAAGCGAGCATAATTTCGTTTTTTGAGTACTTTTGGTAAGCAAATTTCAATAGGTGTTCTAAATTTTAATAAGCTAGTTAATTTTCATGTCAGTAATAAAACATAAGGGGCAGAGAGTCGGTATTTTTATCGACACTCAAAATCTTTACCATAGTGGTAAAAATCTCTATAAATCTAAGGTTAATTTCGGTCAAATTGTAAAAGACGTTCTCGCCGGACGTTCTCTCATTCGTGCAGTTGCATACGTTATTACAACTGAATCAGGTGAAGAAAAGGGGTTTTTTGACGCACTCAGTAAGGTGGGTATCGAAACCAAAACAAAAAACCTTCAGATTTTCTCAAGTGGTGCCAAAAAAGCAGATTGGGACGTTGGTCTTGCGGTTGACGCAATCAAGCTCGCACCCAAACTCGATACTGTTATTCTCATTACAGGTGACGGCGATTTTGTACCACTCGTAGAATATTTAAGAGAAAACCAAGGTTGCCAAGTTGAGGTTGTTTCTTTCGGCAAATCTTCTTCAGCAAAACTCATCGAAACCGCCGACGATTTCTTAGATCTCGATCTCAACCCACGTCGATATTTGATGACAAATGCAAACAATCGAAGACGAGCACACGAAAGCAAAACTGAAAACGATAATGAAATAGAAACCTCAGCAGATGCAGATGCTCGAGCAAGTGGAGAAGAGATACGACCTCAATAATATTCAATCCTCAAAACCGACACCACGTCGGTTTTTTGGTACGAAGTATATGAAAATTATTTTTTAAATAAAAATAAAACAAAGATTCTAAGATCATTTATAAAGAAATGAATGAACCCAGAAAACCAACCACAATTCAAAGACAAAGAAATAGAAAAACTCGCAACCGAGATCAAAAAAACAGACCGAAAAGAATTTGGTGAGACATTTAAAAGTGCCGCTAATCGTTTGGGAACAGACCCTGAACCCCCAAAAGTCTTTGGCAACCCAATCAGCACTCGTATCGACCAACTCGTTCCACCACCAACGGTTATCAGTTCACTAAGTGATGAGAGTCAATTGACTCCAGAGAAAAAAGAACTCTATTCAATTGTAAAACCTCTTCGCACATACGAACGCGATGTTGCGGAAGCAGGTAGAAGTAAAAATGAATCCGTTGCTAGTGTAAAAAGGGCGGAAGAAGAAAAAAAAGTGGAACAAATAAAAAAGGGTGAAGTGGTTATTGAAAAAACTGAAAGGGCAACAAAAAAGGGATTAATTCTTGTGATCAGTCTGGTGCTTATGCTTGCGGGCATCGGTATTGCAGGATTAGTTTTTAATTTTTATACCAATAAACCAGAACCGATTGTACAGGGTCCGATTGCAATTATTACTACTGATGCAAAAGAATCGATCGATATCACGAACAAGCAAACGTCTGAAATACTTTCACTTATTCAACAATCACTTATTCGTCCTCGACAGACAAATGGTTTGATTCGAATCGACCTGACAGAAAACAACAACGGTGAACAAAAAATAATTTCTGCTCAAAGTTTCTTTGAACTTTTTGGGAAAAGTGCACCATCATCGCTTGGTAGGGCATTGGGTTCTGAATGGGTATTCGGAATACATGCGATTGGAAATATAAAAGAGCCGTTTATTTTCACACGTGTTTCATCATTCGATAATGCTTACGATGGAATGATTCGTTTTGAACAAAACATCACCACAGATTTTGAACCACTTTTCATTAAACCCACAACACTGTTTGCAATTTCAACATCAACAAATCCACAATTTGAAGACGTTGTGATCAAAAGCAAAGACACCCGTGTTCTTAAAGATCGTGTTGGCAACATTGTTTTGTTGTACTCATTTTTGGATTTAAAAACTCTTGTTGTCACAACAAACGAAACAACATTTAGAGAACTTTTGAATCGATATTTTTCTTCTCAAGTTATTCGTTAAAAAAACGCGAGGTTTTGTTATATTAATCACAACAAAATAGATTTGGTATAATTAATGTATGACTAACGAACAAATTCAAAATTTCAAAAATAAGCTGGAATCAGAAAAGAAAGTATTGCAAAGCGAACTTGAATCGGTTGGACGAATTAATCCCGACAATCCAAAAGATTGGGAAGCGACTCCACCAGAAGCAGATGAAGCAACAAAAGCAGACACAAACGATGAAGGAACTCGCATTGAAGAATATGAAGACCATACTGCAATTTTGAAACAATTAGAAACCCGGTTTAACGAAGTAGAAAGAGCATTAGAAAAAATTTCATCTGGTAATAATTTTGGGATTTGTGAAATTGGTGGCGAAAAAATTGAATTGGACAGGCTCGAAGCAAATCCAGCCGCAATCACTTGTAAGGCTCACATGTAATAAATCAAAACACCCCACACGGGGTGTTTTTGTATATATGTAGTAAACACATGCCGCTACCACACTCCTTTAACTATTCACATTATTGAAAAAAAGTTTTCTAGATAGGAATGGAAAACTTTAGAACTTCTTTAGACTTTCTTGAACCCTGCCGTGAAACCATTATTCTAGGCCGGTAAACAGGTTATTCATTTCCCTGTGCCGGCAGTGTATTTGGATTGTAATAGTTTCACAATATTCTGCCTCTTGTTGGCAAGTGCTGTTTTTGTGCTCGTTGACCATAAAAATTAAAAAAGTAAATGGGGTTTTCAAAAACACATAGCGGACAATCATACCACCTCAAGGGTGTAATTGTTGACATTGAAATTGATCTGTCTCGAGGGTTACATTCCTTTTCAATTGTCGGATTACCCGACAAGGCAATGGAGGAAGCGAAGGATAGATCACCGGGTTGTGATTTCTCTAGCACCAGCTCATATTAGAAAAGAGGGAACTCATTTCGACCTCGCAATGGCGCTCGGATACTTAATTGCAAGTGGAGATATTAATTTTGATCCAACTAAAAAACTTTTTCTTGGAGAACTTTCCTTAGATGGAAATATAAGAAAAGTAAAAGGAGTTTTAGCAATCGTCATCGAAGCAAAGAAAAAAGGTTTCGAAGAAATTTTTGTTCCAAAAGAAAATGCCAATGAAGCTGCGTTGGTTGAAAATGTAAAAATTTTTGTAGTAAGCACCCTACATGAAATTGTTCATCATCACAACCAGAAAAATTGTTTCAAAAATAAAATCAAAAAACAAAAAAAAATTAAAGAAAAAATTTCTGAGTTTGAAAGAAGCGAACGCATTCAAAAAAATATCCTGGATCACAATGAAAATCTGTCAGAAAAAAAATTAATCTTACTAGAAAAAATTATTGGGCAAGGCTTTGCAAAACGTGGTCTTGAAATTTCTGCAGCTGGTGGACACAACATCATCATGTCCGGACCACCGGGCACGGGAAAAACAATGCTCGCAAATGCAATGCGCTCACTCCTACCACGATTACCCATTGAACACGCGCTTGAAGTTACTTCGATTCATTCAATTGTGGGACTAACTGATAATTTAATTTCATATCCACCATTTCGTGCACCACATCACACTTCTTCATACTCATCTCTTGTTGGTGGTGGAGCCATTCCCAAACCCGGTGAAATTACACTCGCACATCGAGGTGTACTTTTTCTCGATGAGTTTACTGAATTTGATAAAAAAGTTATTCAAGCATTACGACAACCACTCGAAGATAAAATTGTTCATATTGCTCGAGCCAGAGCGAGCGTCTATTTTCCAGCACATTTCATTTTGATTGCAGCGATGAATCCATGTCCATGTGGATACCACACAAGCAAAAAAAGTAGATGCGTTTGTTTGTCTACAGATATTTTGCGTTATAAAAATAAACTTTCCGGACCAATTTTAGATCGCATAGATCTTTCTGTAGAGGTTGGCGAAGTAGAATATACAAACTTAAACACATCAAAAACTCTGAACACTAACGAAACAGTTTCAGCGGTTGAAAGAATTACTCAAGCAAGAGAAAAACAAAAAAATCGTTTTTCATCACTCGACAAAGGCCCACACCTTAACAGCGAAATGTCGGGGGATGACTTAGCGCGAGTAAGCAACATCTCCCCTGAAGCTGCCGAAACATTGTTTCAAAGTGCTAGTGCGTTTAATCTCTCAATGCGGTCGTATCATCGTGTGTGGAAAGTATCAAGAACAATCGCAGACCTAGAAAATTGCAATGAAATCAAAAAAGACCATGTACTGGAAGCCTTACAGTTCAGAAAAGTTGAGGGGTTGACAAGATGATAATTGTGTAAGAAAATCCTTGCCAGAACACATAGCACTCTGGTACGCATCACTGGTGCCATCACTACACAGGAGAAAACATGACAAAAGAAGCAACGGCACACAGGCGAGTAAGAAACAGTATCTATGAAATTCTTTACGATATAAGTGGCGTTCCGAAGAAACAAATCAATGGGACAGACAGGCTCGGAGGCGACCTCCTCATCGGTTTAGATGACGAGGGGGATTTCACCGAACTACGCGAGAAACTGCAAGAAGATCTCAACATTCAAATCACAGGAGAGAATTTCCCTACAAACGAGGTCCTGAGAAATTGTACGGTCGATGACCTCGAAGAACACGTCCTTCGGCTCATTTCCCACTGATCGAACCAATATAAAACCGCCCTTCCATTTCGCTCTTTCAGAGCTTCGTGGGACAGGGCGGTTTCTTTTTTATTTTTTGAAAGATATTTAGAACGGATTTTTTGTACCACGAATCTCGAAATGAACATGTGGACCCGTAGTTCTGCCAGTCATACCAATAGTTCCAACAAGATCACCCTGCTTTACAGTCTGACCAACACTTACATTTACATTCTTCATGTGTGCATAGAGGGTTTGCGTGCCGTTGGGATGAGAAATAACAACATAGTTTCCATAACCTCCGTTGTACGCACCGTTACTCTTGCTAACAATCACTTTTCCACCAGCAGCTGCCACGATGTTTGTACCAACTGGAGCCGCAAGATCAACACCGTTATAACCATGAATACCTTGAGATTTATGACCACCGGCAATTGGACGAATGAAGTAACCGCTAGAATTAATCGTTCCACCTGTTTTTACTAGAGTCTTTGAAACTGTTTCAACCTCAGCGTTTGGAACAATGATTTCCTGACCAACAGCCAGTTTTGCATCAGAACCAAGACCGTTAAAACTTAATACTTCACCGAGATCGGCGTCATACTTTTTTGCAATGGACTGAAGAGTGTCTCCTTCTTTAACCTTATGCTTTACACCCGAAACAGGAAGGATAACAAGATCGTCCCCAGGAGAAATCACTCCATTTTTAATATCATTTGCCCAAACAATCGTATTTACAGAAACACCGAACATTTTGGCAATCTGAGAAAGGGTATCGCCCTCATGAACAATATATGTGCTGATCTGATCTGTTTTGTAACCGTCGGTGCCAGAGTCAGATTCGTACTCAAGAGCTGAATTATCTACGATAGTGATTTCGGCGCCACCAACAGCAAGTTTGGCAGCTAGGGGAGCTTGTAATATAGAAAGCTTCTGCGAATTGGTGTGACTTTCTGTTGAATTATCAATACTTTCTGTACCAGAAAGAACATTTGAAAGAAAAGAAAAAACCCCAGCATTAGCCTTGTGGGCAAAACCAGGGAAAATCAAAAAACTAAACGTAACCGCTGAAAAGGTCAGAGTAAAAAAAATGCTTTTAAATTTAGTAAACTCCGTCATACTGCGTCGTCGGAAAGAGAGTTTAGGAGAAAGTTTTAAAATAAGCCTAGAACTAATGATAATTCGGTAATTCCGTGAAAAAATGGCTCTGTAGAGCCGTTTTATTTCAGATTTATTTCAGTACTCGATCATTATACTGCAGGCAAACCCTCGGTCAACGCATAGCACGACATAATGTGGACAACGTCCAAATATTTATAAAAAATGGCTCTATAAGGCCGTGAAATAACACATGTGATATACTCAATATTCATATGAATTTTCTTAATGACTTGAATGAGAAACAAAAGGAAGCCGTACTCCAAACTGAGGGTCCAGTACTGATTGTCGCTGGTGCTGGTGCCGGAAAAACAAAAACTATCACGTATCGCATTTTTCATTTAATGAAAAATGGTGTTTCTCCTGAAAGGATTTTGGCGATCACATTCACAAACAAAGCCGCTCGCGAAATGCGTGAGCGAGTAGAAAAACTCTGTCTAGATGACAAAGATCTTGCTCAAGCCTATGCATCCGGAATCAAACCATTCATCAACACATTTCACGCACTCGGTGTTCATATCATCAAACAAAACTGCCAACTGTTAGGATTACCGCGTTTTTTCTCAATTTCAGACAAATCTGACGGAAAAAAAATTGTAAAAGAAATTTTGACAACAAAGGGCTATGATCCAAAGCAGTACGATCCCGCAAAAATCTTAAACGCAATTTCTGGTCTAAAAGGAAAGGGGGTGATTGCCACCGAGTATGCTGATAACGTTGGACAAGAATATTTTCCTAAAATTGTTTCTTCCGTCTGGTTAGAATACGAAAACGTCTTAGCAAAAGAAAAATCACTCGACCTCGACGATTTGCTTCTTGTTACCATGCAACTTCTTAAAAAGAATCAGGAGGTACGGGAGTATTACCAAAATCTGTGGAAATATATTCATATTGATGAGTATCAGGACACCAACACTGTTCAATACCAAATCGCACGACTTCTAACCGACAGCCATAAAAATATTTGCGTTGTGGGCGACGCGGATCAAAATATTTATTCTTGGCGAGGTGCTGATATTTCAAACATCCTGCGATTCGAAAAAGACTTCCCAAATTCAAGGGTGGTTCTTCTTGAGGAAAATTATCGTTCAACAAAAACAATTATCGATACTGCAAATCAAATTATCAAAAAAAATAAGCAACGAATCGAAAAAAATCTTTTTACTCAAAAGGGTTTTGGCGACAAAATTGGAGTTTTTGAGGGTTGGAGTGAACTTCAAGAGGCTTACTTCGTCGCTCACAAAACACGAACGCTTATCGAAAAAGGAATTAGTCCTGACGAAATTGCCGTTTTGTACCGAGCGAACTTTCAATCTCGAACACTTGAAGAGGCATTCATGGGTTTAGGGATCCCGTACTCAATGATCGGAACAAAATTCTTTGAACGAAAAGAGGTGAAAGATATTTTATCTTTTATTCGCGCAGCGCTTAATCGCGATTCTTGGTCAGATATTGGCCGTGTTATCAATCTGCCCGCTCGAGGAATTGGCGAAGCAACATTAGAAAAACTTCGACAGGGACAAATGGAAAAAATTTCCCCCGCAATTCAAAGAAAGGTTGGTGTATTTTTTGCACTCCTTGATCGAATTGCTGAGAAAACAAAAACTGCTCCCGCTTCAGAAATAATCAAATTTGTTTTAAAAGATAGCGGAATAGAAGAAATGTTTAAACAGGGTAGTGATGAGGATCAAGAACGATTTGAAAATCTAATGGAACTTGTCACCCTGGCAACACGTTATGATAGTCTGCCACCAACAGATAGCATCGAAGTATTTCTCGGAGACGCAGCGCTTGCTGCACAGGAAGAAGCCCCAGGAGAGAAGCAGGCTTCGGTAAAACTCATGACAGTTCACTCTGCAAAGGGTCTGGAATTTGATTACGTATTCATTACTGGACTCGAACAAGGACTTTTCCCACATGAAAGAATGGGCAAGGGAAACGTCAGCGCACACGAAGGCGAAGAAGAACGGCGATTATTCTATGTGGCCATAACTCGAGCTCGTAAAAAGGTATACCTTGCATACTCACAAGTTCGAACCATTTTCGGTGAACAAGAAATTCACACTCCTTCTGAATTTCTTTTTGATATTCCTCCTGAGCTAACAGAAAAAGAATTTTTGGTCGCAAAACCAGGCGGTGACGGTTTTTTTGATTCAGACTCAGGATACAATGAACGTGTAATAGATCTCAGATGAAAGCCAAAAAAAGTTTAGGTCAAAATTTTCTAACATCAGAAGCAGCAATCTTCAAAATAGTTTCTGCTGCAAAAATTACAGTCGGTGAAAAAATTTTAGAAGTTGGACCAGGAAGGGGTGTTCTTACTAAGGCGCTTTTAACAGCGGGAGCACGCGTAATTGCGGTTGAAAAAGACAACAGACTGATCGAAGAGCTTACACAAAAATTTTCTAACGAAATAAATACTGGCACCCTCACCATTTTAGAAAAAGACATTCTTGAAACAAATCCAGAAGAACTCAACCTTGAAAAGGGAAAGTACAAAATCGTAGCAAATCTTCCGTATTACATCACCGGTCAATTTCTAAGAAATTTTCTTTCAACAAAAAATCATCCGTCTGCAATGGTTCTTCTTTTACAAAAAGAGGTGGTTGAACGAATTATCGCTCAGGATAAAAAAGAAAGTTTGCTTTCACTAAGCATCAAAGCATATGGAACCCCTCACAAAATCACCGTTGTACACCGTGGATCGTTTCAACCCGCACCCAATGTTGATTCGGCTGTAATTGCAATTGAAAACATTTCAAAAAGTTTTTTTGAAACAATTTCTGAAGAAAAGTTTTTCAACACCATCAAAGCAGCGTTTGCTCACAAAAGAAAAATTCTTATTTCTAATCTTTCTGAAATTTCAGAAAAAGAAAAAATTGCTGATGTACTAAAAGAATTAAATCTACCGGAAAAAAGTAGGGCAGAGGACCTTACCCTAGAAAATTGGAAAAAAATTTCAGAAAGAATCTAACTAAAAAGTAGGAGATGTGCCAACCGTAGGTGTGATTGTGCCCTGACTTGGTATTGTCGTGCACTCGCCCTCAAGAGCCGAACATACACCTCCTGGTGTATACAAACCCAAAACCCACATATTATTTTGTAAGCCAAGATTAAAACTTTCATAAGCTTGAGTGCCTGGATAATACACAAACTCACCCCCAAGCGGACCCGAAACACTTATAAGAAAATTTCCACTGCAACTGCAGGGTCTTGTCCAAACAACTAGTCCACCAAAAGGCAAACCCGAACACTCTGCCCGACTATATAAAAAAATTCCCAAAGAAGTAGCAGAACCAATAAGCAAAATAAAAGCCGATAAAATTCTCAGTCGTGACTTTGAGGAAAATCTTGAAAAAAAACTCATATATTTATTATAAAGCTTGATGCAGGGCCAGGTTTACTAATTCCATTCTCATTTATCACATATAAAGTAACGGGCCAGTATAAATTATCCTTACTTCCAAACCACTTTTGAGGATCAGTCATATATTTAGGCAGTGGAATTGAAAACGACAAGGTTTTTTCGTCAGGAGACGAGATGTTTTTAATTATTCCAAGATGAGAACTAATAATATTGTCAGTTTTGGTAAAATTTTGGCCAAAAACCTTGATTTCTTGGTCAAATTTAGCTTGTTTTGGCTCAATTTGGGTAACAATTGGAGCAATGCCATTGGGCACGGTCACCATAAAAGGCATGGTATTTGAGGTTTTACCTCCAGATACGACAGAAATGTCGTATCTACCTGGCTTTGTTGATTCTGGTATAGTAAATTTGATCTCTCTACCGCTCTGTGAAGCCATTTTTTCTATTTTTTGAACACCTAGGCGCACTGTATTCTCTTTAGCAAAACCAGTTCCGGCCAATGTGATTGTTGACCCAGCCTTTCCAGAGTAGCGAGAAAGAGAAGAAAGGCTTAAATCCTTAGTATTGTTTGTTAAAATAAAGGAATTAAGCTTATTTGCAGCCGTTTTTGAAGTAACAACGTCAATCTCAGGTGAAATTACTTCTTCTGATTCATCTTTAAAATCCTCGGTGTCTGAGTATGGTGGTGTTTGGGCAATTTGGGCATTAATGAGTATCTGATTGAGCTTTAGTCGAGTCCAGAGACCAACATTTCCTGTTCCTTGAGTGAGCCCAGCTGGACGAAGAATGTCGGTACTATACTTATTTTGAAATCGAGTAACAGCATCTTTAGTAATTTTTCCAAAATAGCTAGATTCTTGGCCCTGAGAACCAATCCCGGTACCCCCAATACGTGTATCTGGGTCTTTGTTGAGGAGTTTTTGCAACTCCAACACATCATTGCCACTTGATCCCTCCTTCAAATCACGAATAAAAAAGAAAGTTGGTTTGTTGGTTTGTGCAGTTGCATTAGTAATACAGACAAAAAATGAAAAAACAACACACACAAAAAAAAGAGCTGTAATTTTTCCAAAAGAATGAGGCATTAAATCAATAATACTCCGAATATTTTGCAAAACAAAATTCTATTTCAAGGTTTTGTTCAATATCCCCTGAAAGAATGGGGAACATCAACAATTTATTTGGTATAATTTTACTATGAGTTCTGTCAAACCGAACAGAAAAATCTTTTTTCTTGCTTTTGCGTGCCTTGTGGGAGTAAGTACCATCGGATTTGCTGTGTATGCAACAAAAGTTCGTGGTGGAGAGACACCACATTCGATTTATGTTGCGGACAACAAATCTCAAGTTGCCGAAATAATCAAAGCAACAATAAAAAACAACGGGACCGATACCGACGAGGACAATCTTCAAGATTGGGAAGAAGTATTGTGGGGAACAGACACGAAGAACCCCGATACAGACAAAGACGGAACATCCGACGGTGATGAAGTCAAAACAAACCGCAATCCACTCAAGGCCGGTCCAAACGACAAAATAACCGATCTCGACAATTCAACAAAAACAAAAGCGGTTATCCAAGTCGAATCAGATAAAACAAAAACCGGTGAAATTGGACGGAAGCTTTTTTCAAACTATCTTGAAGCAAAAAAAACAGGTGTAGTTTTTGATTCTCAAACACAGAATAAAATCATTAGCGAAACATTTTCAAATAAAAATTTTGATCCTATTTTTAAAAAATATTCCGCTACCGATATCAAACTCAGTGCGGTTTCTGATCTGAAAACATATGGCAACAATCTCGGACTTGCATTCTATGAAGGTAGGACGGAAAGCAAAATAAGCGAAATGGATATTCTTTCTACTGCTGTTCTCAACAATAAAGAAAACGAGATCGAAAAACTTGATCCAATCATCAAGGGCTACACTGCAATTTTAAACAGTCTTGCTACTGTACCTGTTCCACAAAACATGACAGACAAACACCTTGCTCTTCTCAACAGCACAAGCAAACTCCTGAGTGACATTGAAGGATTTCGCCAAATATTTACAGATCCACTCATTGGGATTGTAGGGGTGGGAAATTACTATTCTGATGTTGAACTATTCCAAAAAAGCATCCAAGACATTACAGCAGAGTTTGAAAAAAACAGCGTAACCTTTGATGAAAACGAATTTGGAGCACTGTTCGTAAAAACTATTCAATAACGTGAATACAGGATTTTTTAAAAAAACATTCCAACTAATCCCGAAAACTGTTTTGTTATTTGTGATGGCAATGATTTTAAGCGCGTTTAGTTTTATTCCAACAAAAGTTTCAGCCCAATTCGTTCCAGTGGGGGATGTTGTGAATCAAGCGGCGATTACCAATACATCAGTAAACAGCACGGCCCTCAATCAAAAAGAATATATTTTGGACGGGGTTCTTAAAGCTTCGACACAGATCATCATTAGCAACATCACCAACTCAATTGTGACCTGGATCAACTCTGGCTTCCAAGGCAATCCAGCATTCATCTCTAATCCCGAAAGTTTCTTTGCTGATGTAGGTGACCAGATCGCTGGTAACTTTATCGCAGGTACAGAACTTGGTTTTGTTTGTGAACCATTTTCGCTCGACATTCGATCCGCTTTGGCAATCAACTATTCATCTACATATGTACAAAGAAATTATTGTCGTCTAACTGATGCGATTCGCAATACAGAAAACTTTGCCAAATTTACCAATGGAGACTTCAGCCAAGGGGGGTGGGATTCTTGGTTTTCAATCAGCCAAAATTCTCAAAACAATCCAGTTGGTGCATATCTTGCAGCAGAAACAGAGCTTTCGATCAGAACTGCGCGTGGTCAGTCAATCAAACTTTTGGAAGCAAATTGGGGTCAGGGGTTTCTTTCGTATCGAGATTGTATCTTGAGCGACCCTCAAACCGGGGAGTGTAAAGAATATAGTGAAATACAAACACCAGGTACGGTAATCGAAAATCAGCTCGAAAATACGCTTGGTACTGGCATTCGCCAACTTGAGCTTGCAGATGAAATCAACGAGATCGTTGGCGCTCTTGTTGGACAACTAGCTCAAACAGTATTAACAAAAGGACTTTCAAGCTTTGGTGCTGGTGGTTCAAACTATGGTTCTCTTCGAGCTCAACAAGCCAGCCCGCTTGAAGTGTCTTGTTATCCAGACAAAACCACCGCAACAATAGGGGAACTTGTTACATGGTACGCATTTGTTACAGGTGGTTCTGGCGATAGTGTCACATATCTCTGGAGTGGTGATGGCTTTGGTAGTGATGGAATTGGTCGCATTACGACTGAAAGAGCATTGATCGGGTACGATAATACCGGAAGAAAAACTGCTCAGGTACGTGTCACAAAGGGTGGACAAAATGCTTTTCAAATCTGTTCTTCGGCTGTAGATGTTGAATAAATATGTTTGATTCTAAGCACAAAATAAAAGCATTTTTTAAAAAAACAACATTGTTATTTGTTGTAATTTTTATGCTTGTGCTTACGCCAATCAACAACATCGCAAACGCCCAAGTTCCAATTAACTTTATTACTGCAGCAGCTGCAGCAGCTGCAACAGCAGGCCCTTCCATAATTCCTTCTGCCGCAGAGCTGGGTTGGGGTGTTATGAAAGCAGCTGTTAACGTACTCTCAGAAGCATTTCTGAGAATCACAAGTTTGCTTTTGTATGTCGCCGGACTATTTTTGGAAAAGGTGATTAGCATATCAATCGTGAAAATGGGTGCAATTATAGGTTCGGAAGGGGTAAATTCTGCATGGTCAACATTCCGCGATATTGCAAACATGTCGTTTATCTTCATTATTCTTTACATTGCAATCAGCACAATTCTTGGCACGGGAGTAAACATGCGAAAAACTCTTGTGCGAGTGGTAGTGGTTGCACTTTTGCTTAATTTCAGTTTCTTTTTTACAAAAGTTGCCGTTGACGCATCAAACATACTAAGTGTTAGTTTTTACAACCAAATCATCAACAGCCCCTGTGGTCCAGGCGGTGCGCCGGCTGGTGGCTTAAGCCAGGCCTTTATGTGTCATATGGGTCTGCAAACAACATGGGATAAAGACGCACTCACCAACATAATCATTGGTGGAGCCCAAGATGATTTTGGAAACATCATCGTAAGAGGAGTAGTGGGGTCAATATTTTTCTTAATAACTGCATTTGTGTTTCTTGCTGCAGGTTTAATGTTCTTAGCGCGACTGGTGACGCTCATTTTCTTGTTCGTACTTTCACCACTAGCCTTTGGTGCAATGGCATTGCCGAACGACAAATATTCAGACAAGTGGAAGGAGCCTTTGATCAAAAATTGTATTTTTGCTCCTGCATTTATGTTAACAATGTGGGCGACATTAAAGGTACTCGGAAAAATCAATGGTGTTATATATCCAGCAGGAGCAAAACCTGATTTGATACAAGCATTTCTCGGCAATGCGGGCGGTCCATCACAAATTGCTGGCGAAACATTTCTAAGTTACGCCATCGTAATCGCCATGATCATCGGTGCACTCATAGTTGCAGAAAAGTTCGGTGCGTACGGCGCTGGAGCAGCACTCAAAACACTTGATAGTAAAAGAAAAGAAGCGCAGGGATACTTCGGCCGGAATACAATCGGAAGATACGGATCAAAAGCAGACAAGTATCTCGAAAACAAGGGATTGGACGGAAGGACTTCTCGCTTTGTTCGGGGACTTACAACCGGTGCGCTTACTAAATCTAAGTTCGGTGGAGACAAATCATTCAAGGATCAGGACAAGGAGCTTAAGGAGCTTAAAACAGACATTGCAAACAAGGCAGAGGAACGAAGTGACAAAGCAAAACTTAAGATCGCAACTCTAGCAACAGCAACCCCTACTCAGAAAGACGATGCGCAACGCATTCTCAACCGCATGACAACAAAAGAAATTGACAGTCTTGGTTACAAGGGTATTGCACCTCATATTGAAAGACTTAGCCCTAGTCAGGTTGAACATATTCTTGAAAAAAGTGAGAAGTTTAATGAACAGGAGCGATCAAAGGTTCGTGAGGAACGATTTAAGAACGTTAAGAATCTTATTGCAAACAATGATCCCACAGCCCGACAAGCTGTCCGTGCAATTTCTGACAAAGAAATGGAACTCATTGACTCAACAATGCTTAACAGCACAACACCTGAGGGTCAAAGGTTTATTGGTCACATGAGTGACAGCCAAGTTGAAGGTTTCCTTAAAAGCGCAAGAATCACAGCTGCTCAGAAAAAAATGGTCCGAGATGAACGAAGCAGAGCACTTAAAGACGCTGTGGATCGTGCAACCGCACTTCCTGCTACTGCAACCCCTGCCCAAATAGCCGCCGTACGACAAGATATTTCCATCGAACTCAAGAGAATGAAGCTGCAAAATGTTGCAAAACTTGATTCGGCAATTCTTACAAATCCTCATGTAATTTCACAGCTGACACCCGCAATGCTTTCAAAGATGCCTGATGAACAAGACTCAACCACACTACAGACAATTGGTGCGGAAATAAGACGAACGAGCCCAAGAGGAGGCCCACTCTTTGATTACATCACCAGCGGTATGGGCAAGGGTTTATTCTAAAGCAATGAAATACTCAAAAGAACAGATATTAGCTGCGTACAAAAAACTGCCAGAACCAGCAAGAGAGGTATTTATGGCACCTGAAACCTCAGAATTGGTTTGGGGAATCGCAAAAAAATACAACCTTAACGATCAAGAAACGTCAGATTTCGTTGATCTTGTTTCCCAATCGGCGCTCGGGCTTCAGCCAGTCTCTTCATTTACAAATAATCTTTCAATTATCTTTCGTTTTGACTCTCAGAAAGCAAAAACAATTAACGATGAAGTTCAAAACTCTGTGTTAGTAAAAATTCGAGGCGCAACAAAAGAATCAACCTATCTAAATAACATCAAACCCCTTGTGACAGAATTAGTACAAAAATACAACCTTTCAGAAAACCAAAGACTGGGATTTGAGAAAGAAATAGAAAATGTAATTTCCGGCAAAACTCAACTCAGAGATTTTCGCTTAAACATAGTCCAAAAACTCGACGTTACATATGACCAAGCACTCAAAATTGCCTTTGACGCTAATGCTCAAATTTTTGGCGCAGTAATGAATGAGCTGAGACAAGTCCAAGAGGGGAAAATCGAAACAACTCCGCCACTTACAGCAGAAGTCTTCACACCAACAGAATCTAAACCAGAACCAATTCGGCCTGAACCAGTTAATCCCTTCATTCCCAATCCTTCAAAAGCAGGTGTGGTAAAAAAGGGGCCAGAAACAAACCCTGACCACATGCTCATGGACCACAAAGAAACGGAAAGAGTTGATGGTGTTCATCTTCATAGTCAGAATGTTATGCCACATCAGACAAATAAAACCTCGACGCATATCGGAGGAAGTATCGTTGATCAAAAACTTAGTAGAATATTCAGATCTTCAACGAACACATCACAACCAAGCAGACCACGTGATGGAATTGATCCATACCGCGAACCAATAGAATAAAATGCGATTCCAAGTACCACAATTCACTGACGTAGAAGACAAAATCATTGGACCCCTTACGTTCAAGCAATTTATTTATCTCGGTGGTTCTGTTGGTTTGATTGTTATACTTTTTTCATTTCTACCGAAGTTTTTAGCAATATTTTTTGCACTTCCGGTAGCGGCACTTGGTGGTCTGCTGGCTTTTTACAAAGTAAATAACCAACCCTTCATCAGAGTTGTTGAAGCCTACCTTAAATACAGCATTACAAACAAACTATATCTCTGGAAACATGAAGAAAAAACCTCAAAAGCTCAAGACAAAAAACCAATCGACCCATCACTCGTTCCAAAACTTTCCGAAAGCAAACTTCATGACCTCATGTGGAATCTTGATGTAAAACAAAGTAACAACCCAACATCAGATGATGAGTTGAAGTAAGTTATAATCACACCATGGCATCAGTAAACGCACGAGCAACACAAGAATATGTACCCATCAAAGAAGTGAGAGACGGTATTATCGTTCTCAAGGACGGTTCACTTCGAGCACTTGTGCTCACATCTTCAATTAATTTTTCTCTTAAATCAGAGGATGAACGTCAAGCTATCATCTATCAATTCCAAGATTTTTTAAATTCACTCGATTTCTCGATTCAAATCTTTTTACAGTCTCGCAAACTCGACATTCGTCCGTATATTGCCCTAATGGAGCAACAAGAAAAAAAACAATCAAACGACCTGATGCAAATTCAGACACAAGACTCTCTTGAATTCATCAAAAGTTTTACCAAAAACACCAACATTATGACGAAACATTTTTTTATCGTCATTCCATATACTCCTGGACCTCTTCAGACCAAAAAGGGCGATTCCAAACTCGACATGATTAAGGGACTTCTACCAACCAAAAAAGGGAAGGGTGGTCACACCGAAGAAGATTCATTCGAAGAACACCGAACCCAGCTTGAACAAAGAATCGCAGTAGTAGAACAGGGGTTGGTGCGATGTGGAGTTCGAGTTGTAGAGCTTGGAACAGAAGAAGTGATCGAACTTTTCTACAAAATTTTTAATCCCGGAGATGCCGAAAAACCGATCCAGCTCGCCGAATCAAAAACATGATTATAGATTTGAAATTCGTTTTTAAGATTTGAGACAAATATATGGCCTTATTTGGATTATTTAAAAAGAAAGAAGAACAAAAACTTGCACAAGCAGTACCTTTTTTGCCACAACAAATGGCCCAAGCTGAGTCGCTCGAGCTCAAAGATATCATTGCACCAAGTGCACTCAAGGTTGGGCCACGAGAATTAAATCTGGGAGACAAATTCGTCCGAACATTTTTTGTTATTTCATATCCACGATTTCTCAATGAAAGTTGGTTTGCGCCAGTTATTAATCTCGACAAGGTGTTCGATGTGTCGATTTTTGTTCATCCAATTGACACCGTTGCTGCACTTAGACAATTTCAGAAAAAGGTTGCTGAAGTTCAAGCCCAGATTCATGAAAGAGAAAACAAGGGTATGGTTCGAGATCCAATGCTCGATACCGCGTATCAAGACCTTGAAAATCTTCGAGACAGTCTTCAACAAGCACAAGAAAAAATCTTTGAGGTTGGGCTATACATCACTATTTACGCTGAAAGCGAGCAGGAGCTCGACAATACTGAGTCAGAAATTAAATCTATTCTCGAAGCAAAGCTTGTGTATGTTAAGCCGGCACTATTTCAACAAGAACAAGGGTTCAAGAGTGTTATTCCGATCGCAACTGACCTACTCGAGGTACACTCACGTCTCAACTCGTCTCCACTCTCAAGCCTTTTCCCATTCATTTCTTTCGACTTAACATCAGACAAAGGAATTTTGTTTGGCATCAACCGACACAATTCAAGCCTTATTCTTTTTGACAGATTTTCTTTGGAAAACTACAACTCAATTACATTTGCAAAGTCTGGTGCGGGTAAATCATACGCAACTAAGCTCGAAATTCTTCGTACGTTAATGTTTGATACAGAAGTATTGGTTATCGATCCTGAAAGGGAATATGAGTACTTGGCAGAAGCCGTCGGAGGACGATACTTTAAAATTTCGCTTAACTCAGAACACCACATCAATCCATTTGACCTTCCTGTTCCTGGTCAAGACGAGTCCGGAGCATCCGTGTTGCGTTCAAACATCATTAATCTTATTGGACTCTTCCGTCTCATGATGGGCGGCCTTACCCCCGAAGAGGATGCAATCATAGACGCAGCAATCACAGAAACATACGCGCTAAAAGACATTACTGCCGATTCTGATTTTCGAAATATTGAACCTCCACTTATGTCGGATTTTGAACTCGTGCTCTCTGGTATGGATGGTGGGGAATCACTAGCGCAACGACTAACCAAATACACCAAGGGTACTTGGGCGGGCTTCATCAATCGTCCAACCAATATTGATATCAATAAAAAATTGATCGTGTTTTCGCTTCGAGACATGGAGGATGAGCTCAAACCAATTGCAATGTACATTGTTACTCATTACATTTGGAATGCCATTCGAAAAGAATTAAAACGCCGACTTCTTGTTATCGACGAAGCGTGGTGGATGATGAAATCAGAAGACACAGCTTCGTTTTTGCTTTCACTTGCAAAACGCGGTCGAAAATATTATCTCGGCCTTGCAACGATCACCCAAGACGTCGACGACTTTATGAAATCTCCATATGGTTTGCCAATCATTACCAACTCTTCTATTCAACTACTCTTAAAACAATCTCCAACATCGATTGATCGACTTCAACAAACGTTTAACCTTACTGAAGAGGAAAAGTATTTGCTTCTCGAATCAGGGGTAGGAGAGGGCATCTTTTTTGCTGGTTTGAAACATGTTGCCATCAAAATCATTGCCTCATACACCGAAGACCAGATTATTACTTCCGACCCATCACAGGTGCTTGCTATCGAACAAGCCAAAAAAGATTTAGCAGAGAGTGAAGAATAATGAATCCATCCTCAGAAAAACATTTAGACAAAACTACATTTTTCCTCATGTTGGGCACAGCAATTCTAATTGACTGCATAACATGGATTCCAATTTTGGGAACAATAATCAACATTGTGGCCACCTTGGGTTTTTGGTTTTGGTTCAAAATTAATGGCATCAAATTTAACAAAAACAGGGCGACCACCCTTGCCATTGGTTCTATCATTGAAATCATTCCTTTTTTACAAATACTGCCAGCATGGACCGCAACAATCATCGTGATGTATTTCCAATCAAAGCTACCACCGATAGTTCAAGGAGCCTTGGGTGGTGACATGAAGGGTGCAATAAAGGTTGCGGCCAAAACACCTGAAACTACAAACAAAATCAATCCAACTGTTGCTAACGTGAACAGAAAGACCCTCTAACGTGCTAAAATATTTTTATGTATTTGTTTGTTAAATTACGATCTACAGTACTATGTGTCTTTGTGTTTTTCTTTGTTTTCACGGCACAGAACACACACGCTCAATCTGAAGCGTTGAGGGTAAATATTACTCCAGTACATCCTAAACCCTTTGAAACGGTAATAATCAACGTAGAAGACTTTTCTCGTGATCTAAACAAAACAGAAATGACCTGGTCGGTCGATGGAAAAGCTGTGAGCTCTGGTATTGGTATAAAAAACATTTCGATTAAAACCGGCGACCTTGGAACAGCAACCAAAGTCGATATCAATATGGGTGGGGTTGTAAAAAGCCTCATTCTTCGGCCAAGTGTAACCGATCTTATCTGGCAAGCTGATACATACACGCCACCATTTTACAAAGGCAAAGCTCTCCATACAGCTCAAGATCCCATCACCATCTACGCTGAACCATTTATCATAAATAAAGAGGGAACTCGATTAAATCCCGATAATCTTGTTTATAAATGGAAACTCGATGATAACGTAAAAGCAAACGCATCCGGTTACGGGAAAAAAACATTTATCATTACTCCCTCTATCCTTATCAAACCAATAAATGTATCTGTTGAAATCACATCAACCGACAACCTATACGGCTCTCAGGCATCAATTTTAATTCCCAACTCAGCCCCCGAGGTAGTGTTTTACGAAAATCACCCACTGTATGGTATTCGATCAAGCCAAGCACTTAATAATAAGGATTTTGTAATTACGAATTCTGAGGCCCGGATCATCGGAGTACCATTCTTTTTTTCAAATTCACAAAAGAAATCAAACCTTCTTACATACGACTGGGCTCTTAATGACTCAAAAATAAATCAGGTACAGAACACAATCATTGTCAGAACCCCAGAAGGTGGGGAAGGTGGTCGATCACTCATATCACTACAGATTAAAAATCTAGAAAGATTTTTGCAAAATACGGATGGTAAAATGTACGCAACCTACGGCACAGACGCCCCACCTCAGACACAATCAGTATTTTAAATAATATGAAAATAAACTGGCAAAAAATTGGTTTCGGTTTCCTCAACACACTAGTGTTACTCATTTTGGGAATAGTGGGTGCGGAAGTCGTATCAGCCATCGACTACACACCACTAGCGCCATTACCAGGTGTTACAGAAGCAGCAGCATCAAACTTACCCGAATACTTAGTAGCTATTTTTAAATTAACCCTCGGTTTAGCGGCGGTTCTGGCTGTCATTCAGATTACGATTGGCGGAGTAGAGTACATGTCGACTGATGTAATCAGTGGCAAAGAGGATGGCAAAGAAAGAATCACCCAAGCAATCTATGGCCTCATTTTAGCCATTGGAGCCTGGTTAATTCTCAACACCGTAAATCCTCGCATTCTTACATTCAGTCTTAACCCAACACCAATACAAGCCCCGCAAGAAACAAGCACAACTACTCCCAACACCCCTATTTTTGAAACTTGGCAAAAAACATTTAAATGCGTTTCCACCACAAGAAGTGCTCCGGATTACAAAACATCAAAAGCTTCATTTTCTTTTGATGCAAACAACGAAAACTCTTCACGGATAGCCCTAAGACAGTGCAACGATTTTCCTCCAAAAACTCCACCAGCAATAGTAAGACCACTCAATCCTGGAGAATGTAGCCCTGACCACAACCAAGTGCAAATTCAGTGCGAAAGAAATCCTACGAATTTAATCCAGGGTCCAACTCAATAAACAATGAAAACCTTTCTTAGAATCTCGATAATCCTCATCATACTCGGACTTATTGGTTACGGTGCATATTGGTTTTTCAGCCAAAAAGAATCTGGGCAGCAAAACCCATTCAGTGACGGTGTAAGCATTGGTGACCTTTTTCCGTTCGGAACAAGTGGAGATAACTCCGACATACAACCATCAGGAAATACTGGAAATACATCTAATCCAGTACCCAACATTCCAACAACACCACCAAAACTCTGGCAGATCTCGAGCGAACCACAATCAGGTGCGGTGGTATTCAACGCTTCCGGCACACCAACTGTCCGCTATGTAGACAAAACAACCGGTAACGTTTTTGAAAGTAAACTCACTCTTACCGGTTCGAAAAGAATTTCCAACACAACTGTTCCGAAAGTATACGAAGCAATCTGGCAAAAAGATGGCAAAACACTCACGCTTCAATACTTGGCAAATGACGAAGAGACCATCAAAACAGTAACAGGAAAATTTACCCCAATCACAACCCGCTCTCTCGAAGGGGAGATGCTCGAAGAACTCAGAACATCTTTTTTGCCAGACAACATTCAGAGCATTACCACAAACCCTCAAGAGGGGACATTGGCATACATCACAACAAATCCAAACGGTTCACGGATACTCATTTCGACCGCAACAAACCCAAAACAAATCTTTGAATCAGTCATTAAAGATTTCACTATTTCTTGGATAAACAAAGACACCATCGCACTCATGACAAAGCCGAGCGCTCTCGCAAGTGGTCAGCTTTATTTCCTTAAAACAAACAACGGCCTCCTCAGTCGCATTATGGGTGGTCCAACTGGTCTTTCTGCCATTTCAAATCAAACCGGCACTCAAATTCTTTACTCAGAAAGCACCAACGGTGGTTTCAAAACCAGTGTTTTAAACATTAAAAATGGTGAAGTAAACGAACTAAGCCTACAAACCCTAGCAGAAAAATGTGTGTGGTCTGCAAAAAATACATATATCTACTGTGCAATACCTAGAACAATTACAAATGCACGGTATCCCGATGATTGGTATCAGGGTAGAGTTAATTTCGAAGACAGTATCTGGCAAATCGACACACTCACTGGTGCAAACAAACTTCTTGTTGACACCGTTCAGCAAAAAAATTCCCTTGATGCCATCAACCTCAATCTAGACCCGGAGGAAAAGTATATTATTTTCACAAACAAAACAGATTCGAAATTGTGGGGACTTAAAATCTAACTTTTTGCTTCAGCTTTCTTAATAGAGCGACGAATTACCAACTCCTGTCCGATGGAGAAAAGATTGCTTGTGATCCAATACACTGCAATTGCGCCAGAAATTGTCCAAGAAACAAAAAACGCAAGGGCAGGGAGCATGTATCTCATTTGCAAACCCATACTTCTTGTTAGGTCATGTTTAAAACGCTCTTCTTTGGTCATATTTTCGCGTAACTTTTCTGATTTTGATACCGGAGGAACAGAAAGCTTAACCTGTATAAACGAAGAAACACCCGCAAGAAGCGCCAAAATTAGGCTTTTGCTAGTTATGTCCACAAGACCAAGAAACTCTGTATTTATCGCAATTGGCACATGAACGAACGAATAAAGAATGCTCGCATCAATATTGGAAAAACCAGACAAGAACACCCGATAGAGAGCAATGATTATTGGGAGTTGGATTAAAATCAAAATAATTCCAGCAAAAGGGTTGATTCCGTTGGTTCGATAAAGCTCCATGGTTTTTTTTGCATGTAGCTGTTTATCATCTTTATACTTTTCCTTAAGCGCATTAAGTTCCGGCTCAACCTTCTTCATCTTAAGCTGAGTAGTTACGGCCTTCTTGGAAAGAGGGAAGAGAATGAGCTTGACGATTATAGTAAAAATAACAATCGCAAGGCCAGCATCAATCCACGGCAACACATCCATTAAATAAATCAGTCCGTTATATAGGGGGTTGTAAACGAGGGTGTGATAGAGAAATGACATTTGTATATCTATTGTACTTAATATAATGAAGCTTTCAACGAACGAGGAGTTTGGCGTGAACCAAAGCGGTTTCAATTTCTTTTACCAAAACCTCACCCTTGAGATTGTCCGCCCCTTTTTTTGCAACAAAGGCAACATTGAAACCAGCCTTCGTTCTAATAATGTAGTTTCTGAGTACCGAATAAACCCTTCGGCGAGTTCGGTTTCGTAATACAGCGGTGGGAGCAATTTTTTTTGATACAGAAACAGCAAAACGACTTTCTTTTTGATCCGAAGGAAGAATCTTGAGTAAAAAGTAGGGGAAAGAGAATGTATTTCCACGCATAAACACCTCGCGCGCAGCTGCCTTGGGGATTCTTTGGTTACGTGGAAGCATTATTAGCTTAAAGAGAAACACGCTTTCGACCCTTCGATCGACGTCGAGAAAGAGTTCTTTTGCCCCCTGGGGTCGCCATTCTCTGAAGAAAACCGTGACTTCGTGCTCGTTTTCGTTTCTTTGGTCTGTATGTTAAACCATTTTTCATATGTGTTTGAGATACTACGACACATTTAAATTTTAATCAACCTCACTTAATCGCCACCATAAAAACATGAGTGCCACATAGATAAAACCCACAACCTCATTCAATCCTCCCCAACACAAAAAACAACGAACAAAAATATCACTGATCACAAATTAGTTAACAATTTTTTGGGTCCACAACATATTCACACCTTATGAACATAGATCATGACGGACAACAAGTACTATAATGCAGCATCGAGTGTATAATCCACTCCAACAACACCTCAATGACTCCAGACATCAAGAAACTTTGGGATAACGTACTTGTTGAAATGGAACTTTCTGTTTCAAAACCAAACTTCAACACATGGTTTCGCGACACATCAATCTTTAAAGTAGAGGACGGGGTTGTGTTTGTAAGTGTTCCCAATAATTTTGTTAAAGATTGGCTTTTCAAAAAATATCACGGTGCAATCCTAAAAATATTACGCACCACACTGCCGTCTATTCGTTCTCTAGAGTACACAATCAGCAGAGGAGGGGAGAAGAAACGCGCTCCAACCGAAGAACGTTCTTCTGTAAACGCGGTTCTTAATAACGAACTTCCTCTTTCTGATTTCTATATCAACAAAGAAGACAATCTAAACCCACGATATGGTTTTGATTCATTTATCGTTGGTCCATTTAACGAACTTGCACACGCCGCAGCCCAAGCTGTAGTCAAAAAACCCGGTATTGTATACAACCCACTTTTTGTCTACGGAAGCACTGGCCACGGCAAAACTCATTTAATCCAAGCGGTTGGTAACTATCTCAAGCATATGTATCCAGAAATGAGAATTCACTATGTAACCTCAGAAAAATTCGCTGGTGACTACGTTTCTTCTGTACAATCTGCCCAAAGCAACCCCCACAACTCCAACAAAATCAACAATTTTAAAGAAAAATACCGAAAATATGATGTTTTAATTATGGACGATATCCAGTTTCTTTCTAAAACAGAAAAAACCCAAGAAGAACTCTTTCATTTGTTTAACCACCTCTACGACAACAATAAACAGATCATTTTTTCATCCGACAAACACCCCAACTACATCCCCAACCTTGAAGATCGTCTTCGATCACGTTTTGCAGCTGGAATGATTGTTGATATTCCTGCACCGGACCACGAATCCCGACTTGCAATACTTAAAGCCAAACTCAGAAGCCAAGAAGTAATATTCACCGACGAAATCATCGACTTCATTGCAGCTTCGGTTTCTACCAATATTCGAGAACTCGAAGGGGTACTCAACGCAGTTGTGTGCCAAGCCCAACTTAAGGGCAGGGAATTATCCCTCTTGGAGGTTAAAAACTTACTTAAAAACAGCGCTCGACCTGCGAAACGAACCCTTTCTACAAAAGAGGTCATAAAAATTGTCGCCGATTTTTATAATATCGAAGAATCTAGTATTTACGAGAAAACTCGAAAAAAAGAAGTTATCCGCCCTCGTCAAATCACCATGTATATCCTTCGAGAGGACTTTAAAATTTCATATCCTTCAATTGGCGAACGTCTTGGTGGGCGCGACCACACAACCGTCATACATTCATGCGAAAAAATTAAAGGTGATTTAAAAACCGATTCTGGACTTGGGCAAGAACTAAATCAAATTAGAGCTCTTATAACATAGTGTTAATAACCTCTGAATAAACCCATGAAAACTACTGAAAAACACTTCAAAACCTCGGGATTGCAGAAAATAAGTTGGGGACAAAAACTAGGGATTTCCCCAACTGGGTGGCTCAACACACATATAGTTCTTTTTTATAAACAGAGTGTGGGGATAAAAAATACGAATTTAGCCTTATTTTTAAAGGGAATTCTTGAGTTATCAAGATATCCACAACACTAGTATTAGTAGTAGTATTTATATATAGAAATATGAAGACAGAATGTGTAAAAGAAAAGTTAACAACCGCAATCGCACAAGCCGAGAAGATAACTGGTAAAAATCTTTCACTACCAGTGCTTGGATGTGTTTTATTGGAAGCAAGCAATAACATCCTTTCAATCAAAGCGACGAATTTAGATTTAGGTATCGAAATTACAATACCCACAAAAACGCAAAGAGAAGGAAGAATTGCGGTTCCTGGTTCAGTACTTTCGGGTTTTTTAAATAATTCTCAATACGAGAAAAATATAACCCTTGAAACAACAGAAACGGGGCTTCTTAAGATCACAACAGAAAAAACTGCCACCACCATCAAGTCTCAATCTGCAGATGATTTTCCGTCGATTCCAGAGGTTAGTAAGGAAATTTCTTTTAAGATTAAAAGTTCAGATTTTGCAAAGGGTCTAAGATCTGTTTGGTATAGCTCATCTGTTTCAAGTATCAAACCAGAACTTTCGAGTATTTTGGTTAAATGTGATGACGACACTTTAGTATGTGCTGCCACCGACTCTTTTAGATTGGCGGAAAAGAGAATAAAACTTAAGGATCAAAAACCATTTGAAAGTATTTTGATTCCATTCAAAAACGCACAAGAAATTATTAAAATCCTTGATGCAGCAGATGGGGATGTTGATTTTGCTGTAACAAAAACCCAAATCGCCATATCGTATGATGGGGTATATCTTTCCTCACGAGTAATTGATGGGGTTTTTCCTGACTACAATCAAATTATTCCCAAAGATAATCAAACAGAAGCAATTGTTCTTAAGGACGACCTAGTACAAGCCTTTAAAATTGCAAATATTTTTTCTGATAAGTTCAATCAAGTGAATCTTAAGGCAGAACCAAGTAAAAAATTATTTGAAATCAAGACAAGCAATGCCGATCTGGGTGAAAGTACAAATAAGGTTGATGCAACATTAAAGGGAACTGATGTGTCTGTGAATTTTAATCATAAATATGTTACAGACTGTTTTTCTTCACTTAGTAGCGACAGTGTTTCTCTTTCCTTTAATGGACTCAATAGACCTCTTGTTATACGTGGAGTAGGAGATTCTTCTTTTTTGTATCTAGTAATGCCAATGAATCGGTAGAGTAGTAAAATAAGCTACATGAATCATATCGATGGATTTTTTGCGAAATTTAAAAGTGCCTTCGCCGGACTTTCGAATAAAAAGGAGGTTATAGTCGCGTCCTGTAAGTCTTGTGTGGGTTTGGATATAACTCCAGAACAAATTGAAATTAGGGGTAAAATTGTGCGATTAAACATTGGTTCTAGCGCGAAGAGTGTTTTGTTTATGAAAAAAGCTGATGTTCTCTCAAACATCAACCAAAAAATAAAACCGGCAATTGTTGATATTTGCTAGTTTATCGTAAAACGAACTGTTTTTTCTATTCGATGATTTGCAACGTCGGTAAATATTAACTTGAGTATGTTTGATCCCTTCTTGGAAGATGTAAATTCTGCTGGAACAAAAACAATATTGAAGGGTGAGTTGGCACTGCCTCCATATTCATTATTTAGATAATATTCTACTTTCGAAATCGGGCTACCATTACCAGCCTCAAAGGAAACATTAATTGCAGTTTCCATTCCATACGTGTTTCTTGCGACTGGACTAATAATTTCAATATCAGGTTCCTTGTCGTTGCTGGTTTGTGGTGTGGAAATATCGGTTTGAACAATGTTGTTGTTTCGCACCCAGTTTTTAACAGCGTATTCCCAGTTTTTAAACTGCGAGTCATCGTCAGGGTTACGAGGAACTGGTCCACGTGGATCTTCTTTGTTTACCCAATAAAGAATGTCGTGTACGCCACCAGTTACAATCTCTTCTTGATTATTGGTTGATTTTGATATGCCACCCTGCCAAATACCCCTCAGTACTGGTTTGAGGTCTCTGCCGTTTTCTACTACAGGTCGAGTGAATGTTTCGTTCGGAGTGATTTTGAGGGCTTCGTTCATAACCTTGTTCCAGAATGGGGCAATGATAAAGGCAGCAATTTTTCTTTGCATCGGATGATTATCGTTGTTTCCAGCCCATGCACCAATTGCAATGTTTGGTGTGTAGCCGACAATGACGGCATCACGATAGTCGTTTGTCGTACCGGTCTTTACAGCAACGTCACGGCCGGGGAAGTGCAGGGGGGAATTGTAGCCAAAGGCTGGCGCACGGGCTTGTTCGTCAGAAAGAATGTCAGAGATCTGCTGAGCAACATTTGCTTCAAGAACTCGGATCGGTTTTGTTTCTGTTTTTTCAAGTGTTTCGACGTTTTGGTCTTTAACCTCCAGAATATATCGGTACGGATTTCGCTCACTGTCTTTGGCTAACACTCCATACTCACTTGGTATGTCCAAAAGAGAAACCTCACCCCCTCCGAGCACTAGCGTGAGTCCATATTGGTTGATGTCACCAAGACTTTGAATTCCCATACTTTGAGCTAGACGAAGCGTGTCTTGCATTCCCGCGAGATAAAAAGCCTTGATAGAAGCAATGTTTACAGATTGAGCCAGGGCGTTTCGCATGCTCATTGGACCATGATACTTTAGGTCATAGTTGCCAGGCATGTAACAGTTCGAAGAACTTGAACGAGGTTTACCTTCTGGTGTGCAGGTTGTAGAGAATTCTGTTGGAAGGTCAAAAAGAACTGTGTCTGGGGTGTATCCTCGACTAAATGCCTGGGCATAGGCAAAAGGTTTGAATGCCGAGCCGGGTTGGCGGTGTGCCGTTGTGATATTGAAGTTACCTTGAATCTCTTTGTCGAAGTAGTTTCTAGAGCCAACCATCGACAAAATGTCTCCATTGTTTGGATCTAGTGCAACGAGTGCGATATTCTCAGCGTCAAAGTTTTTCTTGTTTTGTTCTGCAAATTCTTTTGCGTAGTCCTCAGCCTTTTTCTGTAGGTCGTAGTTAAGGGTAGTAATGACTCTAAGTCCACCCTCTTCTAATACGCGCTCACCATATTTTTTTACTAGTTCTTCTCGAACTTCGAGAACAAAGTGAGGTGCTTTGATGCCAAACTCTGATTGTGGTCTAAAGGTGACAACTTCAGCTTTTGCATCGTCATATTCTTTTTGTGTAATAAAACCATTTTGCAACATTTCGCTTAGAACCAAATTTTTTCGTTCATCGAGTTTGTCTTTATGAGAACCATATGGAGAATAAAAACTTGGGGCCTTTGGTAGAGCGGCTAAATACGCAGCTTCGGCAAGAGTGACATCGCTTGAGGGTTTTCCGAAAAAGGCTTGTGTTGCTTCTTCTGCGCCATATAAATTTCCACCAAACGGGATTTCGTTAAGATAAATACTAAAAATCTCTTCTTTCGTAAGTACCTTTTCAAGTTTAGGGGCTAAAACCCACTCTTTAATTTTTCTGGAAATACTTTTTTCATTGGTCAGTAAGGAGTTTTTAACCACTTGTTGAGTGATTGTTGAACCACCTTGGTTGTATCCAAGACCGGTGATGTTTGCGATAACAGCACGGATTATAGAGGTAATTTTGATACCTTTGTGACTATAAAAATCTACATCCTCAATTGCTAAAACCGCTTCCTTAATGTTGGGCGAGATTTTATCAAACGGCACAACTGTTCGTTTGATATCTTGGTATACGTCATAAAGTAAAATTTCACCTGTTCGGTCATAGATTTTGGTTGATTGACTCACATCACGACCCTCAAAAGAATCGAGGGCGGGGATTCTCCAACTTGATACCCAAAGTAGAAAAAGAGCAGAAAGGAATACAAAAATAGCCGCCAGAAGCGTTATGACTCGAACAAGACTCGTTTTGTTCCAGAGATGTTTTTTCTTCAAAAAAACCTTAATCCAGTGCATTTATTTGGTATGATAGCACACTACGTATCATCCATAGACGGTGGTTGATTTAATATAATACAAGCGCATTTTGTATTGTGTTGCTTAAAACTCGCCTAAAGAATTGGTTAAAATTTATGTTAAAGTAATCGCATGTTAAGAATTTTTGGTGATAGTACGGGAAAAGTTTCTACTGATAGTGAAAAGATACACGAAATTCTCACTCGTGGGGTAGAGGAAATTTTTGTTAAAGAAAGCCTAGAGGCGAAACTTAAATCGGGGAAGAGACTTCGAGTAAAACTTGGTATTGATCCAACAGGAAAAAATATTCATATTGGAAATGCCGTAACGCTCTGGAAGTTGCGAGCTTTTCAAGATCTTGGTCATCAGGTTGTGCTTGTTGTTGGGGATTTTACTGCAAAAATTGGTGATCCTTCAGACAAACTCGATAAACGCCCAATGCTTTCTGCAGATCAAATTAAAGAAAATTTAATCGGATACAAGAAACAGCTGGCAAAAATCATTAATGTAGATAAGGCTGAAATCGTTTACAACAGTTCTTGGCTCTCGAAATTAAGATTTGATGAAATTTGCCAACTTGCTGAAAGTTTTACTGTTCAGCAAATGACCAATCGGAGAAATTTCAAAGATCGAATTGAAAAGGGTATAGAGGTTTCGTTACGAGAATTTATGTATCCGCTGATGCAGGGGTATGATTCCGTTGCAATCAAGGCTGACGTTGAGCTCGGAGGGTTCGATCAACTTTTTAATGTAATGGCGGGACGTGTAATTCAGAAACACTATGGTCAAAAAGAGCAAGATATTCTCATTACTGAAATGATCAATGGTACCGATGGACGAAAAATGTCTAAATCGTGGGGTAATGTTATCAATATTATTGATTCACCGGATCAGATGTTTGGAAAGGTAATGTCGGTTCGCGATGATCTTATGGTTAGTTATTTCCGACTCTGCACCAATGTTTCTGTAAAAGATGCAGAACGAATTGGTGGCAGACTTGAATACGGAGAAAATCCTCGAGACATAAAACTTGAACTTGCAACTAAGCTCACCGCACTTTATTGGGGAGAAAAAGAAGCAATAAAGGCAAAAGAAAAATTCATTGAGGTTTTTAGTGATAAAAAAATTCCAGATGATATAAAAACTGTCACTTCAAATCCTGGTGTAAAACTTGTAGACATTATGCTTCAGGAAAAAATTGTTGAATCAAAATCAGAGTGGCGAAGACTTGTTAGTGAAAATGCAGTTTCTGACGCAGAAACCGGCACCATAATTTCCAACGCGAGCGTGGGTGTTGAGCATAAGATTTATCGTGTTGGAAAACGTCGTTGGCTTAAGGTCAAAATAAACTCTTAACAAAAAACTCCCCGAAGGGAGTTTTTTTTACAAGTCTGTTTCTATTGGAACTTCATCATCGTCATCCGCAACCTCTTCTCCATCGATGTGCATACCTTCCATCTCGTCTTCTACTTCTTCGTCCATTGCTTCGATTGGATCTAGAGGTTCATCACCCTTAAATTCATCCATATTTATTTTAAAAATTATTTTTTTAAATACAAACTACTTACGTAGCACTGTTTTATCAAATTTAAAAAAACTTGGCAAGAAATCCATCAGGATTCTGTGGATAAAAAATCTCCTCTGATGCGATGTGATGCTATGTGGGTAATACCAACGGCTACGGCATCGTATTCATCATCGTGCCGTTTTCTGGGGTTCATTTTTATTAATCTTGGTACCATGTTGAGTACGTGGGTTTTGTCGCTCGCTCCATAGCCGGTAACCGCCACCTTTACCTCGACTGGCTTATAAAGAAATATTTTTACATTGTTTTTTGCTGCTTCGTAGATGATCACTCCGACTGCTTGAGAAACTAGTAGTGCGGTCTTTGCGTTTTTACTAAAGAAAAGTTCTTCGATTGCAATCGCGCTTGGTTGCCATGTTTGGATTAATTCAGAGATAGCCGTGCCAATCAAAGCAAGACGTTTGGCATGAATGAGTTTTTTGTCGGTTGTTACGCAATCAGAAAAAAGTAAAGTGTTTTTGCCTTTTTCTTCTTGTATCACTGCGACACCAAGTCTGTCGTAGCCTGGGTCAATTGCGAGAACGATATTTTTATTCCTGTTCATTATTCGGCGTTAGTATACACCGCTTGAACGTCATCGTTTGATTCAAGTTCGGTAATAAGGTGATCGAGTTTCTGGATGTCTTCATCGGAGAGTTCCATGGTTGAGTTTGGTTTCCAGCCCTCGTGGGTTTTTTCAAACGCCCATGAAGCAGCACCCATTGTTGCAAGTTCGTATCCGTTTCGCGAAAGAATGTGTTTAATTTCCTGAACAGCTTTGTTTTTATTGTCTGTGATGGTGTCGATGATAAGCGCACAACCACCGGGTCCATAGGCTTCATAGAGATGTGCTTCCATTGCTGCTGCTGACTCGGTCGCTTTCTTTACAGCTCGATCAATAGAGTCCTTTGGCATATTGATTGCCTGTGCGCGTTCAATGATTGCCTTAAGCGCAAAACTATTTCTGTCACCGTTAACTTTCTTTGCCTCAACGGTAATCAACCGAGAAAATTTAGAAAATGCCTTGCTCTTCTCAGCATCCGTCTTTCCTTTCTGTCGTTTAATCTGTGCCCATTTATTATGTCCTGCCATAATGACTACAATATATCGGAAAAAAAACAGTGACAAGTCTACAAAAGTTTCCCTGAATCAGATACTTTTGATTCCATGTGATCGTATCCAGTGTCTGTTACGATTCGCCCTCGTGGTGTTCGTTCAATAAGACCAAGCTGTAGTAAATATGGCTCGTTGAATTCTTCAATCGTTGCTTCTTCTTCGGAAAGGGAAGCGGCAAGGGTGTTGAGACCAACTGGTCCACCCTTAAACTTTTTGATAATTGTTTGAAGAATTTCTCGGTCTGAATGTGTTAAGCCTTTTTCATCAACACCAATAAGTTTGAGCGCGGTGTCGACAGACTTCTTGTCGAGTTTATGTTTATGAATCTGAGCGTAGTCGCGACAACGCTTGAGTAAGTAGTTTGCGGTTCGTGGTGTGAAACGACTTCGCATTGCAATTTCAGACACAGCGTCTGAATCAATTTCGATTTTCAAAAGTTTTGCTGAACGTCGAACGATCTGTTCAATTTCTTCTTGAGTATAAAATTCCAATTTGAAAATACCACCAGAGAACCGGCTGCGGAGTGGGGCAGAGATCATTGCAACACGAGTCGTTGCTGCAATAAGTGTAAACGGAGCGAGATCAAGCTGAATGGTGCGAGCCGATGGACCCTTACCAATTACGATATCGAGCTGACCTGTTTCCATTGCAGGGTAGAGAACTTCTTCAATCGCCTTATTGAGTCGGTGAATCTCGTCAATAAAAAGTAAATCACCCGGAGCAAGGTTTGTGAGAATCGAGGCAAGATCGCCAACTTTTTCAATTGCGGGACCAGATGTAACTTTGATCTGTGAATTAGTTTCCTTAGAAATAAGGTAGGCGAGTGTGGTTTTACCCAAACCTGGTGGGCCATAAAAAAGAATGTGTTCTGGCGGATGATTCCTTTCTTTCGCAGCTCTCAAAAGGATCTTGAGGTTTTCTTTAATACCTTCCTGACCAATGTATTCATCAAACGTGTTTGGTCGAAGAGTAAGGTCGAGAAAGGTAGTTTCTTTTACTGCCATGCCCTCTATGGCATGTTCTTCGTTGTTTTCCGTATTTATTTGTATGTCGGGATTTTTCTTTGTCATGTGGTTTAGTAAATCAGTAAGTCTACAACGCGGCCAAGTTCTTCTACCGATGTCACACCTTGGAGAATCTTAATAACACCATCTTGCGTCATATCAAGAATGTTTTGCGAAGTTGCTGCTTTTTTTACTTCACGTTCGCTCGGATTGCCTTCGATTACTTCTTCTATTGTCGCGTCACTCAAAATTGCTTCGTAGACTCCGATTCTGCCTTTGTATCCAATATTGTGACATTTTTCACAACCAGTTGGCACCCACATTTTTTTTGTTTGAAGACCATCAAGATAAGTTTTGTCTGTTATCGATGTTAGTACTGACTCAATGAGTTTTTTTTCTTTTCCACTAATATCAACTTCTTTCTTGCAGTCGTTACAAAGCTTGCGAACGAGTCGTTGGGCCATGGCATTACTGATTGCCGACGTAATAACTTTTGAGTTTACACCGAGATCGATGAGACGAGGAAATGTACCCGCGGCATTGTTGGTGTGTAGGGTAGAGAAAACCAAATGTCCTGTAAGCGCTGCATTTACGGCTATCTCCGCTGTTTCGTTGTCTCGAATTTCACCAACCATGATCACATCCGGATCCTGTCTAAGGGCAGATCGAAGACCTTCAAGAAAGGTGTAACCCTTTTCGGCATCGGTTTGAGTTTGAACAATTCCTTTTAAATGATATTCAATAGGATTTTCGATCGTTATTATTTTTGTACCCGGTTCATTAATTTTCTTTAGGAAGGCATACAGAGTTGTAGTTTTTCCGGAGCCTGTTGGACCGGTATTCAAAATCATTCCATTTGGTTTTTTAATTTCATGTTCAAGAATTTTAAGAAGTCGGGGGTGGATGCCAAGATTTTCGAGGGGAACAGAAATTGCGTTTGGATTTAGGACTCGAAGTACAACTGTTTCGTTGTAGGCGCCAGGAAGAAGAGAGGTTCGAATTTCGATTTCTGTATCCTCCATCTTAATGCTGAAACGACCATCTTGGGGTTTGCCCTTGGTGTTGAGTTTTAAATTTGAAAGAAGCTTGATTCGTGATAAAAGCAAACCATATGTTTCTGTATCGAGGCCAATTATGTCTGTAAGAATACCGTCGAGTCGATATCGAAGGCGGGTATGGATTTCTTCTGGTTCAAAATGGACGTCGGAAGCGTTTGTTGCTAATGCGCCGGCAATTATTATTTCTAAAAGGCGTGATATGCGATAAATTTTTTTTGAACCAAGAACTTCTTTGATAAGGGCAGAAATATCAGACAGACCATGAACTTTGTTTCTGAATTCAACAATTTCTTCATCCGAGATTGTCAGTGCTCCACCCTTTGTTTCAAAAGAATACGAAAGGTCTTTGTATCGTTCCCAAACATGTTTTAAACTCTCCATTGAAACTAAAAAGGGTATAGGGTCGTAATTTCTGTTCTTAAGTTCCTCGATTGCCTCTAGCGTTTCAGGATTTTTAGGCGAAAGAATACCAACACGGATTTTTTTGTCAGTAATATGGAAAGCTGCAATATTTGCTTTGCGGGCAGTTTCTTCTTTGATAATCCTAAGTGCGTCAATGTTTACTGGATATATTGATAGGTCAAGGTAGGGTAGACCATATTTTGCAGAGAGAATTTTTGTTAACTCTTCAGCCTCTGCTTTTTTGAGTTCATCTACTCTTTCATTTTGTTTTTCTTCATTAAAAGAGATAGCCATGGAGAAATTATAACAGTTTTTTTAACTCTTCAGCTCTTTTGTAAATGTGATTACAATATAAATACTAGACAAAATACATAATTTGTATTAATATATTGTAAGACTTCTTTGTTAAATAAGAACAAACACAATCACGCGATCCTCACATTGAAAGGGTAATTTCATGAAATGTTTCTTGTTTCTTCTGCTCAGTCTGTTTTTGGGATGCCTCGTTGGTTGCGGTGGCGGTACTTGGAGTTCGTCATGGGGTGCTGATGACGTTGTGCTTGTGCACAACGGTATTGGCGGCACTATTCTGACCAACCTGACCGTGAACGGTGTGTCCCCATATGGTAACAGTGGGTACAAACCAGCACTCGTAACTGGCCAGGAGATTCAGGTGCCGATTCGTTATGCGTCGATGGGTAATACAATCGAGCTCAAGTTCGATGTTCTTGATACGGACTATAACCCACTCGGCGTTGCTCGCACACGGATCTACCTTGGTCGGTACGGCGGCTACGGTCCGTATTCTCGGGGTGAAAGTCCCGAGATGTGGTACATCAGGAGATTTGAGAAGTTTGTTCCCTTGGAAAGGGCGGGGCGCTAGACCTCATTTACCCGCTGAGTTTCTGCTTATGGCAGAGCTTGGCGGGTTTTTATTTGTCCACATTTTTTCCTGACATTTTTTTCGTAGGCTACCGTCTGGCAAAGTGATACAATCTCGGCATGCAGAAAAGTCTTCATAAAATTGCAGAAACAGAAAAAAAGGCTCAAGAAATAGCCCAATCGCTCGTATCAGAGGGTAAAACAGGGGCAACTGTAATTGCGCTTTACGGTGATCTTGGTGCTGGCAAGACAACGTTCATGCAGTTTTTTGGTAAAGCTTTGGGAATAACTGAAAAGATTTTAAGTCCAACTTTTGTAATCGAAAAAATTTATAAACTTCCACCCTCCATAAGTTCCGGACGAGTTGTGGGGTTCGACCACCTTATTCACATAGACGCGTATAGATTAGAAGATCCAAAAGAACTAGAAACGTTGGGTTGGAATGAAATTGTAAAAAATCAAAGAAATATTATTTGTATTGAGTGGGCGGATAAGGTTGAAACTCTGCTTCCGAAAGAGAAAATTATTATTCGGTTTAGTCACCACGACGAAGAATCTCGAATTATTGATTTTCATGGCTAAATCAGATAAAAAAAGATTAGTACTGCTTGATTCTCACGCGATCATCCATCGGGCATATCATGCTTTGCCAGATTTTGCGTCTACAAAAGGTGAACCAACTGGTGCGATTTATGGTTTGGTCACAATGCTTATCAAAATTATGACAGAGCTTAGCCCAGACTATGTTGTCGCTTGTTATGATGTGCCGTCTCCGACCCATCGTCACGATGTGTATGACGGCTACAAGGCTACTCGAAAAAAAATAGATGACGATCTTATTTCACAACTTATTCGTTCGAAAGATGTGTTTCGAGCGATGGGTATTCCCATTTTAGAAAGTAAGGGGTTTGAGGCTGACGATGTTCTTGGAACAATTGTCGAAAAATTTAAAAAAAATAAGAACATTGAAATTGTGATTGCTTCCGGTGACATGGATACGTTGCAACTTGTGGATGGAAAAAGGGTGCGAGTGTACACGTTACGAAAGGGGATCAGTGATACTGTTGTTTACGATGAAGAAATGGTTAAAGAGCGTTTTGGTTTTGGACCAGCACTTTTACCAGACTATAAGGGTCTTCGAGGAGATCCTTCAGATAATATTATTGGGGTCCCAGGTATCGGAGAAAAAACCGGCTCTGTGCTTATCCAAAAATTTGGAACTGTAGAAGAAATTTACAACAAGATCAAGGAGGATAAAAATTTAATTGGTGACGGAATAAAAGAAAGAACTCTTGAATTGTTAAGGGCTCATGAAGATGAAGCTAAGTTTTCTAAAATGTTGGCAACAATTCGGCGTGATGCCCCTATTGATTTTGATCTTCCAGAAAAAAGTTGGAAAGAAAATATTGATTTGGAAAAAGTTAAAACTCTTTTTACAGAGCTGGAATTCCGATCTTTACTTGATCGGTTGAAGGGGGTGGTGGAACAAAAATCTTCTTTAATTTCTGATCAAAATAAAAAAGAAAAGAAATCGGATCGTTTTTCTTCAGACGATTTTCAAAAAATAGAAAAGAAAACTCAGAAAATTTCTAGTCGATCGACGGGCAAGGCAGGTCAAATGTCGCTTGGTGCCGAGATCACTGGAGTTTCTCAGGAAGAAATCGACAGGGTGGCACTGGCACTTTGGGTTGTTGATTCCAATATTTCAAACCCTGGCCTTGAAGAAATTTTGAATTATGCCAACACTGATTCATTTAAAGAGGCGCAGGAGAAAATTTTTGCAAAACTTAAGGAGGGTAAAATTTCAGAAATTTATAACAATATTGAACTGCCACTTGTGCCGATTGTGCGAAAAATGGGGGAAATAGGTGTAAAGATTGACATTGATTATCTTAAAAAACTTTCGAAAGAGTATCATAAAGAACTCGAACTGCTTCAGAAAAAAATCTGGGAACTTGCAGGTGAAAAATTTAATATCAATTCTCCAAAAATTTTAGGAGAGATTCTTTTTGGTAAAATTTTGCTGCAAAAAAAAGGCAAGACTACTGCCTCTGGAAATCGATCTACAAAAGAATCTGAACTTGAGAAGGTGAAAGACCAACATCCAATAGTTCCACTTCTTCTTGATTATCGTGAACTTCAGAAGCTTCTTTCGACATATATCGATAATATTCCTGAGAAAGTTGCTTCAGATGGTAGACTCCATGCGCGGTTCAACCAAACTGGTGCGGTTACTGGTCGTTTGTCTTCTCAGGATCCGAACCTCCAAAATATTCCGATTAAGAGTGATTTAGGAAAAAGGATTCGTAACGCATTTGTTGCAGAAAAAGGTTTCGATTTACTCGCGTGTGATTACTCTCAGGTTGAGCTTCGTATCGCAGCATTCATGTCAGGTGAAAAGAAGCTCATTGATATTTTTAAATCTGGTGGCGATGTTCACACTGGTGTTGCCTCGTTTGTTTTTAAAGTTCCTCCAGAAAAAGTTGATGCAGAAATGAGGCGTAGGGCAAAAGTAATTAATTTTGGAATTTTGTACGGGATGGGTGTAAATGCTCTCAAAACAAATCTTGGTACAGATCGAGACGAAGCAAAACGTTTTTACGATGATTACTTTAGCAATTTCAGTACTCTTGCAACATATCTTGAAAAAACCAAGTCTGATGCAGCGACGAACGGTTTTACTGAAACATTTTTTGGTCGCCGTAGATATTTTCCAGGCATTCGTTCCAAACTGCCTTTTATTCGAGCAATGAGTGAACGTATGGCAATCAATGCGCCTCTGCAGGGAACAAGTGCAGATATAATCAAAATCGCAATGATTAAAATTGATAAGTATATTATCGATGAAGGGCTTCAAGACAAAATCAAAATGTTGTTGACGGTGCACGACGAACTCGTATTTGAGGTCGAAGAAAGTATTGTTTCAAAGGTTCGCGACAAGATTGTTGAAATTATGGAGGGTGTTATTTCACCGCAGGAAACCAACGGCGTGCCGCTTTTGGTATCGAGTTCGGTGGGCAAGAATTGGGGAGAAATGAAAAAATAATGATTTACTTTGTTACAGGTTCAGAGTGTGCTCGAGTTCGTAAAACATTAGACGAACTCGTCGGTGCCCTCCAAAAGAAACGTCCAAACGCACTTCTTTTTAGAATGTCTTTGTCTGAATGGAATAAGGATTCATTTGCCGGTATTGCTGGTGGACAGGGTCTTTTTGAACATAAGTACATTGTCGTTCTTGAATCTCTTTTTGAAAATAAAGATGCGGCTCTACATCTTGAGGAACAGATAAAAGAACTCAAGGCAGCGGACCACGCTTTTCTTTTTGTTGAATATTCACCCAAGGCTCCAATTAAGAATCTTTTAAAAAAGAATGCAGAAAAAACATGGGAAATTGATGATAAAAATGTTACACCCAAAAAAGAATTTAATATTTTTTCACTCACCGACGCATTGGGGGATAGAGACCGGGTTCGGCTTTGGGTTTTATATCAAAAGGCATTAATAAGTGGATCGGAACCAGAAGAAATCCATGGTATTTTGTTTTGGCAGATCAAAAGCATGCTAAGTGTTGCTCAAAGTAAAACGGCAGATGAGGCGGGTGTAAAACCTTTTGTATGGGGAAAAAATCAACGTTTTTTGAAAAACTATTCTTTGTCTGAGCTCAAGAAAATTTCTAGTGATATGGTCGATCTGTATCATCTGTCCAGAATTGAAAGTGGCGACCTTGAGGACTACTTAGAAGAATTTGTGCTTGCGGTCTAGTTTTGACCAAAATAATTCTCAGGTGTATGTTTTTAAATGGGGATGTCAGTTTTAAGCAAGGAGGAGCTGTGAAAAAGGGTAAAAAGGAATGTGAAGTTGGAAATGAAAAACACGTTGACTCTGGTGTGGAGAGGGTCGTTAAGCTGTGTCAGTATGCGGGTTGTACTCACCAAGTTATGCCAACTAATCGTTGGTGCAGGAAGCATACGAGCATCATACTTAACGAAATGCGGACCACTAACTTTTTCCGACCGATACCTAAAACCATCTCAGGCTCAGAAGCTGGTAGTCATTGTAAACCAACGCAATCGGCAATTGTTGGCACGATCTCGTCACGACTTCGCTTGTAAATTTCGTTTTGTACTCAAAAGCACGCCACCGGCGTGCTTTTTCTTTTTTATTTACTAACTCGGGTCCGCCCAGTAGGAATCGAACCTACGACCAAGTGCTTAAAAGGCACCTGCTCTACCAGCTGAGCTATAGGCGGATATAATACAACAACTTTACCAATTTTGTCTTTAACTACCAAAACAGCTATAGGCGGATGATATACAAAACCTCTTCACATTCTTACCATTCTTGCTGTTATTTACCAAAACAGCTATTGGTGGATAAAAATAGAAGCTCAAAAAATATACCTCAGGA
>CAYTZJ010000001.1:0-60072 GCA_964442475.1 uncultured Candidatus Saccharibacteria bacterium | reverse complement strand
CAGTTCGTGGTTTGAATTGTTCCCTTAAGTGGGGTAACGAACGCAACCCTCGTTGTCTGTTACATGTATCAGGCGAGACTGCCCAGCTCAAAGATTACAATTTTTAAAAATTGCAGTCTCTGAGCTGGGAGGAAGGCGAGGATAACGCCAGGTCAGCATGACCCTCTGATATCCGGGGCTACACACATAATACAATCGCATCTACAACGCGCCGCGACGGGGTAACCCTGAGCTAATCGTAATAAAAGATGCGCCAGTTCGGATTGGGGGCTGCAACTCGACCCCATGAAGCCGGAATTGCTAGTAATCGCAGGTCAGCTATACTGCGGTGAATACGTTCTCAAGTCTTGTACTCACCGCCCGTCAACTCAAGGGAGCCGGGAGTACCCGAAGTATCGCCTCGCGCGGTCCTAAGGTAAGCTCGGTGACAGGGAGTAAGTCGTAACAAGGCACGGGTAGCGGAAGCTGCTCGTGGAATATTTCAAATTGAAACATCTGACTGCATTTTAATGCATCGGTAACTGTGTCGGTATTGTATTCCAATTTATTGGAATACAATGGATTTTGTTGAATCCTAAAATCAACATGACCGTCTGGAAAGACAGACAACAAAGAACGGAACAAAATAAAGGATGGAAAAAAATCACCCACTGGGTGGTTTTTTGTTGTTTGACAAAATGAGGTATGGGTGCTATCATTCCAGCAGACCGAAACGGATCTTTTCACATTATCACGGAGGTTTTGACATGTGTCAGATGCACGGAAAGCATGCTGGAGATGGACGGTTGGCAGAGATTAAGCCTTTGGCTCAGAATCTCGGCCCACGCGTCCCAACGACCAAGCTGAGTCGGACTCAAACTCAGCGAGGTATTTTGACAGATTCCGACATGCCGGAACCTGGTCTCGGCCAAATGCCGGGGCACATCGCGCATCGTCAGAGGATGACCCCTTCACGCCGGCTTTTCTCCGGAGGAGGAAGGGAACCTGGAGTCAGGGATGACGTAGTTGCACGTGCTCGATACAAGATCAGAGCTGGCAACCTCGAGAAGCCCGCAGTCATTTCGGACACCATCAATTGCATGACCGTTGCGCTTGCCATGAGCAAGACTCGGTTCTGCACTCAGTGTGGTCTGCCTGTGCAAAACAGGGGTAATGATGACCATCAGTGTCCGAGGGGGTGTTTCACTCCCTGTGGCGCCATGTGATGGTGATGTTTGTTCCTGTGGAGTAGGGCCCCTTTGCTACGTTGCACTGGGGTCCTTTTTTATTTTCATCAAAACTTGACAATTTGTTTATATAATGATATTATTTAATTGCTCAATGAATCGGCATGTGCCGTTTCTGGAAAGCAAGAATGTGTAAAAGGAATTACACATGTTTTCGAAAAAATGGATTGTTCTTTTCAGCTTTCTTACTTTTGTTTGTCTAGGTGCACAGGTTTCAGCAAGCGAGCCCTCGGCAAGTCTTGTTGAAGCCCTCATCCAGGTGGAATCTGGAGGAGATGACTCAGTCGTCGGCGATACGAATTTGAAGAATAAAGCCTACGGCTGTCTTCAGATTCGCCAACCTTGTGTTGACGATGTGAACAGAGCCCTCGGCACAAACTATCGTGCCGAGGACTGCCAGAACGACCGAAGTCTTTCGATCAAGATCTTCGAATGCTACATTGGGCTTTACGCGACCAAGAAACGTTTGGGTCGAGAGCCAACGGATGAAGATCGAGCAAGGATTTGGAACGGTGGACCCAACGGTTGGAAAAAGTCTAGTACGGAGAAGTACTGGACGAAAGTGAAGAAAGAGCTCAAGAGTTAATATGTTCTGATGAAGACCACTGGCGGAGCTCGTGGTTTTTTGTTGCCGGCACAGTCTTGTTTAAAGGCACATTTTCTGATAATTTAAGGTTTCGCCAGAAAGGACGTTGCGGGCGTATAGTTGTTGTGGTTAGAGCGTGTCACTGATATCGATTACGATATAAATGGTTCGCTCGGTTCTTGTAAAAATGAAGTTGTTGTTTGCGTGGGCGTATAGCTCAGGTGGTTAGAGCGCGTCACTGATATCGATTACGATATAAATGGTTCGCTCGGTTCTTGTAAAAATGAAGTTGTTGTTTGCGTGGGCGTATAGCTCAGGTGGTTAGAGCGCGTCACTGATAATGACGAGGTCCCAGGTTCAACTCCTGGTACGCCCACGCAGGTCGTTACTTCATTTTTACAGCTGTTGACCAAGAGTTTTTTAAGTAGTACGTTTATGTCGGTGTTTTTTGGTCTTTATCGTAACCACTCAAAGGAGGTGCTTTGTGGCTGAACAGGTTCTCGGAAGCTCCGCCTCTGAGCGGATACTTCCAACACGACAATTCGATTTGTTTAGGAAAACCGTTCGCGTGTTTGCTTTCGGCAGGCCTCATGACTGGAATCATATGCAGTCGGAGAATAAGTCCTATCTGTTTATGGTTCTTGCACGCTACGCAAAGCAGTGCGGCGTGACGCGGGTGTTTACACCCCTTGCATTCGAGGACCCCAATCTCTCAAATCTCAAAGGGGATGCGGTCATTCGTGAAAGAACTGTCGGCACAGTGATCAACGACGATCCCGATCTCTACCGAGATCGTATTGTTGTTGATGGAGTCGAGTTCCATTTTGGCGGTGATGGTGACGGTGTTCGCCTCACCGAGCCCGGAGCGTACTTTCTGCCCTCTGCCGACTGCTACACTCTGGTGTTTCGCATGCCAAATGGACTCGTAGTTGGGTGTCATGGGGGGCGAAACAGTTTGATTGAACCGGCTGAGGTTCGGGCAACACATCATCTTACTTACCAAAGTGTGGTGGTCGCGTCGCTTCAGGGCTGGTTCGGTCGGACAGATAGTGTTGAGGTGGCGATGCTTTGTGGCATTAAGGCTCCGTCGTTTACTCATCCTTCTAATCATCCGGATTATGGTGAGAAGAATGTGGAGTTGGCGAGGCATCTCGTAGAGGAATTTGGCCCGCAGGTAGTGGGCAAACCATACGATCAATGTCCCATTGACCTTGCTGCAGTGGTGAAGGTTCAACTGGAAAGGTCTGGTGTGCCAACAGACTCTGAACATTTCTCTGTTGACCCTACTGACACTGCGACTGAGGTTGATGAGTTTGGAGAACGTGTCTGGCACAGCTGTCGGCGTGGAGATCAAACGCGAAATGGTGTGCTGGTGGTCAGGTTACCTCAAGGTAGTCAGCGTGGCGGTCTATGAAAGACCGCCTTTTTCTTTGTGTGAAAAAATGTACAATTACCCAATAAATTGGTTAGAAAATGGTTGATTTTAAGAATAAAAAAATAACTCTCATGGGACTCGGACTTCTTGGCCGAGGTGTGGGTGATGCGGCATTTTTTGCAGAAGCTGGTGCCGACCTTACGGTAACTGATTTGAAATCAGAAAAAGATTTGGCGAGTTCACTCGAGATATTAAAAAAATACAACAACATTAAATTTGTGTTGGGTGAACACCGGCTCGAGGATTTTAGAAATGCTGATTTGGTTATCAAGGCTGCAGGGGTTCCGCTTGAGTCTCCTTTTATTGCAGAAGCAGAAAAAAACAATGTGCCGATAAAAATGAGCACACAGATTTTTGTAGAAAATACCAAGGCAACTGTTGTGGGGGTGACAGGAACTCGTGGTAAGTCCACAGTTTCGTATCTTTTGCATGCAATTTTAAATGAACACTACAAAGGTACAGGACACCAGGTTTTTCTTGGTGGAAATATTCTTGGTGTTTCTACCATAGATTTTTTGAACAAAACAAAAGAGGGTGATGTTGCGGTGCTTGAACTTGATTCGTGGCAATTGCAGGGATTTAAAGATCTTTCGTTAAAAGTCGCCGTGTTTTCGACCTTTATGCGTGACCATTTGAATTATTACGGTGGTAGTATGGAAAAATATTTTGCTGACAAGGCTAATATATATCGCTCTCAAAAACCTGATGACACATTAGTCGTGAGCGAGCAGGTATTGGAATACATAGAAAAATTTGGCCCAAAACCCGTTTCCAAGGTTGTGGTTGCAAAAGCAGGCGACGTCCCTGGTTTATGGCAGGTTCAAATTCCTGGTGAACACAACAAACTTAATATCGCTCTTGCAAGCGCAGCGGCAAAGGCTTTGGGGGTTGCAGAAGAAACTATCAAGGTGGCAGTAGAAAAATTCAAAGCTGCTCCGGGTCGATTGGAAAAAATTAGAAATTTCAATGGAATTGATATCTATAATGATACAAACAGCACCACCCAAGAGGCGACAATTGCGGGACTTAAGGCGCTAGGAAAAGACAAGAAAACTATTCTTATTTTTGGTGGGGCGGATAAAAAATTGCAAGTCGATTCACTGCTTTCTTTGATACCAGAATATGCAAAAGCGCTAGTTGTTTTGCCGGGTAGTGGCACAGATACAATAAAAGATAAAATTGAGGAAATGAGGTCTCGTCTGCCGATAGTTTTTGTTCGTAGCATGAATGAAGCAGTGAGTGAAGCTGTAAAGTTTTCTATATCTAGCGATCGAATTTTAATGAGTCCTGGATTTGCTTCTTTTGGTCTATTCAAGAATGAGTATGATAGAGGAGATCAATTTAATGCCGCGATAATGAATCTTAAATCTTAAATCTGAACATACATGTATTAGAGTTGAGTTTTAACCTTTCAGATTCAAGATAAATATATGCTTAACAAAGAGACAATCAATCTACAAAATATAAAATCTGTCTATTTTATCGGCATTGGTGGTATTGGTATGTCTGCCGTTGCCCGTATGTTTTTGCATGAAGGAAAAAAAGTATACGGTTCAGATATGAACGCTTCTTTAATTACCGATGAACTTACAAAGCTTGGGGCTCGTATTCATATTGGTGCCACTCAAGCGACTCTTCCTGAGGAAATAGATCTTGTGATATACACTGTTGCTATTTCTGATGACAATTTAGAATTTCTTGCTGCTAAATCAAAAAATATTCTAACAATTTCATATCCAGAATCTCTCGGTTTGATTTCTAAAGATAAATTTACGATCGCAGTTGCTGGTACTCATGGAAAAACTACAACGACTGCAATGATTGCTCAGGTACTTATAGAGGCCGGCCTTGATCCAACAGTTATTGTTGGAAGTCTCTTGAAGTCAGGAACAAATTTTATTTCTGGTAAAAGCAAGTATTTAGTCGTAGAAGCTTGTGAGTACAAGCGCTCGTTTTTAAACATAAAGCCTGACATTGCAATTATTACAAACATCGATGATGACCATCTCGACTACTACAAAGATCTTACGGGAATTCAAAAAGGATTTTCTGAGTTCATTCATGGCATAAAAGAGGGCGGAATACTTGTCACAAACCTTGAAGATAATAATGTTAAACCAATTCTTTCTAATTTTGACAAAAAAGTTTTGGATTATGCTTCTGTTTCTGAGAATATTACTCTTAATGTTCCGGGCCAGCATAATATTAAAAATGCGAGGGCGGTTTTGGTGGTTGCCGAGGAATTGGGTATTTCTAAAGAGGTAATTCTTTCAGGTCTCAAAAATTTCACTGGTACGTGGCGACGTTTTGAGAAAATAGGTCAAACAAAATCTGGAGCTTTTGTCTACGATGACTACGCACATCATCCAACGGAAATAAAAGCAACACTTGAAGCGGCTCGTGAGAAGTTTCCTAACAATCAAATCATTGCAGTTTTTCAACCTCATTTATATAGTCGAACCAAAGAACATTTTTATGAGTTCGGTAATGCGTTTTCTTCTGCAGATCAGATCTTGATTTTGCCGATTTATGCTGCTCGTGAACAAAAAGATCCAACAATTTCAAATTACACATTGGTCCAAGAAATTCAAAAAGAGGGAAGGAGATCTGTGGCTTTTGAAACTTTTGAAAGTGCGGTTGATTTTTTAAAAACAAATCTTAAAAAGAATGACGTTGTCTTTACAATTGGTGCCGGAGATGTAAACAAATTAGCAAAAATGTTGGTTTCTTAGTATTCCACAGGGTGTTTTGGTTGATGTGTATGATATAGTTGTGCCAATGATTACCCAAAATCGCATTCTTTTTCTTATAGGGCTCCTGATTTTACTTGTACCATTTTTCGGTTTCCCAAGTAAATATGAATCAATTTTTTTAATGGTGGCAGGTCTCTCAGTGATTATTCTTGCTTTTATATATGCACGTAATAAAAGGCTCAATGAAATCGAAATGCCTACAAAGCCAATTAAAAGTTCAGAAGTTTTTGTTGAAAGTCGTCCGCGTTTTGCAAGTGATGATGAAGAACCCTATACCGATCTTGCGTCGATAAAAGATCGTTCAAATATTGTTAAAACTTTCTGATTTTGTAGTTACATGGCAAAACCGCGTTTACCTCTTTATATACAAATCAGCGGTCTTATTATTTTGATTGTTTCGGTTGGCGTGCTGACGATGTCGTCGTCAGAATTTTTTAGTATCCAGTATGACAACAAAACTACTCCTGAAGTCAGTTCAGAAAATTTGAATTCAACCACGACACCAAAAATTGCTGTTGTGCCAACAATTGTTCCGGTACATATAAAGACACCACATCCAGTCAAATCGATTTACATGAGTCAGTGTGTTGTTGGAACTCGAAATTTTCGAGACAAGCTTGTGAAGCTGATTGACGAGACTGAACTTAATTCTGTGATAATCGATATCAAAGATTTTACTGGCTATATTAGTTTTACGACTGATAATCCAAAACTTGTTGATTCTGTGTCTGATGAATGTGGTGCGGTGGACATGCTTGAATTTATTGACTCTTTGCATAAAAAAGATATTTACGTTATTGGAAGAATTACCGTTTTTCAGGATCCTCGTATGTCGAATTTGCGCCCAGAACTTGCGGTGCGAAAATTGTCTGATGGTGGTGTTTGGAAAGATTATAAGGGGTTGAGTTTTATTGATGTTGGAGCACGTGAACATTGGGATTACATTGCCACACTTGCAGAAGAGTCATACAAAATTGGTTTTGATGAGATAAATTTTGATTACATCAGATTTCCTTCGGATGGAAACATGAAAGATACTGATTTTACTTTGAGTAGAAACAAAACACGTTCAGAAGCACTGGAGGAATTTTTTGTGTATTTGAATGACAGACTGAGACCACAGGGGATTGTAACTTCTGCAGATCTTTTTGGTATGGTCACGACAAATTATGATGATTTGGGAATTGGGCAAGTGTTAGAAAAAGCATTGCCTCATTTTGATTATGTTGCACCAATGGTGTATCCATCACATTATCCAAAAACGTTCAATGGTTGGGCTGATCCAAATAAGGTTCCGTATGAACTTATCAAGTTTGTAATGGGTAGTGCTGTTGAAAGAGCGAAAGCGATGGATGCTAGTTACCCAACCTCAACTCCTCAGTTTTCTCAAAATTCATACAAAAAACTTCGTCCGTGGCTGCAAGACTTTGATTATGGTGGAAACTACGACATTGCTGAAGTAAGAGCACAAATTCGAGCTACAAATGACGTTGGACTTGATTCATGGATGCTCTGGGCACCAAGTAATATCTATACGGCTGGAGCGCTTGAACCGATTGGAAGATAGCTCTCAATATCCAAAGCGTAAACAATGGAAGCTTCGATTTCAGCCGTTTGGCTAAAGTCGGGGCTTTTTCTTTTACATTTTGATATAATTTCTGTAAACAGTTCTATGAACGAAGAACAAGTAACATATTTTGCTGAAACCGATTCTCGCAATAAGCGGGTGCCCTTTGGTATCAAAACTAAAGATCGTTGGCGTCACATGTATGTGATCGGCAAGACCGGTATGGGTAAGTCGACATTGCTTGAAAACATGGCAGTTCAGGATATCCAGAATGGCAATGGAATGGCGTTCATCGACCCACACGGCAAAACCGCCGATCTCCTCCTTGAATATGTGCCACCAGAACGCATTAAAGATGTGATTTATTTCGCACCGTTTGATACCGAATATCCGATTTCATTTAATGTCATGGAAGATGTGGGTGCAGGCAAACGACATTTGGTTGCTAACGGTTTGATGAGTGCATTTAAAAAGATTTGGGTAGATGCGTGGTCTGCTCGAATGGAATATATTTTGAGCAATATTTTGCTTGCACTTTTGGAATATCCAGACTCTACACTTGTTGGTGTTAACAGAATGTTGGCCGATAAAGATTACCGAAAGAAGGTTGTAGAGAATATTAAAGATCCATCAGTAAAATCTTTTTGGGTTGATGAATTTGCAAAGTATGGAGAGCGATACATGCAAGAAGCTGGTGCTGCGATTCAGAACAAAATTGGTCAGTTTATTTCTAATCCGTTGGTACGAAATATTATCGGCCAGCCAAAATCGAGTTTTGATATTCGAAAAATAATGGATGAGAAAAAAATTCTCATCATTAATCTTTCTAAGGGCAGAGTTGGTGAAACTAATGCCAATCTCATTGGTAGTATGATCATTACTAAAATTTATCTTGCTGCGCTTTCGCGTGCCGATGTTTCTGAAACAAGAATGAAAACCTTGCCACCGTTTTATCTTTACGTTGACGAGTTTCAGTCTTTTGCTAACGAATCTTTTGCCGACATTCTTTCTGAAGCTCGAAAATATAAATTGAGTCTGACGATTGCACATCAATACATTGAACAAATGTCAGAAGAGGTTCGAGCGGCGGTTTTTGGTAACGTTGGAACCATGGTGACGTTTCGAGTCGGTGCTTTTGATGCTGAAGTTTTGGAGAAAGAATTTGCACCAGTGTTTACGGCCGAAGACTTAGTAAATCTCGGTTTTGTTCAAATTTACCTTAAGCTCATGATTGATGGTGTTTCGTCGCAACCTTTTTCTGCTTCGACGTTACCGCCGATTAAAAAGCCAGAAATTAACAGCAAAGATGATGTTATCGAACATTCCCGAAAAACCTTTGCTCGCGAACGACTTGAGGTTGAAGACGCGATCAAAAAATGGCATGAACCAATTACGTCCGAAAAAGGGGATAACAAATCTACTGACCAACACAAGAATGGGGAAAAGCCTGTTTCACCAGCAATATCAAAGGTAGAGTCCCGTCCGGCTCCTGTTTTTGTCCCAACAGCTCATGTGAGTGAACTAACACCTCAATCTAAACCTCAACCTCAACCCAAACCTCAACCAAAGCCACAAGCTCAACAGGCTCCAATTCCACTTTCTCTTAATACACTTAAAAAACCAAACAAAGGTCCTTCAAAAGAAAATCTTAACCAGCTTAAGGATGCACTTAAGGATATTGTTGAAAAAGCAAAAAAAGAATCTGTGCGTTCAGACGTATCGTCAGAATCTCAGCCAGTATCAACGCCAATAGTTGGAAAAGAAACTAAATCAATAAATCAAGAGCAGAAACAAAAACATGAATCGGTAGTACGTCCTGCAACAATTGAAACTAATCAACCAAAAGAGGTTCCAGAAGATGTATTGCGAAGAGTATTGGATATTAAGACAAAAAAATAATCCAAAATACTGGGTTATTTTTTTATGATATGGTAATGGTGCTTATCTATGAAAATTCTCATATTCTCAGTTGCATATCATCCATTTGTCGGTGGTGCTGAAATTGCAGTAAAAGAAATTACCGATCGGCTCACTGATATAGAATTTCACATGATCACTATCAATATTGATGGTAATCAAAACGCGGAAGAAAAAATTGGTAATGTTCATGTGCATCGCATTGGTAGAGGAAAACTTGGTAAATATCTAATGCCGTTTGGGGGTGTAAAAAGAGCGCTCGATCTACATAGAGAAATTGGGTTTGATGCTACGTGGTCGATAATGGCAAGCTATAACGGTTTTGCCGCGTTACTATTTAAGATTTTTAATCCACGAACTCCATTCATCCTAACTCTTCAAGAAGGTGATCCGATTGAATATATTAAAAAACGTGTAGGATTTTTTTCGCCAGTTTTTCGTCAGATTTTTAAACGGGCAACGATTATTCAGACTATTTCAAATTATCTTGCAGATTTTGCTCAAAGCATGGGAACCAAGAAGCCGATTGTGGTAATTCCTAATGGAGTTGATTTGGCTTTGTTTACTAAAAGTTACGCATGGTCAGAACTTGAAGACATTAAAACAAAGTTAGGTAAAACTGCGGATGATATTTATCTTGTCACAGCCTCTCGGTTGGTGGAAAAAAATGGTATTGCTGATGTGATCGAAGCACTGCCACGATTACCAGAAAAGGTAAAATTTTTGATACTTGGTACGGGGCAATTAGAAAATCAACTCAAAGATCTTGCAACACATTTAAATGTTTTAGATAGAATAAAATTTATTGGTTTTATCGAGCATAAAAATTTACCAAAGTATTTAAAAATTTCAGATATTTTTATTCGACCTTCAGTTTCTGAGGGTTTGGGTAATTCATTTATTGAAGCAATGGCGGCAGGAATTCCAGTTATCGGAACTCCTGTTGGTGGTATTCCAGATTTTATTACCGAAGGCAAAACTGGTTTCTTTTGTGAAGTAAAAAGCCCCAAGAATATTGCAGAAGTTGTGCGAAGTATTATGTACAACACTCGACTTCGTCAGGATGTGGTTGAAAACGCTAAGGAGCTTGTTTTTAAGAAATATGATTGGGATTTTATCGTAGAAAGGATGAAAAAAGAGATTTTTGAAAGGGTAACTGGTTACTAGTTATTTGATTGTGAAATATTGCTTACTGAGATATTAATTCTCATATTAATTTTACCGAATGACTAAAGCCTAGAGCCCAAAGCTTAAAAAGGCTATACTTGGGCCTATATGGCGAAGATCTTAATCTGTACTGGTATATATCCACCACAAATTGGTGGCCCGGCACAGTATGCAAAAGAGATAAGGGAAGAATTTGAAAAGCGGGGAAATATCGTGAAAGTTCTTACATATGGACTTGAACATAGACTTCCACCCATCATTCGTCACGAGCTTTTTTTTTGGCGTACTCTGTGTTCGTTGCGTGGAGTAGACTTTATCTTCGCGCTCGATACGTTTAGTGTTGGGTGGCCAGCTGTCGTTGCCGCAAGGTTTTTTAATAAAAAAATTATTGTCCGAACTGGCGGTGATTTTTTGTGGGAGTCGTATGTTGAAAGAACAGGTGATTTGGTTCTTTTAAAGAATTTTTATAAGGAAAATTTTTTAAAGTTGAATTGGAAAGAAAAAATAATTTTTAGTATTACAAAATGGACTCTGCAAAATATGTCTGCAGTTATATTTAGCACACACTGGCAGAAGGAGATTTTTGAACAGGCATACGAACTTGATGCGAAAAAGAATTTTGTTGTTGAGAATTTCTATGGTGAGAAAAAAACAAAAAACAATGAGAGAGAAAGAGTTTTTGTTGCTGGGACAAGACCGCTCAAATGGAAAAACCTGCCAAAACTAACAGAGGCATTTGTACAAGCCCAGAAAGTTGATTCAAGTATTGCCCTTGATACCTCTAATGCCCCATACGGAGAATTCTTCGAAAAGATTTCTTCAAGTTATGCAGTAATTCTTGTTTCGCTTGGCGATATTAGTCCTAACATGGTTTTGGATGCGATTCGAACTAATACACCCTTTATTCTTACTCAGGAAAACGGGCTAATGCCGAGAATTAAGGATATTGGTATATTCGTTGATCCAGAGAATGTTGAGGATATAAAGGAAAAGATTCTATTTTTGTCCGACGAAGCAAACTATCGGGCACAACAGCAGAAGGTCGCCGCATTTAATTTTATCCATTCTTGGGCTGACATAACTGACGAAATTTTAGCTATAGTTAAGAATATTCATGAAAGTCATTAGTATTGGAACAGATAGAAATTTGTTTAAGGACGACAGTGCGGTCCGACAAAGACAAATTGAGTACGGAACGCTCTTTGATGAGCTTCACATTATTGTTTTTACCAAGTCAGGTTTTGAAACAAGGGTTCAGCTTTCTTCCAATGTTTGGGTGTATGCAACGAACTCATTTTCAAAGTTAACGTATATTGCAGGAGCAGTAAAGATTGCTGGGGAAATCATCAAGAATCGAACCTTGAAACCGACGGACACCGTGGTAACTGTTCAAGACCCGTTTGAAACGGGTTTAGCAGGAGTAAAAATCAAAAATAAATTTGGCTTACCTCTTCATGTTCAAATCCACACTGACTTTTCGAATCCATTTTTTGTGCAGGGGTCAATACTTAATAAAATTCGGATTAGGATCGCTCGCAAGGTATTGCCACAAGCAGACGGTGTGCGTGTGGTGAGCCAGAAAATTCTTGAAAATCTTAAGAAAATAAAACTTGCTCCCAATATTGAGCCGACAGTGTTGCCGATCTTTGTTGATGTTTCTAAATACGAAAATGCTCCAGTTACCATTGATTTACAAAAAAAATATCCACAATTTACTTTTATCATTCTCATGGCATCTCGGCTTACTACAGAAAAAAACATTCCTCTTGCCTTGCGTGCATTCAAACAGATTGCCGACAAGTACCCAAAAGTTGGTTTAGTCATTGTTGGCTCTGGTCCAGAAAAGTTCAAACTCAAAAAAATAGTTGAAAAACTAAATCTAAAACATAATGTGGTGTTTGAAGAATGGCAGTCTGATCTATGTTCGTATTATAAAACTGCACATTTGTTTTTGCTCACATCAAACTTTGAAGGCTATGGACTTACGCTCGTTGAGGCAGTAGCTGCGGGTTGTCCAGTAATTTCTACCGATGTGGGTATTGCAGATATTTTGCTCAAAGATGGTATTTCACTTGTATGTCCAATCGGTGATAGCGCGTGTTTGGTTACAAAAATTTCGCAACTTATTGAAGATCAGGGTCTACGAATGAATTTTGCCCAAGAAGCAAGTTTGCGAATAAAGAAGGTCGTGATTTCTGACAAAAAAAAGTATCTTGAGGTTTATAAAAAAAGTCTAGAATCCGTATTTGGAAAGTAAGGGTGTTGCGAATATAATAGTGAAACTATGAAAAAACCACTGATTGGCTTTATTGGACAGGGTTGGATTGGTAAGAATTATTCTGATGATTTTGAAAAACGCGGTTACAAGGTAGTTCGTTATGCACTTGAAGCACCGTACAATATCAATAAAGAAAAATTAAAAGAATGCGGTATTGTTTTTGTTGCTGTTCCAACTCCAACAACTCCTAATGGTTTTGATGACAGTATTGTTCGTAACGCTCTTACAAACATTGCACCAGGCACAACGGTCGTTATTAAATCAACTCTTGCACCACGCACAACCACTTCAATTCAAAGACAGTTTCCAAAACTTTTTGTGATGCACAGTCCAGAGTTTTTGAGTCGTGGCACTGCTATGTACGATGCCGCTCATCCGATCGAAAATATTATCGGTATTCCAAAGAAATCTAGAGCGTATGTTGAACGCGCTAAAGTTGTAATAAAAGTGTTACCGAAAGCGCCTGCAAAAATTGTTTCCTCGGAGACAGCTGAGTTCTTCAAATATGTTCACAATACATCGCTTTTTGCTCGATCAATTTACATGAATATTCTTTTTGATCTTTCGATGAAACTTGGTGTGAAATGGTCGGATATCAAAGATCTTATTATTACAGACCCCATGATTGCGTTTCAGGATCCAGTTATTGCAAAATGGCACATTGAGCCAAATCCAAAGTCGGGAAGAGGTGTTGGTGGTGACTGTCATATTAAGGACTACGAAACACTTTCGCGACTATACAGAGAACTTGTTGGTGATGCGGTTGGAATGACCATGATTGAGGCAATGAAAGAGAAAAACATTTCCCTTTTGCTTCAAAGTGGTAAAGACCTCGATCTTTTGCGTGGTGTATATGGTGATGAAATTCTTGCCGCGGCACCAAAGAGTAAAAACATTAAGGGCTAATATGAAATTACTCGTAATTACTCAAAAGGTAGATAAACAAGATGCAATTCTCGGTTTTTTTCATCGATGGCTCAATGAATTTTCTAAAAATTTTGAATTCGTAACAGTTATTTGTTTAGAAAAAGGTGAACATCATTTACCTCAAAATGTAAAAATTCTTTCGTTGGGTAAGGAGAAGAAGGTATCTAGGTTCAGATATATACTAAATTTTTATTCATATATTTTGTCGGAACGAAAAAACTATGATGCGGTTTTTGTTCACATGAATCAGGAATATGTTGTGCTTGGTTGGAAGATTTGGAAATTATTAGGTAAGAAAATTTATTTTTGGCGTAATCATAAAATAGGCAACTTCTTTACTCGATACGCTGTTTGGGTTTCGGATAAGGTTTTTTGTACTTCACGTGGTTCATTTACTGCACGATTCAAAAAAACATTACTCATGCCAGTTGGTGTTGATTCAGAATTCTTTTATAGAAATCCTGAAATTAATAAAATTCCCAATTCGATTTTGCTTGTAACAAGAATTTCACCAGTAAAACATATTGATGTCTTTATCGATGCGCTTTATTTGTTAAGTCAGAAAAATTCTAATTTTGTAGCATGTATTTATGGTGATCCAACATCAATTGATCATGAGTACTATTTAAAAATTAGATCTCAAGCTGAAGGTTTGGTTAAGGCCGGAAGATTGATTTTCAAAAAAGGTGTTCCCAATACTGAAACTCCACATGTGTATAATCAGTACGAAATTTTTGTGAATCTGACTGATTCAGGTAGTTTTGATAAAACAGTAATTGAGGCAATGATGTGTGAAAATCTCGTTCTTGTTTCCAATGAATCTCTGAGGAGTACTATTGGAGAAGTGTTAATGTTTAAGGATCGTGATTCGACAGATTTGGCGCAAAAGCTTGATTATGTGTTGAAACTATCATCAGAACATAAGGCAATTACTGGAAAAAAACTTAGAGATGAAGCCAAAAAGCATAGTTTGGACAATCTTTTTAATCAGCTTGTCAAAACAATGCGACCTTAATGATTTTTGCTTGTACTGACTTTGTGATATTTTTAACCAATGAAATCTAATAATTTACTGTCGTATTCACTGATCGCTGGTTTGTTTGCTGTTCTCTTTATTCCTTTCATTATCGCCGACACCCAGCTTTTTCCTTTTATTACAGGCAAGGGTTTTACATTTAGGATTTTGATTGAAATTCTTTTTGGTTTTTGGATTATAGGTATGTTTTTTGAGTCTTCGGTGCGACCCAAGATGTCTTGGCTTTCTTGGTCCGTGTTAAGTCTTGTTGGTGTTGTTTTTATTGCGGATGTGTTTGGACATTCTTTTTACCACAGTTTTTGGAGTAACTACGAACGCATGGACGGATTTCTTACACTACTTCATGTTACTGCTTATTACTTCATTGCAAGTTCTGTTCTAAATACCAAAGAACGTTGGCGTTTGTTTTTCAATATTTCTATTTTTGCAAGCATCATTATGGCTTTCTACACTTTTTTGCAGTTAGCCGGAAAGATTCAAATAAATCAAGGTGGAGTTCGAATTGATGGTACGTTTGGAAACGCTACGTATCTTGCCGTCTATATGCTTTTCAATATTTTCATCACCTTGCTACTGTCACTGGGTGTGTATGAAAGAGGGGTAAAAAATAAATGGCCATTGTATGGATGGTATGGACTTGCGCTTGTGTGCCAACTTATTACTCTTTATTACACAGCAACTCGAGGTGCGATTTTGGCTTTGTTTGGCGGACTCATTTTGACCGCTCTTGGTATTGCATTGTTTGAAAAGCACAGACCAATGGTTCGCAAAATGGGTATTGGTCTTTTGATTTTGGTTGCTCTTGTGGTGGGCGGTTTCTTTGCTGCTCGTAATACTAACTTTGTAACCAACAGTCCAACTCTCGGTCGTTTTTCTTCGCTTTCACTCGAGTCAATCAATAATCAGGGTCGACGTTTTGTGTGGCCAATGGCTTGGCAGGGCTTTAAGGATCGGCCAATTCTTGGATGGGGTCAGGAAAATTTTAATTATGTATTTAATAAATACTACGACCCTCGAATGTACAATCAGGAGCCGTGGTTCGATAGGGCTCACAACATCGTGCTCGATTGGCTTGTTACAACGGGCATTGTGGGTTTTTTAGCATACATGTCTCTGTTCGTGGGTGCACTGTTCTTGATCTGGAAAAATAAAGAATTTTCTTTAGGTCAGAAGAGTTTGTTGGTTGGGTTGCTCGGCGCCTATTTTTTCCAGAACCTATTCGTATTCGATAATCTCATTAGTTATGTTTATTTCTTTTCATTGCTCGCATTTATTCATTCAGAATCTGTGCGAAACAAAAACGCCCCACAATGGATTGAAAGATTGAGTAATAACAAAGCTATTTCTCAGGCAGCAATTCCAACTATCGCGATTATTTTAGTCGTCGTTTCGGTTTACACCTGGAACGTAAAACAAATTGGTGCCAATCGAGATATCATTAGAGCACTTGATACTAATGGTAAAACTACCGAGCAAAGCCTCGGGTATTTTAAGGCTGCGTTTGATGCAAACACATTTGCAACAGGTGAGGCTACGGATCAAATGATTGGTCAGTTTAATGCTTTTAATAATCAAAATATTTCTGAACAGACGAGACGAGAATTCGCTGTTTTACTGATTGAAAATCTTGATAAAACAATTACTAGATTTCCAGATGATGCTCGTTACCTTCTTTCTATGGGGGGGATTCGGACTCGAATGGGTGATGTTTCGGGTGCGAAACCTTATTTGATAAAGGCTTTGGAACTAACACCAAAGAAACAGCGGGCATACTATGAAATAGGTTTCTCTGAATTAACCGCGGGTAATTATGTTGTTGCTCTTGATTACTTTAAGACTGCATATGAACTCGAGAAAACTAGTTCCGAGTCTAAGGTTTTGTATGCAATTGCCGCTCTTTATGCAAAACAAAACAAACTGGCAGATGAGTTGGTAAATGAACTCTCGAAAGACCCTAATTTTTTTGACGAAAGACTTATTTCGGCTTATGCAAATACTGGTAACCCGTTGGGTGCAATAAAAATACTTGAAAACCGTGTGAAGATGTCTCCAGAAGACGCATCGCTTTGGCTTCGTCTATCTGCTGGATATCTTGCAAATGGTCAAAGAACAAAATCACTCACCATCCTTCAAGAAACACTGACGAAATTCCCAGAAAGAAAAAAGGAAATCGAATACTTCATTAAAGAAATCCAAGCTGGGCGTAATCCAACGAAATAGAAAAACTAAACTTCTTAACGCGCGTGGAGTTTAGTTTTTCTTGAGAAGTTTTTGATAGTGAATGGTTTTGTATTAAGGGTGTCATCATTTATGATGACGAGGTGGTGCATTGCATCTCCTCCTCACTGTCGCTTGCACTCATAATATATCCATGGAGTTACGCAGTCGATGGTGATGAGAAGTTACAATGATTGAAATTTTTCCTAATGTGCCCCTGGCTTCATTTACTACATTTCGGGTTGGTGGCCCAGCTCGTTTTTTGATCAATGTAAATGAAATTTCCGATCTCAAATCTGCAATTAATTTTGCTCTTAGTAAAAAGCTTTCATACTTTGTGATTGGTGGTGGTTCTAATCTTCTTGTCTCAGATGAAGGATATGATGGAGTTGTTATTAAGTTGAACATTAATGGAATTGAATTTCCTGAATCAAATCTTGTTATTGCAGGAGCGTCTGAACATTGGGATACGGTGGTTGCTACTAGTATTTCAAAAAATTTAGCAGGTATAGAAAATCTTTCATGGATTCCTGGATCTGTTGGTGCGGCACCGGTACAAAACATCGGAGCATATGGAACAGAAATACGTGAAGTAATTGAATGGGTTGAAGTTTTTGATCCGAAAATCATGAATGTTCGCACATTACTTAACTCGGAGTGTCGATTCGGATATCGGGATAGTTTTTTTAAAACAGAAGAAGGTAGAGCACTTATTGTAACTCGAGTTGCAATGCGTCTTAGCGAAAGCGGTAAACCGAACCTCTCATACAAAGATCTCGCTAATTATTTTGTTGGAAAAAAACAGCCAACCCCTTTAGAAGTTAGGAATGTGGTAATAGACATTAGGAAAAACAAACTTCCTGATATTACAAAAATTGGTACTGCAGGATCTTTTTTTAAAAATCCAATAGTCACAGAGGAAAGATATACCGAACTTGCTGGTTTGTATCCAGGTTTGCCTTTTTTCCCTGCATACGGTGGTTTCAAAAAAATTCCACTAGCTTGGATTCTCGATAAGGTTTGTAATTTTAACGGATATAGGGAGGGGAATGTTGGTTTGTACAAGACGCAACCACTCGCGCTCGTAAATTTTGGTGGAGGAACTTCAATAGAAATAAAAAAACTAGCGGACAAAATTTTTAACGAAGTAAAAAATAAAACGGGAATTGAAATTGAATGGGAAGTTATTCCGATAGGTTTTTTGTAAATTTTTTTTTTGTACTTATCCACTTTTAAATTTTTTTTCTATTGTGTTGAAAATAAAATGTCTCATAATAAAAGTGTGGTCGGAAAAGATTTTTGTTCGCTAATAATTTGAGATCAGTTCTCAAAAATAATGAAAAAGAAAACAAAAAAGACAACAAAGAAGCGAACAGCTTCAAAGAAGTCTAAAAAGAAAGCTACAAAGCGACAACGATAGTTTGCAAAGTGTTTACAAAAAATCTCCGAAAGGAGGTTTTTTGTTTGTGAGGTTTAATTTAAAAATCTGAGTTGACCATGAAATAAAACTCGTTTTCTGCTACAATATGTTCCTTGTAAAAATATGGCATTTTTAAGCAGTATTTTGGGGGATTCAAGCACGAGAATCATTAAACCGCTTGAGTCAGTCGTAAAGAAAATAAACGCCCTGGAACCAACATTCCAGGCTCTTTCTGATACTGATTTAAAGGTCAAAACACTTGAACTCAAATCTCGCTTAGGAAAGGGAGAATCACTTGATGACATTTTGCCCGAAGCGTTTGCAGCTGTCCGCGAAGCATCAAAAAGAACGTTGGGCCAAAGACATTTTGATGTTCAGCTTATTGGTGGAATGGTGTTGCACCGTGGTGGTGGCGCAGAAATGCGAACTGGTGAAGGTAAAACTCTTGTTGCAACATTGCCAGCATACCTTAACGCCCTTACGGGAAAAGGAGTGCATGTGGTTACAGTCAACGATTATCTTTCACGACGTGATGCTGTGTGGATGGGACAGATCTACAACGCGCTTGGTTTGACTGTTGGTGTTATCAACCACGATGAGTCTTTTATATACGACCCAAACCACAAAGAACTCGACCAAACTCGTGATGAAGTTGGGTCTTTTAGAGTAGTCCGAGAATTTTTGCGTCCTGTAACTCGAACGGAAGCGTATGCCGCTGATATTACATATGGTACGAACAACGAATTTGGTTTTGACTATCTTCGGGATAATTTGGAATACGAGCAAAGCAAACTGCGACAGCGCGGCTTTTACTATGCAATTGTCGACGAAGTTGATTCGATTTTGATTGACGAAGCTCGAACTCCGCTGATTATTTCTGCTCCTTCTTCTGATTCAGAAAATCTTTATTCAACATTTTCAAAAATGGTGCGTGGTCTTACAAAAGAGACTCACTATACTATTGATGAAAAACGACGAGCAATAAGCCTTACCGATGATGGAATTACTGAAGCCGAAAAGGCTCTTGGTATTGAAAATATTTATACCGACAAGGGGATCAAATATGTGCATCATTTGGAAACTGCCGTAAAAGCCAAAGAACTTTATCAAAAAGATCGCGACTATGTCGTAAAAAACGATGAGATTGTTATTGTCGATGAATTCACCGGTCGTCTTCAGCCCGGACGCCGTTGGTCTGAGGGTCTACATCAAGCCATCGAGGCAAAAGAGGGTGTAAAAATCCAAAAAGAATCTCGCACATTTGGCTCGATTACGTTCCAGAATTATTTCCGAATGTACGAAAAGCTTTCAGGTATGACTGGTACGGCTCTTACCTCGAAAGAAGAATTTTTCAAAGTTTACGGACTTGAGGTTGCTACTGTTCCTACAAACAAACCAATTGCCCGTGTTGATCATGATGATCTTATTTTTCAAACAGAATTTGGAAAGTTTAAGGCTGTATCAAAAAAGATTAAAGAATTACATGGGAGAGGACAGCCTGTACTTGTTGGAACTGTTTCTATTGAAAAAAATGAGCTTCTCTCTGCGTATCTCAAGAATGAGGGTATTCCACACGAATTATTAAATGCCAAGAATCATGAAAATGAAGGAGAAATTATTGCACAAGCTGGACGTAAGGGTGCGGTGACTGTTGCAACAAACCTTGCCGGTCGTGGTGTTGATATTAAACTCGGTGGAAATCCCACAACGCCAGAAGTTGCCGAAGAGGTCCGTAAGCTTGGTGGACTCTTTGTGATCGGAACAGAGCGGCATGAGGCTCGAAGAATCGACAATCAACTTCGAGGACGAACTGGCCGACAAGGTGACCCGGGCGAAACCCAGTTTTTTGTTTCTCTTGAAGATACACTCATGCGTGTATTTGCTTCTGATACGATCAAAAAACTTATGGGTAAGATTGGTTTGGCTGAGGATGAACCAATCAAAAATTCACTCATTACTCGTTCGCTTGAAAATGCTCAAACAAAAATCGAAGGACATAATTTTGATTCTCGAAAATTTGTTTTGCAGTTTGATGACGTTTTGAATTTTCAAAGAAAAACTATTTACGAACGTCGTCGAAAAATTCTTACCGGTGAGGCTCAGGTGGTTTATGAATATGTCGATTCAATAATTTCACCAGAAGATGCGGAAATGCGAAAAATTATTGAAGATAAAAAATCTCAAATTGGAGCTGAGCAGTTTGCGCGTGTTCTCCAAAGACTTATTCTGCAAATGATTGATATGTTTTGGGTTGAACATCTTGAGGCAATGGATTACATGCGCGGTAGTGTGCAGCTTCGTGCTTATGGTCAACGTGACCCCTTGGTTGAATACAAAAAAGAAGGTCTTCGAATGTTCCAAACAATGGAAAACAGTATAAAAGAAGAAATTTTAAAATTAATTCCAAACATTAGTGCTCAAGTCGGAACAGCTCCAACAGAAAAACTTCAAGAGGTTAGGGAACAACCACAGGTTCGATTTGCTCGTATTGCTGAAAGCGGTGAGAAGGCTCAGAGTGTTTTTTCTAAATCAAATCCTGATATTGGAAGAAATGATCCGTGTTCATGCGGTTCAGGTAAAAAGTATAAAAATTGCGGACTTAAGAACACAGAAGAACACCAAAAACTGATGACAAAAGGTTAGTTTGTTACCGCATGGTATAATTCCAATATGAATGCTAAATTTTCGCAGTTGATTTTTTATGTGATTTTTTTGGTTTTGGTGGCAGTACTTTTTTATTTCATTACTGCACCATATGTTAATGCTATTTTTCTTGCGATTATTACCTATATTTTGTTTAAGCCGGTCCATACCAAAATACTCAATAGTCTAAAGAATAAAAAAAATCTAGCCGCACTTTTCTCTGTTGCCATTGTTCTTGTGGTGATAATTACTCCACTTTTGTTTATCGGTAATCTTTTGATTAAAGAATCTACTGATTTTTATCTTAAAAATCAAAATATTTCAGCTGGTAGCGCCCAGATCGAAACAGTTGTTACCAACATTGAAAATTATGTTCACAGTCGTATTCCTGGTTCTAACTTCAAACTCAATCATTTTCTTAATATTAGTCAGTATACCGAACAGGTGTTCAAATGGCTTACAAGCCATCTTTCGTCATTCTTTTCTGGAATTTTGCGAGTGACTCTTGGTGTTTTCTTGTATGTTTTGTGCTTGTTTTATCTTTTTCGAGATCACGAAAGGCTCATCAAAAATATTTTGGCGTGGAGCCCACTTTTTGATGCGTATGACAATTTGATTCTGAATAAAATTTCTTTGACAGTTAATTCTGTATTGCGTGGCCAGCTTTTAATTGGTCTTATTCAAGGTATTCTTACGGGTGTTGGTTTTTGGCTGTTTGGTGTTTCGAATCCTGTGATTTGGGGTACGGTAGCAGCAGTCGCATCTCTTGTTCCTGCTCTCGGTACAAGTTTAGTAAATATTCCAGCAATAATATTTTTGTTCTTGAGTGGAAATATTTCTCAATCCATCGGACTTTTGATTTGGGTTGTTTTTGCTGTTGGTCTCATCGACAACATTCTTGCACCGTATTTTATCAACCGAGGAGTTAAAATTCATCCGTTCTTAATTTTGATTTCTGTACTTGGAGGAATTAGTTTCTTTGGCCCCGTTGGTTTTATCGCTGGACCAGTTGTTCTCGGTCTTTTGTTTGCACTCCTTGAACTGTATCCAGTCATCATGAAAAATAAGTCTATTGAGTAATGACAAAGTTGGTTGTACAACCCAAGGGTGAGATCGTGAAGCGCTCATGGGCGAGCGAAGATGTCTCTCATCTTTTCACACACTTTAGTACTGGTGAGCGCGGTCTGACACTGACTGAGGTTGTAAAAAGACTAAAACGATATGGAAGTAATAGTTTGCCTGCAACAAAAACTCTTTCATTGTTTCAGATTTTTTTGCACCAGTTTCAAAGTCCGCTTATTTATATATTAGTAATTGCAAGTATCATTGTGTTCTTTTTGGGCGATGTTACTGATACGGTTGTTATTTTGGCTGTACTTCTTGCAAATGCAGTGATCGGGGTTTTCCAAGAGGGAAAGGCACAGAATACATTACGGGCGCTTCAAAATTTTACAAAAACCCAAGCCGTTGCGATTCGTGACGGGGTGGAAGAACTTATTGTTGATGAGGAAATTGTACCTGGTGACATTATTGTACTTCGGGAGGGTGATAAGGTTCCAGCAGATGCTCGGCTTTTTGAAGTAAAGAATTTACGAGTAGATGAATCTGCGCTTACTGGGGAGTCTGAACCGGTTTCAAAAAACTCAGAAACGATTTCGCAGTCTATTACAAATCCGGCAGATCAGAGAAACATGGTTTTTAGGGGTTCTTTTATTGTTGCTGGTTCTGCGAAAGCGATTGTTGTTGCTACGGGTGTGCAAACAGTTATTGGTGGTATTTCTCAGAAAATTTTTGGTCTTGATACAGAAATTCCTCTAAATAAAGACATACGAATACTTTCGAAAAAGGTAGGTATTGGTGTGCTTGCTGTTTCAGTAATTGTTTTTGGTATTGGAATTCTTTACGGTAATTCTATTAGTGAAATGTTTTTTACGGCCGTTGCAGTTGCTGTTTCTCTTGTTCCAGAGGGATTGCCGGTTGTAATTACTCTCGTTCTTTCTATTGGTGCGTATCGCATGGCAAAACAAAATGCTTTGGTAAAAAATCTTGCGGCGGTGGAGGCGCTTGGGCAGACTAGTGTTATTGCTGTAGATAAAACTGGCACAATTACGAAAAACGAATTGATGATAGAAAAAGTTTTTGTGAGCGGTAAAACTTTTTCTATTTTAGGAAATGGGTATGAACCTCGGGGTGATGTTCTTTACGATAGTATTCCGGTTGACCCAGCGAATCATCCAGAAATTATTTTTATGGGTAAAATCGCAACGTTTTGTGCCAATGCGCGTGTAGTTCTTAACGAAAAAGAAGGAATATGGCATGTTGCTGGTGATCCTACAGAAGCAGCCATGCTTGTATTGGGGGAGAAGGTTGGTTTTCATAAAGATGAACTTGAACAGGAAGAACCGCAGATCAATGACATTCCATTCGATTCAAAATTGAAATATCACGCCACCCTTCACTCTGTTAAAAATAAATCATTTCTTTCTATTGTCGGTGCACCTGAGTCTGTGCTTGGTCTTTCAACCAATATCAGAATTGGCACACATGTTAAAAAACTTACTGAAGCAGCGAAAACAGAGATCGAAGATTTGGTTCATGCAATGTCTCGCGATGGGTTGCGGGTGTTGGCGGTTTCTTATGTTTCAGATTTTAAGGGTGAACTTAATAAGGATCCTATTTCAAGTGCAACGTTTGTGGGGCTTTTGGGGATGCGAGATGTATTACGCGAAGGTGTTCGCGAATCTGTAGAGGCGGCGCGAGAAAGTGGGGTAAGGATTGTAATGATTACAGGCGATCATAAAGTAACGGCAGAAACAATTGCTCGTGAGGCGGGGATTTATCGGGATGGTGATTCTATTGTTACTGGAAGTGAATTGACATCAATATCGGTTGGTGAGGTTCTTAAAAAACTTCCTCGAACATCGGTGTTTGCTCGAGTATCTCCAGAAGAAAAACTCGATATTATTCGATTTTTAAAAAAGAACGGTGACATTGTTGCTATGACCGGCGATGGTGTAAACGACGCATTGTCGCTTGTCGCTGCGGACTTGGGTATTGCAATGGGTAAAATTGGCACCGAGGTAAGCAAGGAAGCAGCAGACATTGTGCTTCTTGATGATAATTTCAAAAGTATTGTTTCGGCCATCAACGAAGGTAGAAATATCTATTTGAGTATTAAAAAAGTTATTTTGTATCTTTTTTCAACAGGTATGGGTGAACTTTTAAGCGTGGTGGGGGCGATGCTTTTGTTTTTGCCGCCCCCGGTATTTCCCACCCAGATTTTGTGGCTCAACCTTGTGACAGATGGATTTTTGGTTGTAGCTTTGGCGTTTGAACCAAAAGAGCAGGTAAAAAAACGTATAAATCGAAATGGTAGTGGTTTCTTTTTTGATAAACACTCCATCTTTCGTTCGTTTACCATGGGCCTCACCATGGCCGTCGTGACTATTTTTATTTTTAGACACTATAGTGGAATTGATATGGCAAAGGCCTATACCATGTCGCTTACCGTGCTTGCTGCATTGCAGTGGTGGAATGCGTGGAACGTAAAATCTGCTCACGAATCAATGTGGTCAAAGAAAATTTTTGGTAATCACTATCTGATTATTGCAACCTGTATTGTCATTTCTCTTCAGTTTTTTGCAATCTACAATCCGGTAATGCAAAAACTCCTCAAGACTACTGCACTTACATTTACCGAAATAGCGATTGCAGTAGCACTTTCATTTTCAATCGTTTTGGTTGAAGAGTTAAGAAAATTCGTGTATCGTAGTCGACATGTTGTTCAAATCTAAAACAGTAGTCGCCCATAGTGGAGAATTTCACGCTGACGATGTTTTTGCGGTGGCTAGCCTTTCTTTGCTTTTGGGAAAGGTAAAAGTTATCCGAACACGAGATCAGAAAATAATTGAGAAAGGTGACTACGTTGTTGATGTCGGAGGAATCCATGATCCGAGTAAAAATCGTTTTGACCATCATCAGTCTGGTGGAGCAGGGAAGAGGCCAAACGGAATTCCATACGCCGCTTTTGGTTTGGTTTGGAAAGAGTATGGTGAAAAGATTGCGGGCTCACAAGAAGTTTCAAACATGATCGAGCAAAAATTAATCCAACCAATGGATGCTCTAGACAACGGTGTTTCAATCTCAAAAGAAATATTTACTGGTGTTTTTCATTACGACATTCAAACATTTATTCGAACCATGAATCCAGCGTGGAACGAGGATGATTCACACATTGATCAGAATTTTTTAATTGCTGTTGACTTTGCAAAAAAATTACTAGTTAGAGAAATTGAGTTGATGAAGGGCGTGGTAGATGGTGAAGGGTCTGTCGCTGAAATTTATCACAAGACTGAGGATAAGCGTCTTATTATTCTTGATCAAGTGTATCCGTGGAAAGGAATCCTTTCAAAATTTCCCGAACCTCTTTTTGTAGTTCATCCCAAAAAGCAAACATGGGTTCTTAGAACTGTACGAAACAGTCCTGGTGGCTTTGTGAATAGGAAAGACCTACCGGCATCCTGGGCAGGTAAAAGTGGTGCAGATCTAGTGGCTGTGACGGGGGTCTCAGACGCCAACTTCTGCCACAATATGTGTTTTGTAGCTGAAGCTGGTAGCAAGGAAGGAGCCCTAAAACTCGCTAAAATCGCTCTAGAAGCCTAAAGACGGTACTTTGCCCATATAGGCCCTTTCCTTGCGAAATAGGGCCATTTTGACGTATAGTTTGGCTGTAATGACCTTCGTAGACGAGATAAAGGTCCATATAAGTGCTGGCGCAGGCGGACACGGTGTTGTCCGGTGGCGACATGAAAAGGGCAGGGACAAAGCAGGGGCCGCCGGTGGAAACGGCGGTTTTGGCGGTGATGTTTATGTTCGTGCTGTCAGAAACTTAAATATTCTTGCCCAGTACCGTCATATCAAAGAATTTTCTGCTAAAAGAGGTGGTGATGGTTTCCGCGATAGTTGTGACGGAAAGGCCGGAGAGGATTTTATTCTCGATCTGCCAATTGGTTCGAGTGTGAAGAATCTTTCGACTGGTAAGGTTGTAAATCTTCTTGAGGATGGACAAGTGATTAAGATTCTTAAGGGGGGTCGTGGCGGTCTTGGTAACGAACATTTCAAGGCGTCTACAAACGTCCGTCCTAAGCAAAGCACATTGGGTAAGCCGGGGGAAGAAGCAGATTTTGAAATCGAACTTTCACTTGTTGCTGACGCTGGTCTGGTTGGTTTGCCTAACGCCGGCAAATCAAGTCTTTTAAATGCACTTACAAATGCCGCTTCAAAAGTTGGAGCTTACGCGTTCACAACAATTGACCCACACTTGGGTCCACTTTTTGGCTTTGTACTAGCAGACATTCCCGGTCTTATCGCTGGAGCTTCGAGCGGAAAGGGTTTGGGTTATAAATTTCTTAAACACATTACTCGCACTAGTTTGATCCTTCACTGTGTTTCTTGTGAGAATGAAGATGTTGTAACTGCATACAAAACTGTTCGCGCTGAACTTGAAAAGTACAATGAAGAACTTACAGAGAAACCAGAAATGATTATTCTTACCAAAACTGACACTGTTGATTCAGAAAGTTTAAAACTAAAACAAAAAGCCCTTAAAAAATGTGGTGAGGTATATGTTGTTTCAGTTATTAATGAAGAATCAATAAAGATTCTCAGTGATGCAATAGTGAGTTGTTTAAATAAGAGGAAAAAATAAGTTTGAGTTTTTTGTTTTTTAATACCTGAAGCCTAGCGTTCAAAGCCTTTGGCCTGTTAATATAACCACCATGAAATATAAAACAACTATTGGTTTGGAGATTCATGCTGAACTCAAAACCAGAACAAAAATGTTTTGTGATTCCAAAAACGATCCGAACGAGGACCGTCCGAATGTGAATGTTTGTCCTATTTGTATGGGTCATCCCGGCACTCTTCCTGTGATTAATAAAGAAGCAGTAAAACATGTTATTAAAATGGGTCTTGCAGTAGGAGGGAATATAGCCGATTTTACTGAGTTTGATCGTAAGAATTATTTTTATCCAGACATACCAAAGGGCTATCAGATTAGTCAGTATAAGCATCCACTTGTTTCGGGTGGGGAACTAGCAGGTATCGCTATTACACGAATTCATTTAGAAGAAGACACTGCTCGTTCAACTCATGATACTGGTTCAGAAAGCCTCGTTGATTTCAATCGTGCTGGTGTGCCTCTTATGGAGCTTGTTACGGAACCAGTAATTCACTCTGCAGAAGAAGCGGTTCGCTTTGCAAAAGAACTTCAGCTTTTACTTCAGTATATTGGTGCGGGTGAAGCGAATATGGAAAAGGGTGAAATGCGTGTTGAAGCAAATATTTCTGTCTGTGCAGAAGAAGGAAAGAGGGGGACAAAGGTTGAAGTAAAAAATCTCAATTCATTTCGTGCGGTTGAACGTGCAATTGCCTATGAAGTTGAACGACACATTGAACTTTTAGAGAAGGGGGAGAAGGTGGTGCAGGAAACACGTGGTTGGGACGAAACAAAAGAAGTTACTTTTTCTCAACGCATCAAAGAAGATTCTCATGACTATCGATATTTTCCGGACCCAGATCTACCCAAGATATATATTTCAGAAATTGAAGAATTCAAATCAGAGAAAATAAAAAAAGAATTACCAGAACTGCCGTGGGTTCGACGTGAACGAATGATTGTTGATTTCGGATTGAAAACCGAAGATGCGGAAATCTTTGTTCGTTCAAAAGAATGGGGCGACTATTTTGAGGCAGTAGTAAAAGAACTCAAGTCAGATAAAAAGGGGATTGTGCTCGCAAACAACTATATTAACTCTGATCTGGTTTCATTAGTCCGAGCCAATCCTATTCGTTGGGGTGAAGCACAAATTCAACCAAAGTCTTTTGCTGCACTTATTGAAATGATCGGAAAGAATGAAGTGTCGTCCCGTGGAGCAAAAGAAGTATTAAAAATAATGTTTGAAAAAAGTGGTGACGCAAAAACAATTGCTACAGAAAATAATTTGCTTCAACAAAGTAATGAAGAAACTCTGGTGCCAATCATTAAAAAAGTTATTGAGGCAAATCCAACTGTTATTATTGATTTTAAAAATGGCAAACAAGTGGCACTTCAATTTTTGATTGGGCAGGCAATGAAGGAAAGTCGTGGAGCTGGAAATCCAACGGTTATCAAAGAATTATTGATCAAAGAAATTGGCTAAAGGGGTTCAAAAAAACGTTAAAAAATACCACCCGTTTCGGGTGGTATTTTTTATTCATGGCGTATCTGAAGTTTGAATGGTTGACGCTTATTGATTTTTGTTTTTATCTGTTTTGACTTCATGTCCTCAATAAGCATTTCAACCTCAGCTTTTTTATAAACTCTGTAGTTATTTATCGGGTGGCGAGACGCTGTGAACTTACCACTGTTGTCCCAATTACGAAGAGTTAGGGGCGTAACTCCGAGAAGTTTTGCTGCTTGCTTAATCGTTATAAATTCAATGTTCATCTTATATAAACCTTACTAATGATATATAAAAAGTGTAACTGTTTTTATAACGACTATCAATCTTTGTAATCCCCATTTTAATTTTATTTGGTTTTAAACTTTTTCTAAAACTAAGAGTTTTGACTGATTAGTTTAGGGAGAAAAGTTAACTCCCGTTTTAATCTTTTTTGAATTTTGGATTATGACCTCATATAAGCCTCATGGTGACTGTTTATCCATGTTTTTAATGTGATCCTTAGTGCAAAAAGTTTCTTTGATTTATCCCCAAAATTTTGAAAAAAAATTGTTACTAAAAAATATAATGATTTGCATGGGTAGTGAATTGATTTTTGAAGGAAAAAAATATATCTCGGCAAGCCGAGCTAGTTCAATAACTGGCTATAATTCCGATTATATCGGACAGTTGTGCCGAAAAAGTTTACTTGATTGCCGACGTGTCGGTAGATCATGGTTTGTTTCCGAAGAATCCCTTCTTGCCCATCGAACAACTGCAAGTTTGACGCCACGTGGACGAATCTCGATTTATCAAAAGAATTCTGAGGTTAGTAATTTCAATAGTTCTGCTGGGGCTGGTGCAGCCACAATGTCGAACTCGATTACCAACCCCCTTGGTTTTGGTATTAATCCTGAATTGTCATACAAGTCTTTCCATCAGGCAGCTATTAACTTTCTTGATAGAAAAGAAGCAAAGCGTCAAACGAGTGTATTTGCTCAAAGAATTGTTGGTGGTGTTTTGGTGGTCGTGTTGCTTTTAGTTTTTGTTGTGCCAAATGTTATTGGTGGCAATCAGAAATCAAATTTTCTATCGCACATTAATTTGGGTGGTGTCCAAATAAGTGCTGTTCAAAATCAAATCTCTGGTTCTTTGGTACACATTAAAAATTATCGATCTGAACTTGTGAGTTCAGTTGCATATACGTCACATGTATTCTCGTCGATTGGTATGTATCTCGATCAACAAATTTCTGATCTAGTGAATGGGACACAAATCAGAATCACGAGAGTCAATAGTTTTATTGCAGTAACAGGACAAAAAATTGGTCGACCGTTTTTCTGGTCACAGCAGAACGAGAAAAGCGATGAATCCGGTTTGGTAGTTGTTCCATCTGCTGGTTCACCTGATGCTAATGCGCATGTTAAGGCGTACGTAGAAAATAATTTTTCAGATGAAGCTAAAATCGTTCCTGACGAAACAGGAACTTCTGGTTTGATCAAACCAGTCTTCAAAAACAAAAACGATCAAGAATATTTATACGTAATGGTTCCAGTTAAGGATGGTGAAGAACCTTAAAAGCCCGAATGCGTTTATTGTGGAGATTAGTAGCATTAATTTATTAACATGAAAAAATTAAAAGATTCTTTCCTCGGTGCGGTTGTCCTAACAATGGCGTTTGCGTTGATTTTTGTCATCGCTGAGCCTGCGTTGGGTCTTGCAATTGAGGATCAATTCATAGTCAGTCAGACGATTACATCTGAAATTTCCTTCGCTACAACAGCACAGGATGTGACGATGACACCGTCACTTGGTGGTATCACTGGTGGTACCTCAAACGGTACAACTACAGTTGTTGTACTGACTAACGATTCGTCTGGTTACACCATGACGATCAAGGCAAGTTCGAGTCCAGCGATGCAAGATGATACATCAACAGATTCTATTCCTGATTACACTCCTGCAGCTGCTGGTGTTCCGGATTTTGCTTACTCTGTTCCTGCTGGTGCGGAGTTCGGCTATAGCGTTTCGGCAAGTACAACTGCTGATTTGGCACAAAAATTCAAGGATGATGGTGCGTCAACTTGCAACACCGGTTCTGCTGATACCGGAGGTATGGGCTCGTGTTGGTATGGTCTTTCGACCACGGCAACATCAACAATATTTCGAACAACAGCAACTTCGGCGTCTGGGTCAACGTCGTCAATTGCCTTTAAGCTCACTATCAATTCTGGTTCGCTTATTACAGAGGGTGTCTATAAGGCAACCACAACCCTTACTGCAACAACCAATTAATATTTCAACATGAACCTAAACAGATATTCCAAAATCATAGTTGCTCTAAGTCTGATAATTGCGTTTTTTGTGCCAATTTCTGCATCTGCCGCGTATAAGGTTGAGAGTATCGATGTTGCAAATATACAGTATCAGGATTTTGTGGTTGGACCCGGAAAGATAGAAATTGAAATTGCGGCTGGTGAAAGTAAAACAACCGCTATTACAGTTTCAAACCGAACAGGTGGAAAAAGAGTTTTTCATCTCGAAGTAGAAGATTTTACTGGTTCGAGAAATCCAAATGAAGCAATCGTTCTTTTGGGTGATGATCGTGGACCATATTCGCTCAAAGATTTTTTGAAGTTTGAATCGTCTACGTTCGAGCTTGAAAATGGTCAAAAAGCGACAATTCCGGTCACTGTTAATGTGCCAACCGATGTAGATCCAGGAGGACACTACGGCAGTGTACTTGTGAGTACAACAGAACGTGAGGCCACAAGCCCACAATCAGCAGCAATTGTTTCTCGTCTCGGTGTGTTGTTCTTTGTCAAAGTTCCAGGTCCAGTTAATGAAGAAGGTCGACTTTCGGGTTTCAGTACTGTAGAAGGACAAAAATTCTATGGTAGCGGTCCGATCGGTATGCGACTTCTTTATGAGAATAATGGTTCTGTGTACGTTAATCCGTATGGTGAAATTAGAATCAAAAATATTCTCGGGCAAGAGGTTGGGTTTGTTGAGGTTGATCCGTGGTTTTCCTTGCCACAGTCTGTGCGATTAAGGGAAATTTCATGGAATCGTCCGTTTTTGTTCGGTCGATATACTGCCGTTGCTTCTATTAATAGAGGCTATGGAGACATTGTTGATACGATGCAGATTTCTTTTTGGGTCATTCCTTGGAAAATCGCACTCGGTGTTCTTGCTACTGTTTTTGTTTTGATTCTTGCTTTGCGGTTTGTCGTCACAAGATTCGAAATAAAGAAGAAATAGAAAAATGAAAACCATTAAGAACTCAATTGGTATAAGTATCGTCGCTACCTTTTTGGTTCTTGCTTTGGCTAGCAATGTAGATTGGGTGTCTGCCGTTGGAATGTCGAGCTCAAACTACAAAATTGAAAGTGACAGTTTGAATTTTGGTGGAGGTTTGAGTGAGTCTGCAAGTTATCGTTTGGAAAGCACGGGCGGTGAAGTTGCTACTGGAGATTCAAATAGTACAAGCTACAAACTCCATGCTGGTTATCAGCAAATGCACGAGACATATATTGCATTTGATGATGTGGCTGATGATGTTGCAATGAGTCCTTCGCTTGGTGGTATCACTGGCGGCACATCAAATGGTTCAACCGCGGTGACGGTTGTGACTGATAGTCCATCTGGTTACGCACTCTATATAAAGGCGAGTTCGAGTCCAGCAATGCAGGGCAACACAACCTCTGACACGATTGCGGATTATGCGCCATCTGGATTTCCAGACTATGACTTCACAGTTCCAGCAGACGAAGCACGTTTTGGATTTTCACCGGAAGGATCAGATATTGTTTCAGACTTTTTGGACGAGTTGGGATCATGTGGCTCAGTTACTGGCACTGATTCTGCTGACAAATGTTGGGATGGACTCAGTACGACGAATCAAACAATTGCGTCTCGCAGTTCATCGAATCATCCGTCTGGAACGATAACAACAATTAAGTTTCGAGTTACGGTTGGAACTTCGAGCTTTAAACTCGAAGATACGTATGTTGCTACCACGACCCTAACCGCAGTGACTCTTTAGGTACAGTTCATATGAAAATCATTAAGTTCATTGCTATAAGTCTCACAATCATCACTTTTGTTGTTTTTGCGTATTCATATGCACATGCAGCAGAAGATCAGTTTATCGTCTCTCAACTTATCGACGATACGCCGGACCTTATAGCGCCTTCTGTACCAACAGATTTAAGCGCGACTGCCGTTTCAACAAGCCAAATTGATCTTTCATGGACTGCTTCAACAGACGATACGGCTGTCACGGATTATCGAGTGTTTCGTGACAACAATTATATTGGATTATCAGGAGGAGCTACGACTTATTCTGATACGGGTTTGACTCCAAACACCGCATACACCTATACCGTTTCTGCAATCGATGCTGCAAACAATGAATCTGCACGTTCTGCTTCATCAACCGCTACAACATTTGATGTTCCAGTATCAACTCCAGTTGGCGGTGGTACTACAAGCGGCCAGCAAGTGATTACGCTTTTGTATCTCAATGTGGCACCTGACTTTAATGAAGCATTGATTAGCTTTGGAACGAATGTGCCTGTGCGAGCTCTCGTGTGGTGGGGCAAAACTCAAGATTTTGAAGTGGGCAGTCTTGCAAGTGATCTTTATAAAAAAGATCATGTCATTCGTCTCACAGATCTTGTGCCGGGTACACATTATTTCTTCAAAATTGAGCTTGTAGATGGTTATGAAAGAAAACGAGTAATAGACAATCAGGATTTCTACACCTTATCGCTTCCAGATTCTAATCCGCCAGAGAACGTTACAAATTTAAAAGCAACAGAAAAGAACGGCAACGTGTTGCTTACATGGCGTAATCCTCACACTGATTTTGAATCAGTAAGAATTGTTAAATCTCCAATCTTCTATCCAAGAGATCCAAGTGAAGGCGAGGTGATTTATGAAGGGCGAGCAGAAGAATTTACAGATCGCAATGTTGAACCGGGTAAGACATATTACTACTCAGCATTTGCTAAAGATTTCGTAGGAAATTATTCATCCGGTTCGGTCACAGATATTAGGTTGTCTCTCGATGGTACCGGTTCAGGTTCACCTCAGTTGTTTGCTGACATTCTCAAACTCCCTTCTGATCTGATCGATCCATTGCTTAAGTCGCTCTCAATCTGGGATCTTAATTTTATTCAGGACGGAGTAAAAAAACCAATTGTTTCAGGAACTGTTGAGGTTCGTGGCGACAGAAGTCTGACGATTTCGATCGACTATGACAAAATTCCAGAAATCTTAAAAACAATTGCGATCACGATGTATGACCCAGAAGATAAAGATAAAACATTTTCGTTTCTTCTTCGGGTAAACAAAGACAAGACTGCCTATGAGGCAAATCTTGCAGCGTTTGAAAGACCAGGTAAGTATGAATTCGCGTTAGCGATTCTTGATTACAAACATCAAGGTCTCGCTTCACTTAGTGGTGCAATCATTGCAAAGATTCCTGATGTATTTAGTGAAGGTGATAATCGATTCAATTATCTCTGGTTTCTTTTGATTCTTTTGTCTGCTTTGATTCTCGTACTTGCGCATCGTCATCGCAAGCAACAGATGACCCAACCAGAGAATGTAGTTCTTCAATAAAAACTTTTTGTGAAAAACACAATAAAAAAAGTAATAGTTCTCACAGCCAAAACATTTTTGGTATTTTCTCTCATTGTTGTAGTTTTGGTAGGCCATGTAGGAATTGATGGCTTCATTTCTGCTGGTGCACCCTTGGTAGCACAAGCGGCTTTTAATGCACAAATTAATTACCAAGGTAAGCTCACAAATGCTTCAAATGTGGCTGTGCCTGATGGTACTTATCATATGAAATTCTGGCTTTTGACTTCTGCAACTGCTGCAACAACCACAGCAATTTGGACCGAAGATCGAAGTACTGTTGCTGGTAATCGCATTACTGTTACTGACGGTCTTTTCAGCGTCATGCTTGGTAGTTCAACTCCGCTTACAAATATTGATTTTAATCAAACACTCTACCTTGGTGTAGAAGTTGGGGGTTCTGGTGGATCGCCTTTATGGGACGGAGAAATGAGCCCAAGAAAAGTTCTTGGGGCGGTTCCAGCGGCTTTTGAAGCAGGCAGACTCGATGGTATTTCGAGTGAACAGTTCTTTAGAAATGACAGTACGAATGCAACATCGAGTGCTACAACTTCATTGAGCGTTGCACAGTATGGTGCTGGTAAGATTGCAGAATTTTTCGGTACCGGTGGTTTGTCGGCATTCAGTATTCTTTCGACAGGATATGTCGGAATTGGAACTTCTACACCAAACGCATCACTCGATATTGATAGTTCGTTGTCTTATCTTGGCGGATATCAAGGTGCCTTTCGTCCAGCTATTTCATCAGGTTCAATTGGTGATGAAATTGGTCTTATAACCAATGATGACAGGCTTATTTCTGCGTATATGACTGGTACTGATAAATTCTTTTATGGGACAAATGACGGTTTAACTGGTCTTGTAGTTGATGGTTCAAGTGGATATGTTGGTATTGGCACTTCATCTCCAGAAGTTTCTCTTGATGTGTGGGGTACTGGGGCATATTTAGGTGACCCAACAGGCGGAACAGCAAGACTTTATGCTGGAACAGCCAATGATAGTGTTGGAGCGGGTAATGAGACTGGTATTTGGGCACACGATTCTGTTTACGGTACTCAACAAATTGCTATTTTTGATAATGATTTAAATTGGCAGTATGGTGGGTCACTAAATGCTCCGGGAATTTTTATTAAAAATGTTGATGCAGCTACAAATCCACTTGCAGTTGGTATTGGAGGATTTATTACGCCTGGTTCAATGTTGTCGGTAAAAGGTAATGGGGCGATTGGAGATACATATAGCAGCATAAATGCTCCTACCGATGGATTAATTGTTGAGGGTAAGGTTGGTTTTGGTACGAGTTCTCCTTTTTCACGATTTTCGTTACAGGGCCCATCTGCTTCTGCAACCACATCTCTCTTTGCAGTGGCAAGTTCTACAAAACAAACACTTTTTAATATTTTGGCTAGTGGTAATGTTGGGGTGGGTACATCTTCGCCTTATACGAACTTTTCGGTGGCGGGGCAATCAGCATCTTCTTATTTTAGTGCATTTACGACAACTTCAACTTCAACATTTGCAGGTGGCCTTACTGCTGCGTCTAGTTTGTATGCATTGCAGAACGGGAACGTTGGAGTGGGCATCGCAGCACCCACATCAAAATTTCATGTGTCTGGGGGGTCTGCAACGATTGAGAATGCTGGAGCAGTTAATCTAACAATTAACGATTCTTCAAACAGTCAGGTTCCAAACATTAGTTTGAGACAAAACGGTACACAAAAAGCCTTTATTGAGGGTGGAGTTGGTTTAAGCTCACGTCTTGATTTGGGTACTGGTGCAAGTACTCGAGTAATTACAATCAATAGTTCATCTGTTGGAATTAGTGAACAGTCTCCAGCGTCAAAACTCTCTGTTTCTGGTAACGGTTCATACGGTACTACATACGACACTATCGCTGCACCAACAAACGGTTTAATTGTTGAGGGTAACGTCGGTGTTGGCACATCTTCGCCATTTTCAAAGCTATCAGTCCAAACAACTTCTTCTGCTGGCTCAACCTCTCTCTTTGCAGTAGCAAGCTCTACAAACGCAACACTCTTTAATGTTCTTGGAAATGGAAAAGTTGGAGTGGGTACAACATCACCCTTCGCTAGATTGTCCATCCAAAATAACGATACTACTCCTGCATTTGTTATTAATACAAATAGTTCAACATTTGTAGTTGCTAGTAACGGTTCCCTAGGTTTTAATACTTTGACTCCAAACTATACTATTGATCTTAATGGAACATCCTTGGGTTCAAGTGGTGGTGCGGTATTAATTGATGCAAGTTCTAATGATTCAACAGGAGTGATCCAGCTTGGTGATGTTAATGGTGCTGGTAATGCCGCACTTCTTACGATCGATGATTCAAGTACGTATCATTATGCATTCGATAATCTCGTCGAAGCTGGGGGGGGTGAATATTTTGCATGTATAAAAACTGATGCAACTAGACACTATCTTCTTTGGGGAACAACATGTGATTCTTCAACTCGTACTGTAAAGGAAAATATAAGTGCACTTGATGGTCAGTCATCCCTTGAACGATTGATGAGTCTCAATCCCGTAGAATTTAACTACAAGCCAGGATATTACAATGGTAAAAGAGATATTGGTTTTATTGCCGAAGACGTGTCTCAAGTAGATCCTCGATATGCGTTGTATAACGAAGCTGGTAGAGAGGTAAATATCAACGTTCGAGCAATTCTTTCTGACACTGTTAAATCAGTCCAGGAAATTGCTCAAAGAATCTCTATTAATGATGCGCCGACAACATCTCCTTCACTCACAATTAATACTTCTGGAAATGTTGGAATTGGTGTAAATGATTCGTTGTACAAACTTCAAGTCTCTGGTGATGTTGGAGCACGAGGTTTTGTGGCTAAGGCAGACCAAGATGACATTACAAATGTTAATAAACTCCAAGAAGAAGATTTAGTTGCCTTTGCAAACAAGCTTACTGAAATTGATATTTCAACCTTTAGATTTAACGATGAAACAGGCACCCCAAATCGACTTGGAATTTTGGCGAGCGATGCTCCAAGCGAAATTCTTACTGCAAACGGTGATGTTGATGTGTATAAACTTTCCGTCTTTAATCTCGGTGTCGCAAAGGCGCAACAGTTGCGACTCGATTCTATCGAGGAACGACTTGCTGCGGTTGAATCACAGATTCGTATTGGGAATGGTGGTGGCGGACTTTGGTCAAATCCGTTCCAAACTCTCGAAGATTTTGGTATTTCATTTTCTGAGTCAGTTGCCAAGTTTAAAAATGTTTTAGTTGGAGAGCTTATCGTTGGTAGTTCAGAAAAGCCAACAGGTATCACACTTTATGACGAAGCGACTGGGAAACCGTATTGTGTAAAAATTATTAAGGGTAAACTTAAGAATTTTGCTGGCGAATGTGGACAAAACTCTAATGAGGAAATTCCTAATGACGGACGCGATGCTGAGCCTGTTGCACCAAGTATTCCAACGACGGGTGACACTGCACATGATGTTTCGGCCACTTTAGACGTTTCGTTTATCGATGGGGTTGCTGGAGATTTAAAAAATGATGTAAAGAATTCTCCACAAACTGATGTTTCAAATGATTCAGATCAAGACGCACAAACCCAAGTTGAACCTTCACGCGATAATGGAAACAGTGTTTCAGACCGTTCAGAAAATTCTGCAGACTCAGACTCAGACTCAGACTCAGCTGATGTTTCTAATGATAGTGGCTCAACCCAGCCGTAGTTTGCTTTTGTTCTGATTTTATGTTACTATTTTTTTGTTCTGGGTTGGATAACTGCCATCGTCTTGTATAGCCCAAGGGGCGAAATGGAGACGTTTGGAGGAAAGTCCGAACACATACCAATTTTGCATCACCTGCGATGGGCAAAATTGGAAGGGTAGCGGGTAACGCCCGTCTGGAGTGATCCACGAGGTGCGAACAGAGACGCTGTAGAACGAAAGAACTACAGCTCCCATGGTTTTCTTTGAAAGCCACGCGGGATGAGTCGGTACGGTAACGTATCGGTTGCAACGGCTAAATCCTTACTTGTGTGCAAGGCCGGACTCGAACCGAAAGGTTGTGAGTGTGCCGCTTGACCCCGAGAGTAATCACGGGGCTAGATAAATAGTTATCCACGCTTTGCTCCTCACGGAGCTTTGCTGGACAGAATTCGGCTTATAGACCCAGAAACACAAATTACAAAACCCCGCCTAAAGCGGGGTTTTGTGTTGAGAGATCGATTGAAAATACTCGGTAAAATTGAGATAATAGCTGTATATTATTTCATCAAAGTAAGCATGATTTTAAATAAATTGCAGGTACTCCGCAAACTCATAACATTAGATAATTTACCTCTCGTTTTGCTTACAATTCTTCTTGTTTTGGTGCCAATTGCATTCAGCCCATCTCCATTTTTGTCATTTGTGTATCTCAAGGCACTTGTTATCTCACTCGGCGTACTTTTTGCATTTATACTCACTATTCTCGCGATCATAAAACGTGGAACAGTTTTTTTCCCGAGAAATGTATTAGCGGCAACATCGGTGGGTTTGGTTGTTGTGATACTGATTTCATCACTTGTAAGCACTTCTCGAATTGGTTCTTTGGTCGGCTATGGTTTTGAGGTTGGCACTTTTTCATTCGTTCTTATCATGATGGTGCTTACATATCTTGTTTCTATTTCTTTTTCAAATCTAAAAAAATTGTATGTCGTTAATGCGATATTTTTTGTAGGCGCTGGTTTACTCGGTATTTTTCATGCGTTACGATTTTTATTGGGTACAAAATTTCTATCAATTGGTTTTTTTACATCAATAACCGCCAATACGATTGGAAAATTGAATGAGCTCGGGATCTTTTTTGGAGTGAGTTTGTTGCTTTCGCTCTTCGCTCTTGAAATCTTGAAGCTCAAAAAGGTTGAAAAAGCTGTGGCGTATGTGGTTTTGTTTTTATCGCTTTTTGTGATGATCGTTGTTAATTTTTCAACAATGTGGATTGTTGCGGGAATTGTTGCCGCTATCTTTTTTGTTTATACTGCAGCTCACTCGACTGCTGTTGCAGAAAGAATTTCTGGAACCCTGGAATTAACTGCTGACGGACGACTCGAAATGCCTCGTCATCGAATTGCTATCAAGTCTCTTATAATTTCGATTATTGCACTTGTCTTTGTTTTGCCGCTTGGTGGTGATCTTGCTTCAAATCTAGGTGCGCGATTTGGAGTTAGTAATATCGAGATTCGTCCATCATGGGAGGCAACATATGATGTTTTTAAATCTAATTTGCAGGTAGATCCTGTGCTCGGAACCGGTCCAAATCGTTTTAGTGTTGCGTGGCAGATGTACCGACCTAATATCAATCTTACAAATTTTTGGAATACAAATTTTGATTTTGCTATTGGTTTTGTTCCAACCTCTATTATTGAAACCGGTATAGTGGGACTGTTTGCGTGGCTACTCTTCTTGATGTCTATTGTTTGGCTTGGCATTAAGTCTTTATTTTCAAGCTATACAGATAGATCAACACGATTTTTTGTTACATCCTCACTTGGTGTCGTTGTCTATTTGTGGATTATGAATATTTTCTACACCCCAGGAACCGTGATTCTGTTTTTGACATTCTTTTTTACCGGCTTGTTTATGGCTTCGACGGCGGTTGCAGGTATTACACTTAATAAATCATTTGAATTTATTAAATATCCAAAGATCGGCTTTATCGCAACAATGATCGGTGTCATTGTGCTTATTGCTACTGTGGGTTTGAGTTATATTATTTTTGAACAGGGTCGAGCATCAGTATCTTTCCAAAGAGCGATTGTTTCAGTAACTCAAAATGCTGATGCAAATATTGTCGAAGCAAAAATTCTTGATGCTATTCGATTATCAAAACGGGATATTTATTATAGATCTCTGGCACAACTTAATGTATCAAGGATTAATACGTTAATTGCCGAAGCAAATGGTAAGACTGAAATAACAGAAGAACAAAGAAACGAGTTTCAGAAACGAACTGCAAGTGCAGTAGAGGCTGCGCGTCTTGCTGAGCTTTCTGATCCATCACGTCTTGAAAATAAATTAATTGTTGCTCAGGTATATAGCACGATTGTGCCAGTTGGTGTTGAGGGTGCTTATGAGGCTGCAAAGACTGGTTATGAAGAAGCTAATAAGATTAGTCCACGAAACCCACAAGTGTATCTTGCTCTGGCTCAACTTGCTGCATCCAATAAAGATCTTAAGACTGCTCAAGAATATTTGAATCAATCACTAGAATTTAAGGGTAATTATATCGACGCAATATTTTTTCAGGCGCAACTTGACGCCACACAAGGCAACCTAAGTGCTGCGATCAAACGTGTTGAACAGATTGTTACTCTTACCCCCGATGATCCATTGATTTTCTTTAGACTCGGTCTTCTAAAGTATGATGCAAAGGAATATCGAGGTGCTGTTGCTGCATTCGAAAAATCAATATCGCTTGTACCGGTCTATGCAAATGCTAAATATTTTCTTGGTTTAAGTTATGCAAATGCGGGCGAAACAGCAAAGGCGATTAAAATTTTTGAAGAACTCAAGGATTTAAATCCAAACAATTCAGAGCTAAATGCAATTCTCGAAAATCTTAAGGCTGGCAGGGCGCCATTTGTAGCAGCGCCTTCTAAGGATGCCAAACCTGAAAAGCGAAAAGATTTACCAATTACTGAGTCTAACTAATGGTAAAGAAATTTATTAGTTTTTTGGGTAGGGAAATTAGTGGTCTGCACGATGCCGCGTATCTTTTGGGTGCATTTGCCCTCATGTCTCAGGTTTTGGCTTTAGTCCGAGACAGATTACTTGCTCATACCTTTGGAGCAAGTCAGGCACTCGATTTGTATTACGCTGCGTTTCGTGTTCCAGATTTTCTTTTTGCTGTCGTTGCGTCTCTTTTTTCGGCTTCGATTATAATCCCGTTTCTTTCTGAGCGGGTAAAAATAAGTAAAAATGTTGGACGAGAATTTTTGAGTGTTGTGTTTTCAATTTTTCTTATTGTTATGGTAACAATTTCGGCCATAATCTTTTTTCTTTTTCCATTGTTTGTGGCAAAAATTTTCCCGGGTTTTTCTGAAGAACCATTCCGAAGTGAAATTATTCTTCTTACAAGGATTTTGTTGTTGTCGCCAATTATGCTTGGTTTGTCGAATTTAATTGCAAGTGTAACTCAGCTGTACAACAGATTCTTTATTTATGGCATTAGTCCACTTTTGTATAATGCTGGAATTATTTTTGGTATTGTTTTTTTGGCTCCACGTTTTGGTTCGGCCGGTTTGGTGTGGGGAGTGGCAATTGGAGCAGTTCTTCATTTTTTAGTTCAAGTTCCGTTTGTGGCGCGACAGGGTTTATTTCCTAGAATTATTTTTTCGTTTAAAAAATATCGAACTGCCTTTGGAATGTTTGTTGTTGCGTTTCCACGAACGCTCGCAATGTCTGCTCAAGAAGTAAGTGAATTTTTTCTTATTTCACTCGCCTCACTTATGAGTGCAGGTTCAATTTCTATTCTTAGTCTTTCCTGGAATCTTCAATCTGTACCACTTTCTGTTGTTGGAGTGAGTTATTCCTTAGCCGCATTTCCTTCCATGGCAGTTTTGTTTGCGCGAGGGGAAAGAACAAAATTTGTTGAATTGGTTGATACCACAGCTCGATATATTATTTTCTTTTCATTACCACTCGTGGCACTTTTTGTTGTACTTCGCGCTCATATAGTTCGAGTTATTTTGGGTTCTGGAGAATTTAGTTGGCAGGATACTCGTCTTACAGCGGCCGCTCTTGCTCTTTTTGTGATCTCTCTTGCTGCTCAGAGTTTAATATTAGTTTTTACTCGCGCTCGATATGCAGCTGGCAATACAAGAATTCCATTCTATATCAACATTTGTTCGGCACTTGTTATTATTGCTACAGCAGCATTTTTGGCTCGTTTTGTAATCGCTTTTCCTCAATTTCAGTATTTTGTTGAAGCTCTATTTAGGGTCACTGATGTGTCTGGAACCACAGTGCTCATGTTACCACTAGCTTTTTCAATCGGTAGTATTGCCGCCGCGTTAGTTCATGTGTATATGTTCAATAGAGACTACAAGGGTGTTGCAAAAAGCTTAATTCGAACTACACTACAACTTCTTTTTGTGTCTTTGGTTATGGGTATGGCCACGTACATTAGTTTAAATTTACTTCAAAATATCTTCACACTCGATACATTTATTGGTGTTTTAAGCCAAGGCGCTATTGCTGGTGTAGTGGGCATTATATGCGGTATTATAGTGCTCGCCCTCTTGGGTAGTAGGGAGCTTAGGGAAACAATGACTGCTTTGCATGGTAAGTTCTGGAAAGCTCCAATTCCTGTAATCGGACCCGACCCCGAGGTGTAACAATCTCAAAACTAAATTTCAAGCCCTGAATGTGTGAACACATTCAGAATTGAAAGCTTAGATTGGGGGTTTGAGATAAAAATATGGATACAAACAAAATCAGAAATTTTTCTATCATTGCCCATGTTGACCATGGCAAATCAACCCTGGCAGATCGATTGCTCGAAATTACAGGTACGATCGAAAAACGCAAGATGAAGGATCAAGTACTCGATAGTATGGATCTTGAGCGTGAGCGGGGAATTACGATCAAAATGCAACCGGTTCGAATGAGATATAAGGATCATATTATTAATCTTATCGATACTCCGGGGCATATCGATTTTTCATACGAAGTTTCTCGTGCTCTTAAGGCGGTTGAAGGAACCGTTCTTTTGGTTGATGCAACACAGGGTGTTCAGGCGCAAACGCTTTCCACACTCGCTATGGCCCGTGACCAAGGACTTACAATTATTCCAGTTATTTCAAAAATTGATTCACCGCTTGCGAGTGTCGAACGAGTCCGCAAAGAAATGATCACACTTCTTGAGTGCAAAGAAGAAGATATTGTTGAGGTTTCTGGTAAAACTGGTGCTGGAGTAGAAGCACTTCTTGATGCTGTGCTTAAACGTGTGCCACCACCAATGGCAAAAGATGAAGACAAGACAGGTTTACGAGCGCTTGTTTTTGATTTTCAATATTCGAATCATACTGGAGTCATTGTATATGTACGTATTATGGGTGGTAAGGTTAGCAAAAACACCCAACTCAAATTTTGTGTTTCAGGTAAGGAATTTAATGCAAACGATGTTGGGATTTTTGTTCCGGAGGAAACCCCAACCGCTGCACTTTCTGCAGGTGAAATTGGTTATATTGTAACGGGAATCAAGGAGCCTGGTATCGCTTCGGTGGGTGATACGGTGGCATTGGTTCGTGATACGATGCCACCGATGGAAGGCTATCTCAAGCCTCGGCCAGTTGTTTGGTCTTCACTCTATCCAGAAAGTCAAGATGATTTTCCAATGCTTCGACTTGCGCTTGGTCGGCTCAAATTAAGTGACTCATCTTTTTCATTCGAAGAAGAAGCGTCGGGGGTTTTGGGTAAGGGTTTTCGTTGTGGTTTTCTCGGTATGCTTCATTTGGAAATTGTTTCTGAGCGACTTCGCCGTGAATCAAATCTTAATCTTATCGTTACGACTCCAAGTATTAATTATGAAATTGATCTCAAAAACGGCAAAACAATTAGTATCTTTTCCGCCTCATTTTTTCCAGAGGAACATGAGATCGTGGCTGTTCGTGAACCGTGGGCAAAAGTCACAGTGATAGTACCACCAGAATATGTTGGCCCGATGATGACATTGCTATTTGAACATGAGGGTATGGTAGGCGAAACTCATACTTTTGGTGATAATAGGACTTCTATTACAGCAGAAATGCCACTACGAGAACTTATGCGTAATTTTTTCAATAAGGTAAAAAGTGCTTCTTCCGGTTACGCCTCACTTTCGTATGAAGCAACAGGAATGCGTGATGCAGATGTGAGTAAAATTGAAATGTGGGTAGCGGATGAGCCAGTACCCGCATTTGCTCGCATTGTATCTCGTTTGACAGTTGAAAGGGAATCCAAAGATATGGTTGAAAGATTATATAATCTTTTGCCTCAGCAAATGTTTGCTACAAAAGTTCAGGCCCGTGCGCTCGGTAGGATTATTTCGTCACGAACTATTCCAGCACTTAAAAAGAATGTAACTCAGCATATGTATGGAGGTGACAGAACTCGAAAAATGAAACTTTGGGAAAAACAAAAAGAGGGGAAAAAACGCATGAAAGCAGAAGGAACCGTGGATATTCCACACGATGTGTTCTTAAAAATGGTTCAGTCTGAATAGTCTAGAGAGTAGTAAGAATCGTTCCTTTTGCAAAGAACAACACCATACTTAAAATTACAAAGACTGCAAGTATACCCCACACAATTTTAATTATTTTTCTATTTCTTTGATCCCAAAGCATGTTTGATCTTCCTCGGTCGACATGTGTCGGCAACGGGTTAGGCGAATTTTATATCTAAAATATCAACTTCGCAACTGATCGGTTTTTAATATGGTTTAAGATATAATTTATCTATGGAGTACCTCAAAATAAAGCGACGGCTGTATTCAAAGACCACCATCGTGGTATTTCTGGTGCTTTTTATTTTTTTACTTCGACCAACTTGGAATATTTATAAAAAAAGCCAGGAAAGTAAACAAAGTCTGAAAGAAGCGCAGGCCGAACTCAATGAACTTAAACTTCGAAAATCTGAGTTGGAACATGATTTGGCATATGTAAAAAGTCAGCCCGGTTTCGATCAAGAGATCCGAGATAAGTTTGGTGTTGCTAAAAAGGATGAAACAATGATTGTCATTGTTCGTGATAAGAACGATAAACCACCTGTAACACCATCTCCGCCGAATACTTTTTGGACTAGATTTGCTTCATGGTTTGGGTTAAAGTAATGCCCGTTAGCTCGTATACATGTTTTAGCGAGATTGGTTTAGTGGCAGAATGGATGCTTCCCAAGCATCAGACACCGGTCCGATTCCGGTATCTCGCACATTTATGAAAATTTTAGCAATAGAAACAAGCTGTGATGAAACAGCGGTAAGTATTATTGAAGCAGAGGGTGGCTTAGTTCAGCCCACATTTACCGTGCTTTCGAGTTTGGTTTTATCTCAAATCAAAATCCATGAACAATATGGAGGTGTTTTTCCAAATCTTGCTAAACGTGAACACTCAAAGAACCTTGCACCCCTTATTCAAAAGGCTTTTGAAGAAGCGGGCCTATATTTCAAGAATGAAAAAAATAATCTTGAAACAGATATTAAAGAAAAAATTAAACTTGATTTAAGTCGGGAACCAGAATTGTCCGAAAGAATAATTAGTTTTATTGAGTCTGTTCAGAAACCAAAGATTGATTTAATCGCAGTTACTAATGGTCCAGGTCTTGAACCGGCACTTTGGGTCGGAATCAATGCCGCAAAGGTTCTAGGTGAAATATGGGGTATTCCTGTAATGCCCGTTAATCACATGGAGGGTCATATTTCCTCTGTATTGCTTAATCTTCGTAGTCCTATAAGGTTTCCAGCACTTGCATTGCTTATCTCTGGTGGTCATACAGAACTTGTGTTGGTTAACGATTGGCTTTCATATAAAATTCTTGGCGAAACCCGAGATGATGCTGTGGGTGAAGCATATGACAAGGTGGCACGTATGCTTGGTTTGGCGTATCCTGGTGGTCCAAAGGTTGCTGAGTATGCCAGACAAGCTCGAGATGAAGGAATTTTTTCACGTTTCAACTTTCCTCGACCAATGTTAAAAAGCGGGGATGACGATTTTTCATTTTCAGGCCTAAAGACGGCAGTTTTATATACCCTAAGGGATGTTCGTGAGATCGACGAACAACTAAAAAAAGAAGTTTGTGTTGCTTTTGAGGACGCTATTATTGAAACGCTTGTAACAAAAACCAGTCACGTTATTAAAAAAAATAATCCAAAGGTGTTGATTATTGCAGGTGGGGTAATTGCAAATCAGGTAATTAGAAAATCATTTGAACAATTAGTTTCAGAGTTCGATGATGTAAAACTTCTTGTTCCAGAGACCAATCTTTCAACTGACAACGCACTCATGATTGCGCTCGCTGCCTATATTCGATATGAAAAGGATGGTGTGTCGGATCGTTCGGTGATTGAGGCCCAAGGAAACTTAAGACTTTCTTAGTTCCAATAAAACAAAAACCACCCCGAGTGTTCGATGGGGTGGTTTTTGTGTATTAATGATTTATCGGTTTGAAGAAGGAGGAAGATTGATTGTGTCGTCGTCTGATTTTTTTGTCATTGTCCACGCAAGGAATATTCCAGAAATAATCGCAAGAACTAAGAGTGGAACGATGATGCTGAATGCTTGGTACCAGATTGCCGCAATCATTGCAACAATGAGACCTGCAAAGTAGCCCGTGGCCTTTCGAGATTGTATTCGGTATTTCGTAAGCTTACTCAAGTCTTGGCTACCGACAATGATTTCAGTAAAGAGATAGATTGCGATGAGCGCTATTAGAAGGAAATAAATACCTTGTAAAATCGTTTCTCGATCCTTGGGTATGCTGAAGATTGCTGCTGCTACAGCTCTCAAATGTTCCGTATTCATTTTGTCCTTTATCATTTTGTCCTTTACAACCATTTCCGAATTTGGATTTTCTGGATTGGTAGATGTTGCCAGACCAACTGTGTCCTTTACATCTATTACATGATCATCAATCATCATTGTACCGTCTGTGGGAACAGTTAAACCACGATCATGAAGGCCCTGAATGAGGGATTTGAAGTTATTAATCTCCTCTTGCTGTTGTGCGTTTATTGGAAACGCTGTTTTACAGAATATTTCGTTTACTTTCTTTTTTGTCAGAATATAAACATAACCAGTTGGTGCGTTATAGCCCCATGGACTTAATATGTCACTTGAATACTTTGTTTGGAATCGTGATACGGCATCGAAGGTAGCTTGGTCAAAGTTACCGGTTGCAATGAGGTTGCCTTCATTTTCAAAATACTTTAGAAACAATTGAAGTTTCAATACTTCACCTTGATCATTATTGAGATCACGTCGGAGATAGTCGTTTAGATAAAAACACGCAGTAGGACCGGTCTCTACACCGAGAACTCTGCCTCCAGAACTTTTGCGACGACTACCACCTCCACCTCCGCCTCCACCATTGTTGTCTGTGTTTTCTATAATATTTACAGTACGATTAGCTGAAACCGAAACACCCTTAGAGTCTGTAACGGTGTAGGTGATTGTGTAACTACCAAGAGTGTTGGTGTCCACAGAGCCGGTTGTAACGATTTGGCTTGTGAGATTACCGTCTTCTGGATCCGTTGCTGTTGCTCCAGGGTCAGTAAAAGTTGTGTGAATATAAACAATCATTGGGTTATCACCGAGAACTGTGATTGTTGGTGGGTTATTTGTTGGACCACCACCACTTGTAACGTTGACTGTTCGAGTTGTTGAAGCAGAAAGACCACCAGAATCGGTAACGGTATAAGTGCGAGTGTATGTACCAACCACGCTTGTATTGACGGTACCTGTTGCCACGATAGAAGCTGTGAGGTTTCCATCTTGAACATCTGTTGCTGTTGCTCCAGGGTCAGTAAAGATTGAATCTTTGGTAATGCTAAGAGGGTTACTTCCAATAAGGGTAATTGTGGGTGGGGTATTAACTGGATTTGTATTACATGATTGGTCTTGTCGAACAAGTAACGCGTTTAGAACATGTGGAACAGAGGGGTAGGAATATGGATTTGAATCAACTAAGAATTCTGGTGCCATTCCAAACCATGCGTCAATTTGAGCAGCACAGTTAGGAATTCTTACTTTTAGGATTGTGGTTGATGTTGCTTGAATTACGCCTGCTCGATCAAAGAGCACCTGAGTCGAAAGAACGGGTGGCGGATCAAACATTTTGTAACTCGTTAGGGTAACGGGTGCTGTACAACCTGTATTGTTATGTATCGTAAAGGTCGCGGTTGTGGTTCCTGCATCAACAACAATAGGTGAGTAAGTAATTCGACCCTGTGATACGGCTGTACCAAACTCTGTGACAGATAATTCTATGCCGTTTGCACAGGCTGGTGGCGGTTCACCCCCGACCAAATTATGTTTATTCATTACAACCAACACTCGGTCTGGTCGGTTAACGTTTAGGGTAATAATACCGTCGGAGTCCTCGTTTTTTAGAGCGTCATTTGAGGGATCGTTATCGAAGGATTCTGGGCTGTATAGGAAGTAGTTATTAAGTTGGTTTGGAGGTAATATGTACCCGTCGTTATATTTTGGTGTTTGCCATGTTTCATCTGATGCACCGGTAATAGTTTCTTGAGTATACACATACGCTTGGAGTGGTAGGTGCTCATATTTCTTACATTCTGCGGCAAGTCCAGAAACTGAAGGTATTGCTGGATTAAACGTGGCAGTGTTAAAGGCTGAGTTTTGAACAGGGGTTTGTGGACTCGATAGTGGGTAAAAGTTGATATTAAATTGTCCAGCTGGTAGACCCGCAGAGCTCGTGGCAATTTGACCATTCTTAGTAATAATCATATTACAAACAGTAATTGAACCTGTTTGTGGTGTGACTGGTTTGAGTTTGTTTAGAATAACCAAAACTCGGTTTGGTCGATTGGCTGTAAGAGTGATGATGCCGTCAGCATCTTCGTTTCTTTGTCCGTCATTTGCTTGATTATTATCAAACATTTCTTGGCTGTACGGGTAGAAACTATTAACCGAATTCACAGAAGTAATGAATTGATCGTTGTATTTCGGTGTTTCCCATCTATTGCTGATTTCAGATGTTACTGTAACCGGAGAGTAGATGTATTGTCTGAGCTCAAAGTTTTTGTATTTTATACACTGTGCACTCACAGGAATTGGCGAAGGGGTTGTTTGTGTAAATAAATGAGAGTAGAAATCAAACTCTTGAATTGAAGGAGAGGTTTGAATTGGGGTTCCTGTGCCGATTCGTGTTCGAAGATTTAATGAAAAAGCGGCATTCGGAAGACCCGCTGGTGAAGAGACTATTTGTCCATCAGCTTTTGCAATTACATTACATACGGTAATTGAGCCCGTCTGAGGGGTAGTGGTTAGGCTGTTTGCCCCCGCTACTTCCGGCTGAATATCTTCGGTTTCGTGTGATGAATCGTTGTTGTTTGTTGATGTGTTGTGTGTAGTGTTTCCAGAATTGTTCGCATTATCTTCAGAAGAATTATTGATGTCTAGAGTTGGATTCACATTTACTGATGTGACAGGAATCGTAGAAATATCGTTAATGCTTTCATTATTAGAAATATTAACTATTTCGATTGAAGAATGATCGATGGAACCAACTGATGAGTTTGTATCAATAACGTCTTTTTCAATATTATCCGTTGCATTGTTAACACGGGAATTATTTGCTGCTTCATCAGTTGAACTTTCAGTTTCTCTTTCAACATTAGCACCTGTGTTACTTGACTCTGTGTTTTGTGTCTCATCATCAGCAAATGCCAATGGAATTGAAAGTGTGTAAGTCTGAGGAATGACAATAGATACAAGAACAATAAGCACAAAAAGTCTTGTGCCAAGATTTTGCTTCAAAGAAAAAAATAGTGGAGTTTTCATGTTTGTTCCGATCCTCAGTTAATTTAGCCAGTAATGTTTACTCCAGACGCAACCCGAATGCTAATGATTTCTAGCCAACAAGTCAATCAAATTAGGCGATCCAATGTCTTTATTAAAGCCATATTTTAAGCCAAAATGTGATAAAATGACTTTTATACACCTACTTAAATTATGTCCTTTAAAAAACTTTTGTATACAATAATTTTTTCGTAGGACTGATAATATTTGTCCTTTACAATTTATTTTTGTCCTTTTTACGACATCAACATCCTAATATATTTTTTAAATAAAGTCAAGTAGCTCTAATTGGAATTTTATTCGAATATTCGCGCATGCTATGATGTTCAAAATAAGCATAATTTAATGGCTAAAAATTTAAATCCAAAATTTCTCAAGCCGTACAATCCTGAGGATACAGAAACATTAATCTACAAACGTTGGGAGGATTCCGGCTATTTTAATCCAGATAATCTACCTGGTAATAGAAAAGAATCTTTTGTACTCGTATTGCCGCCACCAAATGTGACTGGTGTTCTTCATCTTGGGCATGCTTACGAGGATTCATTACAAGACTCGATCGTGCGTTTTCAAAGAATGAGAGGTAAAAAGACATTATGGATTCCTGGTACAGACTCGGCTGCAATTGCAACTCAAGCTCGTGTTGAAAAAGACATTCAAAAAAATGAAGGTAAAAGTCGTCATGATATTGGACGAGATGAATTGGTGAAAAGAGTTTCGGAATATGCAAAAAACAGCGAAAGTATAATTTTAAACCAAATTCGATCTATGGGTGCATCACTCGATTGGTCACGATACGCATATGCGCTTGATGAAAAAAGAAATATTGCTGTCGCAACTGCCTTTAAACGGATGTATGATGCCGGACTGATTTATCGCGGAAATAGAATTGTGAATTGGGATCCAAAAGGTCAAACAACCATTTCTGATGATGAGGTTGTTCATGAAGAACGTTCGGGCAAGCTCTACACATTCAAATATTCAAAAGATTTTCCAATTTCTATTTCCACAACTCGTCCGGAAACAAAGGTTGGTGATGTTGCTGTTGCTGTTCATCCTGACGATATTCGATACCAAAGATTTGTGGGTAAAAAATATGATGCGGTTTTTTGTGAGGTGCCAATTCATATCAAAATTGTTGCAGATTCATCTGTAGAGATGGAATTCGGCACTGGAGCTCTGGGTGTGACACCTGCTCATAGCCACACTGATTGGGAAATTGCTGAAAAAAATAATTTACCAAAACCTCAAGTTATCAATGAGTATGCAAAAATGACTGTCGATGGACCACTTAATGGTAAAAAAACTACTGAAGCAAGAGAAATCGTTGTTGAGTGGCTCAAATCTCAAGGTCTTTTAGAAAAAGAGGAGGATATAATGCAGAATATTTCTACATCAGAGCGCACAGGCGCTGTTGTCGAACCGTTACCAAAACTTCAGTGGTGGATTGGTGTTAATAAATCATTCACAATTCCTTATTCAGAAATTCCGGGAATTAAAACTGGTTCAGAGATTACTCTCAGAGAGATGATGAAAAAGGTTGTCGAAGGTGGTGCAGTACATATGCCTCAAGAAAGGTTCAGTAAAACCTATTTTCATTGGGTACAAAATTTGCGTGATTGGTGTATATCACGTCAGATTTGGTTTGGTCATCGAATTCCAGTTTGGTACCGAAACAATGAGGTTTATTGTGACGTTGTTCCCCCAAAAGGCGACGGCTGGAAACAAGAAGAAGATGTGCTTGATACATGGTTTTCTTCCGCACTTTGGACATTTTCTACACTCGGTTGGCCAGAAAAAACCAAAGATCTTGACGTGTTTCATCCAACCTCATTCATGTCACCAGCATATGAGATTTTGCCACTTTGGGTTTCTCGTATGATTTTGATGAGTGGTTTTCATCTTGGACAAGTACCATTTAAAACTGTCATGATTCATGGTTTGGTTCGAGACAAGCAGGGTCGAAAATTTAGTAAATCCTTAGGTAATGGTATTGATCCACTTGAACTTATAAAGAAATACGGTGCTGATGCGTTACGTATGGGACTTTTGTCGGGTACAGCGATTGGTAATGATGTGAAATTCGATGAAAATAAAGTTAAGGGGTATAAGCATTTTGCTAATAAAATTTGGAACATTAGCCGATTTGTTCTCGAAAATTCTGAAGGAGTCAATTTTGATAAAAAAGTTTCATTTACGAAGGTAGATGAAACGCTTCTTGAACGTCTCAATGAAATTGTGGCTGAAGTAACATCAGAGTACGAAGATTATCGTCTTCATATTGCTGCAGAAAAAATGTATCAGTATATATGGACTGAGATTGCAGATAAAATTATTGAGGAATCAAAACCGATTCTCAATGGAACAGACGAGAAGATAAAACTTTCGCGTCAACATGCTTTGTACACTATACTCACAACATCATTGCGAATTCTTCATCCATGCATGCCGTTTGTAACAGAGGAAATTTGGTCACTATTACCAACATCAAAAGGTTCTATGTTGATGGTCGAACAGTGGCCACATGCATAGTGTTATAATTTTTCTATGAATTTGGAGGTTCTTTTGTACGTCTTTCTTGGCGGTTTGGTGCCAGCTATTCTTTGGCTTTGGTTTTGGTTGAGAGAAGACAGCGCACATCCAGAACCACGAGGACTTATTGTTATAACTTTTATTGCAGGAATGGTTTCAGTTGTTTTGACCATACCGACACAGGGTGTTGTTTATGGTTTTTTCCCTGAAGGATCAATTGCTTTTGTTTTTGCGTTAGCGCTTATCGAAGAAATAATGAAGTTTGGTGCGGCATATATCATCGCACTACGAAGTAAATCGTTCGATGAACCAATTGATGCGGTTATTTTTATGGTTACTGCTGCACTTGGGTTTACAGCGGTAGAGAATTTTCTTTTTATGATAGGTGCTTTTGGTGAAAGAAACAGTATTTTAGATGTTATTGCTACGGGTAATCTTCGTTTTATTGGTGCAAGCCTTCTTCATGTTACTACCTCAGCTACGGTTGGTCTTGGTATTGCTCTTTCCTTTTTTAGAAGCAAGAGTGACAGAAGATTTACGACAATAATTGGAATTTTTATAGCAACGATATTGCATAGCCTTTTTAACTTATCTATAATGAGTAATAACAATAGTAATATTCTTGGAACATTCCTTGTACTCTGGTTTTCGGTCGTTTGCTTACTAGTGTTTTTTGAAAAAATAAAAAGATTAAATCAAATTAATACATTATGAAAGAAAAGAGATCATTTTTTGAGCGTTTGACTGGAGCCGTAAGGGTTCAAGATGATACCGAAGAAGAGACTTCGTCGAGGCGGATTTCTGTAGATGGGGATACCGAAGAGATCGATATGGAAATTGGTGATGGTGAGCTCATGGTAGACGTCTACCAAACTCCTAATGACATTGTGATCAAAACCATGGTCCCTGGTGTTCGTCCCGAGGATCTCGACATTACAATCACTCGCGATATGGTAACCATTAAGGGAAAAAGGGAAATTGAACGTAGTATTGGTGATGATAATTATTTTCATAAAGAGCTTTATTGGGGTAGTTTTTCTCGCACTATAACCCTTCCTCAGGAAGTTGAGATCGAAGATTCAGAAGCTGTGGAAAAGCATGGATTGCTAATTATTCGTTTGCCAAAACTTGATAAACATCGACAATCCAAATTGCGAGTGAGAAATAACTAATGTAAAAACCCCCTACTTAGGGGGTTTTGTTAGGTTGTATTTGTCTACACTGTGCCGAGAGCCGGGCTCGAACCGGCGACCCCTTCCTCTTCAGGGAAATGCTCTACCAACTGAGCTATCTCGGCGTTATTTTAAAGTTACTGCCAATATTTATGTTTGTGGTGACTTGATGTTATCTACCAAAACGGCTATCTCGGCGTTTACTCGTTTTCGATGTTAATTTGGAACAATACGACTATCTCTGAAACGGATTTACGATACCTTGGATTTTTGTTGTTGCTTCTTGGGTGGCATGATATGTTGCGATGAGTTGTTCAACGTATGGCTGGACATAATAATATGTGCCAACTGAAATACCAATTAAAATTAACCAGTACACAGTACGTGTAATACCCGCTCAAAAAGCCGATCTTCGAATATGACGAAGCATTCGATTGTTTTCTTCTGTAAGCGACATTAACTTGTCAAAAAACTCCTTATCGTGAAAATCCATTGGGCAATTCTAGCAAAATAAGGCTTATTGTGCCATCTTTTGTGCCACCAGTTGGAATCGAACCAACATTTACCCCTTAGGACGGGGTTGTTCTATCCATTGAACTACGGCGGCTTGTTTTGGCAAGGTTAATGCCAAATTTCATTGATTCTTCTTTTGTAATATGTTGAACCTGAGTCTAGATAAGACCTTTGAGTTTTATCTACGCCGGTAAACCGAGAAGGTTTGCAATCACTGGTTTGTTGAAACCAACAACAAGATCAGAATCACCAATAACAATGACTGGCACACCCATTTGGCCACTTTTGTCGATCATTTCTTGACGCCTTTGAACGTCTGTAGCCACATCAAATTCTTCGTAGGGGATATTGTTTGCACTGAAGTATTCTTTTGCAAGCTTGCAGTATTTACAAACTGGTGTTGAGTAAATTTGTACTTTTTTCATGTGATTTATTTAAATTTGTCTCCTTTAAGATGGAGATTAGTGAGCAGAGTATAACATATCCAAAATGTAAATAAAAAACCGCGCCCGTTGTACCTCGGGCGCGGTCGGTGTCTGCGAGGGAAGCGCGCCTCGCAGGCCAAGAAAGGCAAAATGAATCTACTACCATTATATTACTTTATTCATTTTTTGTCAAAAAAGGACCATACCGAGCCGTCGGTATGGTCCTTGAAACCGCAACAACGAGTCGCGGCACGTAGCTACTCATGAATATAAAATAATACTTCTCCTGTCTTTCACTAATATATAGCAAATGTGTTTCTTGTCAAAAAAGAAACGCATCCGATTGGATGCGTGGGATGAGAACGATGAAAGGGAGAATGAGAGGGCGAAGGAAGGGGTGGTTGTGAGTGAACAGTTGTAAAAACTGATCGGAAACCTGGAAACCGCTTCCTCACGCCCTCTCAACCCTTTCAAAAGAACTATCCTGCCTATAGCCTATACAATAAAACAAAAAAAGTCAAGTATATAAACTAGTTTTTTGGTTTGTCGATTTTTCCAATTATTTTTGTAATTCCAAAATAAACAACAGCGGCAACAATAATAAAATTAATTAAAATGCTAATGAATTTTCCATATGAAATAGTTGAATTGCCAATGTGAAGTACAAGCTCGTTCAAATCACCTAAACGATAAAGAGCAAGCCCGATAATGGGATTGATGATGTCGTTTACGAGCGAGGCAACGAGGTCTGAAATTGCTTTACCGAGAATGAAACCAACAGCAAGACCAACAACGCTCTGTGTGCGGATAAAGTTAACGAAATTTTTGAGCTCTTGTGTAACCATGCATTTTATATTAACCCTATTTTGGACTAAGCACCATTTCCATTTCTGGAATGAGTGATTGGCTTATGGGCATTCTGTGTCTCTCTTCGGTGAATCGTTTACCGTTGTCTATAAATCCCAATTTTTTATAAAAATTAATAGCTTGCGTATTATAAGTTGCAACTTGAACAACGGTTGGTTTTTTAGGATTAAAATATTCTTGAGCTTTTTGCCACAATAAATACCCAGCTCCTTTTCCTTGATATTCGGGTAGCACGTAGATTGCCTGAAGTTGGTTTTTGTCATCATGAAGGGTGACTCTGCATACTCCAATTATTTTTTCTTCATCTCGAGCAACAAAAAACTGGTGTTCTTTTGCTGGATTCATTAAACTCTCTTTTCTTTTTTGAATTGTTTCAGAAGAAAATCGATCTTTGAACTTTTCTTTGATATCTTCTTTGGTTATCCCGTGTTCTTTATTTGGATACGTGACCATCCAAGTCTGAAAAAAGACTTCCTGAATTTCTTTAATATCCTGGTCTGTTTTAGGGGTATTAATTGTGAACATCGAGTAATTATAACTAAAAAATTCATGTGGTCACGGATAATTTGCTCGTCGTCACTCGCAAATTTCCTCGACCCCGCCTCGGCTGTTTTGCCAACTGGCAAAACATGCCTCCGGCCGTCCCACGTATTGAAAAACCCAGCATTGGCTGGGTTTTTCTCTCGTGTGACCCTACTGGGAGTCGAACCCAGCTTTGCGCCTTGAAAGGGCACTGTCCTAACCGATAGACGATAGGGCCAATATTTGCTTTAAATTCTAAGCCCCATCGATTCTACTCTTGTTAGAGGGAAAACTCCTAATCGATAGATGATAGGGTCATAAGAACGAGAAGAAGTCTATCATTTTTTGATAAATCTGTAAAAATTAGTGTATATTTTGATCTTGACCCATGGAAGTGTGGCAGAGTGGTCGAATGCACCGCTTTCGAAAAGCGGCATGCTCGAAAGGGCATCAGGGGTTCGAATCCTCTCACTTCCGCTCTTAAAAGCTTGCTATAATTTAGCCATGAGCAAGCAAAAAACTGCCGGTTTTTTATTAGTTGTAGCTATTATCGGTACGTTTGCGTACGTTCATGCAATAAAAAACAGATTTAGTGAAAAAGGAACACTTATTTTTAGTGGTCCCGCAAACACTAAAGCTGCAAGTTTGTGGAAACAGTACAAAGAATCTGATGGCACTATTCAAAATAAAGAATCAAAGATTGGTTATGCACTTGTTTTTGATGAATATAGCCAATGTGCTGAGGGTGTAAAAATTGTTCCATGTAAATCAATGGCAGCTGTTCCGGCGTTTCCGTTTGCGAATCATACCGTGACAGTTCAAGGTGTAAGACAGGGTGATGAGTATAGTATTTTAGTAAGAAAAATAATTAAGTTATAAGTACTATGGATATTAACTACTGGGCAGTTTTAGTATGTGCGGTTTTGGCAATGGTTATTGGACATGTGTGGCACGGTCCATTGTTTGGTAAAAAATTTATGCAAGCTATGGGTTTTGTTATGCCAACCGACCCAGCGGCCATGAAGGAAGCGATGAAGGGAATGTGGAAGATGTATGTCTCTCAGTTTATTTTGGTACTTTTTCAGGTGTATGTACTTGTTCACTATATTCTCGGATGGAAAGAAGCGAGTGGTGTAACAAATGCCCTTTGGATTTGGGCTGGTTTTGTTATTCCAACTATGGCTGGGCTTTATATGTGGAGCAACAAGTCCAAAAAAGATAAATGGACCTTGTTTCTTATCGGTGCAGGATACCAACTTGTATTATTTGTTGTTTTTGGCTTTATTCTTGGTTCATGGAGGTAGTTGTTGCGAAACATTTTTAAGCATTAGCAATTGGGAATAAGTGTATTAATAAAAGAAAAGAGACGGGCTTGAACCGTCTCTTTTTGTTTTGTTTGTCGAATTCCTTTTGGTGTTTTGGCTTATTGGCATTTGCGTGCCACATGAGAAAGCCACATTTCTTCTATGTGTCGAGCGATTGACTGTGCTCCGTTGGGATTACGTTTGACATTGCAGCCAGAAATCACTCCTGCATCTTTGAAAATTCCTTGTATTCTTGTTTTGGTGTTAGGACATTCACCTGACCAAAAACAACACGAGATACATGTTCTGAAGCTTTGCAGATCAGGCGATGTGGCATCGAACTTGGTGTGGAATACTGGATCTGCGCTGTAGATGCACACGGGAATGTCTAACAATTTTGCTCTTTCCGCTATTACCAAAAACGGCGTCAGGTTTTGATTGGTTTCGTCAATTCCCAAAATCAAAATAGTCGTTTCTTTGCTCAGAAACTTGAGAATTTCTTCTTCTGATGTGTCGTGATGTACACCAATGACGCGTGCGATGCTTTTGGGCAGCTCTGGTTTCCCAAATAGGGTTCCAGTTGCGGCGACTGAGCGTTGATTGTTGAGTTCTCTGGCAACTAGCATTAAGTCTGCGATTTCATTAGATTTAGAAATCGCCATCAAGACAATTGGGTCAAACATTCGGAATTCCTTTCTTTTGTTTGTGTACTTTTCCTGAGAAATAGATTAGCACAAAGTCTATGGACTTAGTATTTAAATAAATCGTTTTTTCTGTTAGAATCGGCAAGGTTTATCGGGCGATTAGCTGTTTTGGTAGACTTAGACATCGGAATAAGGGCGATTAGCTGTTTTGGTAGACTTAGACATCGGAATAAGGGCGATTAGCTCAGTTGGTAGAGCGCAACATTGACGTTGTTGATGCCAGAGGTTCGAGTCCTCTATCGCCCACAATGATCCGCGAGAACAGTCGGGGACTGTTCGAGTGAGGCATCGTTTGTATTTTTACGCCTTCAAATATAGATAAATATCCTCCAACGCCTTTACCGCATCACCTGCAGCAATGTTGTTTTGGTGGTACAGACCATCGGTACAGTCACCAGCAGCCCAGATTCCTGAAGTTTTGGTCATCTGTGTCTTTGGGTCAACGATGATTTGGCCGTACTGATTAGTTTCAACAACATTTTTTGCGAAACTTGTATTTGGCATTGCTCCGATTTCTACGAAAACACCCTGAACAGGAAGAGTTGTTTCTTCGCCGGTCTTTTTGTTTTTAAATGTGTAAGAAGTAACAAATTTGTCTCCCGCAATGCTCACGCTTTCAATGTCGGTAAGAGCTTTCATGTTTGGATGAGACATGACTTTTTGTACCGTCACCGCATCGGCTTTGAAGGTTGAGTCTTTATGAATGAGTGTGACACTTTTTGTGTACGCAAGAAGCTGAGCCGCAGTTTCAAAGCCCGCATTGCCGCCACCGACGACAAGGACGTCTTTACCTGCAAAAAGTGGTCCATCACACGAAGCACAGTAGGTGAGACCTTTGTTTTCAAATTCAGCAGCACCTGGGATTTGGAGTTTGCGTCGAATGCTTCCTGTTGCGATAAGGACAGAACGAGCCTCGTAAGATGCTTTATCTGTGATAATGACGAAGTGTGTATCTTTTTTTGAAATTTCTTTTACATATTCGCCAATCTGTAACTTCACAACATCTTCAGCGTAATGTTCGAGATGTTTTTGAAGGCTTTCTGCTAGCTCTTGGCCACTTATAGAAATGGTTCCGATCCAATTTTGAATATCATCAGAAACGGTGCTTTGACTTTCAAAATTTGCAGTAATAAAAACGGTCGAAAGTCTTTTTCTCGACGCGTATACACCAGCGGCAACACCGGCAGGTCCGCCACCTAAAATTGCTAAATCGTAAATCATCATTCTATTTTAAACCACATATCTCATACCGCAAAACGAAATTTCTTTGGGCGCCTCTGAGCCCATGGAGAGCCCATGCGAATTGTTTTGCTCGCTGGAATATGTCTACTTAAGCTTAGATCGTCTTAAGAACGCTGGAACAGCAGACCACTCGTCATCATCCATATCGTCAGGTTGAGCGGGGATGGGTTTCTTTTCTGTTTGTGAATCCTCGGTTTTTACTGGAGTAGAGGTAGTGCTTGGAGTTGGAATGGTGTTATAGATTTTTCCTTTCTTTTCAGCGTCATCAACTCTCTTTTCCATAGGTTTACTACCTGAAGTTTCCTGGAAAATTGATTTTCTGATGGCATTTTCAGGAAAGCCTGTCGCAATAACTGTAATTCGAACCTCACCCTTTTTCATACCGTCGTTTCGAATGGTACCGAATATGATTTTAGCGCTTGGGTCAACAGATTCTGTGATGATTTTTGCAGCGTCTTGAATTTCGAACATGGTGAGATCGTCACCACCCGCGATAGAGAATAGAACACCCTTTGCTCCAGCAATAGAAAGTTCAAGAAGAGGGGAATTGATAGCAATTTTTGCTGCTTCCTCAGCTCGTTTTTCTCCAGCTGCGCTACCGATACCCATAAGTGCGGGGCCGGCATTTTCCATAATCGCTTTGACGTCAGCAAAGTCGATATTGATGAGACCTGGAGTTGTAATAAGATCGGAAATTGCTTCGACTGCTTGGCGCAAGACTTCATCACACATCGCAAATGCGCTTTTTGCAGTTGTTTCTTTACTAATGATGCTTAAAAGTCGATCGTTAGGAATAACAATCATTGCATCAACAACACTTCGGAGTTCCTCGATTGCTTGTTCGGCAATACGCATGCGTTGTAGACCTTCAAAGAAAAATGGTTTTGTGATGACGGCAACAGTAAGAGCTCCAAGTTCTTTTGAAATTTGAGCAATTCGAGGCGCAGCACCAGAACCTGTGCCTCCACCTGCACCACACGCAATAAACACCATGTCTGCGCCAGCAATTGCTTCGCGAACTTCTTCTTGGGCCTCGTCCACTGCACGTCGGCCGAGTTCTGGATTCATGCCGGTACCAAGACCACGAGTTAGATTTTTACCAATGTGAATCTTTTTCTTTGCAAGAGAATTGTGAAGATCTTGCGCATCAGTGTTGATCGCAATAAACTCTACACCCCGAACTTTCGAGTTGATCATGTGATTGATCGCATTTCTACCAGAAC